>JANOWR010000148.1:0-68340 GCA_031417995.1 Polaromonas sp. | reverse complement strand
GAAACCCGGAATATCGCGGGAGTTGATGGGTTCTAGCAACAGATTGATGCCTTGTTTTGCTACCAATTGGCTAGCAGATCTGGCATTGCTGATATAGGTTTCACGCACGTCCAGCTTGTTTTTTTCAGTCGGAAGCAAACCTGCCATCATGTGCAATCTGGGGCAGTCCAAAGCTTCGGCGTAGCGCAGTGCCAAGTCTGCACCGGCGGCAAATTCAGCTTCACGTCCCGCAATACAGGCGATGCCGCGTGTGCCGGTGTTCCAAGCTTCGTCTATGGATTTAGCATCCACGCCGCCGGGAGGCAGGTTGAATAGCACTTGCTGTAAACCGTTGTTTTTCAGCCTTGAAGCCAATTCTTTGGCCTCAAAAGCGTAAGGAAACAGGTATTCCACCGCTTTAAAGCCATCTTTGGCCGCGGCTTCAAAGCGGTCTAAAAACGGCAATTCAACATACATCATCGACAGATTGGCAGCGAATTTCGGCATATTAAGGTTCAGTAGATAAATGTTTACTGTAGCAGTTCGAAAGCTTTGGCGAAGAAGTCAGGATTTCCAAAATTGCCCGATTTAAGGGTGAGATGGATGTTGACACCAGTTGCGCTGCTAGATCCGTAACACCAAGGCACGCCAGGGTCGATTTGCTGGCCGATTTGCATTTGCTCCACCCCCAATGCCAAGACGCAAGCACCTGAAGTTTCACCACCTGCGACTACCAGCTGTTGTACGCCTAGCTCGACCAATCCTTTGGCAATCGCACTCAGCGCTTGTTCAACGCGAGCTCCAGTCGCGTCGCTGCCCAACGCGGTTTGGGTGGTTTTGACGGATACAGCATCTGCGGTTGAATAAATCAGTACCGGTCCGCTGGGAAGTAGCGGTTTCGCCCAGGACAGCACGTTGTGCACTTCGGTATGGTGCTGTGCGTCACTACCTAAAATTTCAACTAAATTCAAAGCTTTACGCGGACGTCCACTGGCTTGCCAAACAGCGACTTGTGCATTGGTTGCTTGTGAACAACTGCCCGACACGACGGCTTGCAAGCCTTTGGCAGCGGGCAAAGCAGCGGCTTGTGAAGTCCCATTAGCATCAATTCCGAAATTCTGCGGCAAGCCAATCGCCACACCCGAACCTGCCGTCAACAATGGCAAATCTGCGAGCGCAGGGCCTAAGCGCATCAAATCTTCATTCGAGATGGCGTCCACAATCGCGATGCCAACGCCTTGACCTTTCAGTTCAGCGATGCGAGTTTGAACAGCCTCAGCGCCTGCCGCAACGGTGCGGTAGTCAATCAGCCCAATTTTTCGTTTGCATTGCGCTTGCATCACCGTAACTAAATTGGCATCGCGCATGGGTGTGAGCGGATGCGTTTTCATGCTGGATTCGGACAGCAGCACTTCACCCACAAACAAATGGCCTTTGAAAACGGTGCGTCCGTTGTCAGGAAAGGCAGGCGTGGCGGTGGTGAAATCGACGCCCATAACATCCATCAGCGCTTCCGTCACAGGGCCAATATTGCCACGTTTCGCGTCATCATTAGCACCGTACCAGCTATCAAAGGTAGAGCAATACTTGAAGTAAATCTGGCAGCTACCTGCTTGCTGTAGCCAATTTAGAGCGGCTAAAGACTGGGCAATGGCATCTGCTGGCGCGATGGTGCGCGTTTTTAACGCGATGACAACCGCATCTGCCTCCGCATTCAGTGCTTGGGTCGGCACACCGTTGGTTTGCACCACCCGCATGCCTGCGCGTACGAGGTTGTTCGCTAGATCGGTTGCACCCGTGAAATCGTCGGCAATGCAGCCCAGCAGAATCTTGTTCATGGATTGATTTTGAGTTTGATCGCTTCTGGATTTTCGCGGATGTAGTCGCGAATGATTTTTTCGTAATCCGTATCAGCCTGCAGGCCCAGTTTGTTGGCACGAGCTGACGTGACAACGCCGGGCCAAGTTTCTACCAGTTTCAAAATGGCGGGGTCGGGCGTCCAATCCAGCAAATCTGTTGCGGCTTTACCAGCAACGCGCTCAAGTGCTGCTGCCATGTCGCCCACGCTGGTGCACAACGCAGGTAAGTTTACAGCTTTTAAAGGCCCCCACGCTTCGCTGGTGACTTCAGCAGCGCGGATGATGCCTTCTACGGTGCGGGCTGGGGAAGACAATGCGATCAAAGTAGCTGCCGGTACAGGGCAGGCGGCTTTGAGGCCAGCCAGCGGCTCGCGAATCATGCCGCTCAAAAAGCCTGAAGCGGCACCATTCGGCTTGCCAGCGCGAACGCTGACGGTCATCAAACGGACGCTTCGCGCTGTGATGAAGCCTTTGCGACCAAAATCCGCGACCAAATTTTCGCCAATCAATTTTTGTGTGCCATAGCTGCTTTGCGGCGTGGGCAAGGTGTCGTCTTCAATCAGTTCAGGCATGGGAAAACCGGGGACTTTGCCAAACACGGCCAATGAGCTGGCGAATACAAACGTGGGTTTGGTTTTTAAAGCTCGGCAAGCTTCAAGCAATGAACGGGTCGCTTCGTAATTGCTTCGCATGCCCAAGTCAAAATCAGCTTCGCATTCGCCACTGACTGCTGCGGCTAGGTGGAAAACTACATTGGTGTTGCTGGTTGGCAATTTTTGCTCACTGAGCAAGTCGTTTAAATCACCTACCAGCGATACTATTTTTGTGTCCGCCAATAAATCAGCGGGCGCAGCGACGCGGTCAGCCAATGTGATGGTTTGAATGGTTTGTGCAGTAGCGCCATTCAGTGTCAGCGAGCCTTGCGCCAATAAAGTACGTGCGAGCCGAACGCCTAAGAATCCAGCGCCTCCAGTGATCAAAATATGCATAAAAATCCTTGAATTTTATTTTTATTTTTGTTTGCTTACTTGCTTACTTACTTCTTTTTGGGAAGTTCAATACCTGGGAAGATTTTGATGACGGCGCTGTCGTCTTCTTTGGCAAAACCCGCAGTCGAAGCCTGCATGAACATCTGGTGTGCGGTGCTGGACAAGGGAAGTGGGAATTTGGTGGCACGTGCCATGTCTAAAACAATACCCAGGTCTTTGACGAAAATATCGACGGCTGATAATGGCGTGTAATCCGCCGCTAATACGTGCGCCATGCGGTTTTCAAACATCCAGCTGTTGCCCGCGCTGTGGGTGATGACGTCATACAGTGAAGCGGCATCGACACCTTCGCGCAGGCCCAGGGCCATGGCTTCTGCGGCAGCGGCTATGTGTACACCGGCCAGCAGCTGGTTGATGATCTTGACCTTGCTGCCCGCGCCGGCTTTGTCACCCAGCTTGTACAGCGTGCCCGCCATGGCGCGCAAAAACGGCTCGGCAATGGCGTAAGCCTCGGGTTTGGCCGCGCTCATCATCGTCATCTCGCCACTTGCAGCGCGCGCGGCACCGCCAGAAATGGGCGCGTCAATGTACAAAATACCGAGTGCTGCCAGGCGCGCCTCCAGTGCAATGGACCAGTTGGGGTCCACCGTGGAGCACATCACAAAGACACTGCCGGGCGCCATCGCGCTGGCACAACCTTGTTCGCCAAACAGCACGCTTTCAGTTTGCGCTGCGTTGACGACAACCGACACCACCACGCTGCACTGGCTGGCCAGCGCTGCGGGTGACGCGCAAGCCGTGCCGCCACTGGCCGCAAAAGCCTCGGCCACCTCTTTGCGCACATCAAATACAAACGGCATGTGCCCGGCACGGCGCAGTGACTGCGCCATGCCGCTGCCCATAGCGCCAAGGCCGATCAGGCCAACAGTTGATGGCACTTAAAAAAGCCTCCACGACAGTGGCGTGTAAGCGTAGGACGTGCCCTCTTTGCGCAGCGTGCCCAAACCTGGGAAAGGCAAATGCACTGCGGCTATCAAAATATTGTCTTTGGCTGCCATGTCAAACAGGTTTATGCGCGCGGCACTGGCTTTGGGCTGCTCCCAGTCAAAAGAAATGGTGACTTCAGGGCTGGCAAACTGCACCGGGGCGATGTGAATCAGATCGCCGATGGCCAGCATTTTGGCACTGCCAGAGGTCACCAGGTAGCAGGTGTGGCCCGGCGTGTGTCCAACTGCCGCAACGGAGGCAATGCCGGGTGTCAATACCTCGCCCTGTTTGAAAGGTTTCAGCCTGTCACCGTAGGCTGCCTTTGCGCGTTTGGCTGGCATGAAACGGCCCTTTTGCGCCGCAGGGGCAGCGGCCTCAACGTCTGGATTGAGCCAATAGTCCACGTCCTGCTGGGCAATGCGCAGTACTGCGTTAGGGAACAGGGCCGCGCCTTCAGGCGTGACAGCGCCATGCAGGTGGTCGCCATGCATGTGGGTAATGTAGATTTCGTCAACCTGCGCAGGCTCAATGCCTGCAGCGGCCAAGCCCTGCACCAGGCGACCAGCAGTCGGGCCTAAGAACTTGGCGCCGCCTGTGTCAAGCAATACAAGTTTTTCGCCCGTGTTGACCAAAAAAGTATTGACTGGCGTGCGGATCGGGCCATAAGGCAGATTGGCGGCCTCCATCAATCGTTGCACCCTTTCTGGCGGGGCGTTCAGCAGCCTGGGGTCAAGCTCAATGTATCCATCGAGAATGGAGGTGACCTCAAAATCTCCCAGTTTCATGCGGTGCACGCTGATGACCTGGTTGCCCGCCATGGGCGCTTTGGCATGGGTTGGCAGGCTGTTGCCCATGGCTGCCAGGCCAGCAGCGGCGCTGGCGGCTTTAAGGATGTGTCGTCTCTGGATTTTCATGAAAACTCCTTGGATTTAAACAAATGTGTCGACTTGATCGGACAAAATTAGCCGAGCGTTATCTTTGCGAATGCAGCCACGCGCTTCCACTTGGCGGCGTCCACCGCCATGAAAGCGCCCATCGCCTGCGCATTGAGAAAGCCGACCTCAGCGCCGCGGGACTCCATGGTGCGCACCATTTCTGCATCTCGGGCGATTTTTTCAAGCGCTTGCTCCAGGCGCGCGACCACCGCGACGGGTGTGCCTGCGGGTGCTGCCAGACCGTACCATGAGCTGACATCAAAGTCTGGCAAGCCGGATTCTGCAAGCGTGGGAACCGACGCAATGGTTTTGCTGCGTGTGCGCGTTGTCACGGCAAGCGCCCTGACACTGCCGCCCTGAATCTGGCCAATGACGGATGGCAGGTTTTCAAACATCATGTCGACCTCACCCGCGATCAGCCCTGTCACGGCCTGCGCTGCGCCCCGGTACGGGATGTGGGTGATAAATGTACCTGTACTGCTCTTGAGCAACTCGGCACTCAGATGCAAAGAGGTGCCGTTGCCGTTGGATGCATAGTTGAGCTTGCCCGGCACGCTTTTAGCTTTGGCCAGCAGCTCCGCCACAGTGTTGAATCCGCTCTTGGGATTGACCAGCAGCACATTGGGCACGCGTCCAATCAGGCCAACAGGCATGATCTGCTCGGGCTTGTAAGGCATGGCGGCATACAGCGCGGGGCTGATGGTCAACGGTGGCGAGGCCATTAGCAACGTGTAGCCGTCCGGCGTGCTTCGCGCCGCCTCTGCTCCGCCCAGATTGCCACCGGCACCTGGTTTGTTGTCTATAACAACGGCTTGGCCCAGCTCTTGCGCCAGTCGGGGGCCGATCAGCCGCGCCATGGTGTCAATCAGCCCGCCTGGCGGGAAAGGTACGACAAGGCGTACAGGCTTGGCGGGCCAGTTTTGCGAATTGGCAAAGCCCGGTGCGGCCAGCATGGCTGCTGCGCTGGTTATAAGAAGCTGGCGGCGTTGAAAAAGTTTCTGTAAGTGCATGGTTTAGTCAGCCTTTGCGCCAGAGTCACGCGCCACCTTGACCCACTTGTCAACTTCAAGCGTGACGAAACTTTTCATTTCCGTTGGTGTGTTGATCATTGGCGTAGCGCCCGTTGCGCTGAGCTTGTCGGCAAAGGCCGGGTCTTTCAGGATCTCGGCGACTTCCCTGTTCAGTCGCTCAACGATGGCTGCGGGTGTGCCTGCAGGTGCAAACAGGCCAAACCACACGGTTTGCTCAAAGTTGGTGCCGCCTTCGATCATTGTCGGCACATCCGGCAGGGCTTTAGCGCGGGTACGCGTGGTCACGGCAACGGGCCGGAGCTTGCCGCCACGCACCAGCGCCATGGCTGGCGGCATGTTGCTGATCATGACCGTCACTCGCTGGGCGGCAACATCGCCTAATGCCTGCTGCACGTCCTTGTAGGGCACGTGGCGCATTTTCAGATTGGCAATCAAATTCAAATACTCTCCCGCCAGATGCGACGAGCTGCCATTGCCACCCGAAGAAAACGTCACCGCCTCGCCTTCCTTGCGGGCGTAGTCAATGAATTCCTTGAGCGTTTTAACTGGCAACTCGCTGGACACGCTCATCAGGCTGGGGGTGGTGGCCACCATGGCCACGGCTTCAAAGTCCTTGACCGGGTTGTAGGCCAGCTTGGGATACACGCCCACATTCATGGCATGAGAGCCAATATTGCCCATCACCAGCGTGTAACCGTCGGCTGGAGACTTGGCCACGATATCCGCACCCAGCGCGCCGCCAGCACCAGGCTTGTTATCGGCCACCACACTTTGCCCCAGGCGCTTTTGCAGCTCAATGCCCAGCAGACGCGTCATGGTGTCAGGCGCCGAACCCGCAGCAGACGGCACGATGATTTTGATGGCCCGATTAGGCCAGGTTTGCGCCCAGGCGGCAGGAAACAGGGCGGCTATTGTCAAGGCCAAAATAATACGTTTATACATGCTGAAATTCCTGACACATAGTTTGATTTTTAAGTCATCATTTGTCTGGTTATCATACAAATTAATCAACAGGACAAACCACGGGTTTCCCCCAACTTTGCTAAAGCGATGCGTCTAATGGCGAGCGGTGCTTGAGACCAGTGGGCTGGCCAGCTTGACGCCTTCTTGCTGCCAGAAGGCCGGGTCGGCCTGTTCGATGCGTTTGATGGCGTTGTCCATATGGCGTGCCGCGGCCTTGCGTGCTTTGGCCGCGTCACCCAGGGTGATGGCCTCCATGATGGCCAGGTGCTCCAGCTGCACCTGGCGCGCAAAGTCAGCCCGGCGCGCCTCATTGGCGCGGGTGACGCGGGTGGCACCATGCAAAAACTGCCGCAAGTAGTCGAGTGTGCTGATTAAAAACGGGTTTTGTGCCGCATCGGCGATGGCACGGTGCAGCGCGACGTCTTCAGTCACGCCGTCACCGCCCGCCTTCACGGCTTGCGCCAGCGCGTCAATGGCGCGTTTGAGGCGTTTGATGTCCGCGTCTGTACGGCGCAGGGCGGCCAGGGCAGCAACCTCGGCTTCAAGCGCGCGTCGCACCTCCACCATTTGAATCACGGCTTGTTTGGACACCGCAGAGCGCGCATCAAAGTTAAGCGGTGAAAACCCGGCAGGCCTGACAAAAACGCCGCTGCCCTGGCGTGATTCCACGAGGCCAAGTGATTTCAGCCGCGACACGGCCTCGCGTATCACGGTGCGGCTGACACCAAACTGTGCGGCCAGTGCAGCCTCGGTAGGCAGCTTGTCACCGTCCGCCAGCCGTGCCGCATGGATTTCACGGCTGATCGCCTCAGCAACCTGGTCTGACAGGGGGGCGCTGGGGCTGAGGGATTTAAAACGGGCAACCATGTCGAATTGGATATTTGTCCTGCAACTTTACAACAGCCTTCGTGATGCTGTCCTACATACATCCTGCGCTTGGGCTGATCAAAAAAATTTGCGGTACGCCTTACCTTAAGCGGGTGGGGTTTCCAATGAGCCTCTCAGCAAAGCATCGGGCAAATTTCCTGGCGTTTTGCGTCACCCCTCCACTATTAAGGAAATTGAAATGAACAAATCAACACTGTCTATTCTTATGGTTGCCATGATGGCTACTTCGGGTTTTGCGGCAGCGCAATCTACGCCAGCCATGCCCGGTACGCAAGGCGGCTCTGGCCCGTCGGCTGCTGAAAAGGCTGCACCGGGCAATATGCCCAACACACGGGCTGAAGTGAAATCCCAAATTGGTACTGGCGAAGCCAAGGCCGGCACGCAAGGCGGCTCAGGCCCTTCACCTGCACAAACCGCAGCACCCGGCAATATGCCTAACTCACGTGCTGACGTCAAGGCTGAAGCTGTGACCGGCCGCGCCACACCCGGCATTCAAGGTGGCTCTGCAGCAACTCCAGCAGACAACATGAATACAAAGAACCTGAACAAATCAACCACTGCCGAGCGAAAAGCCAAACGTGATCAACGCAAGGCGATGGCAAAGTCCAAGCGTGAAGCAAAAATGAGTGGCGATACGTCCATGGCCAAACCTGACATGCCCATGAAAGACGGCAAGGCGCAATAATCCGGTTGTCTGCAACGTCTGCTTTTGCAGGCCTAACAAAATGCCCGTCTTCTCATGAAGCGGGCATTTTTATGTGCGTTATTTGGGTCTGGGGCGCTTCAAGTTTTTGTCGGGCTTTGGTAGTGTTCCGGCGCGCAGTGCCTTGACAGCATGCGCCACGGCGCTGGCCACATTGCGCACTTCGGCCTGCACGTCTTTATCGGCATCCAGTGTGTCGTGGCTGTTGGCATAGGGCTCGTAGTAGCCAATGAAGCGGTCCAGTTTGGCTTGAGAGCCCGCATCTATCAGCCCCATCCAGTCCAGCCAGTCGCACAAAGAGCGGCGCGCGCCTTCAATGCCTGCCACGTCGCCATGTACCACCACGCCATAAGTGCGGCCACTCAGGTGCTTGGGATAGTCCCAGCCTTTCATTTCCAGCGCTTTGGCCTCTGAGGGCGTCTTGCCATGCGTGGTGGTGGGATCCGGATTGCCGCCATCGGCACACACCAGCCTGTCAATCATCAGCTTGAGCGGGCTCGGTGCCTGGTACCAGTACACGGGTGTCAGAATGATGATGCCGTGCGCGGCTGTCCAGCGTTCGTAAATTTCAGCCATCCAGTCGCTGGTCTGGCCTTGTGCGTGGTTGGGGTAGCAACTACAGGGCCAATGGCACAGCGGCATGGCGGTAGACACGCAACCCTTGCAGGGGTGAATGTTCAAGTTGTAGCTGGAAGTGAGCAAACTCAGGTCCAGCACGTCCACTTCAATACCTTCTTTTTGCAACGTGGTTTTTGCGGCGTTGGTCAAGCGCCATGTTTTGGAGATCTCGCCGGGGCAGGTGCCATCATTGCGGGCTGAGCCGCAAATCAGCAGCACACGCGAGGGGCTTGCCTTTTTCGACCACACGGCTTGAGCGGCTTCAATCTGCTTTTTTGTTGCCAGCCATTCGACCGACAGGTCGTAGTCAGGGTCAGCGTAGCCCGGCCCCGCCTTTCGCGTCACGGGTGCTTTGCGGCCTTCTTTGTAAGCTTCCCAGGCGACGGTTTCCAGTCGGCTCAGCGCCTCGGCTTCTGGCTTGAAGGCTGGGTCCATGAACGATTGCATGAAACGTTCATGGAATGTTTTGCGCGACAAAACGGCCGGGGCCTGTCCTTTACGGACGGTAGGGACTTTGATCATTGCGCCAGTCTAAACAGCGCGCAGACTGCACTAACGCCGTATGGGTGATGTCCTACGCCATCTTGCGGCGCGCTCTCTGTGCTGCCGTGCAGGGTCAGTTTTTCTTGTATTCGGGGCCACCATGGCGACCGTGTTCACCGCGCGCGCCGTGCTGTTGATGCTCAGCATCAAAGACCTTTTGCTGGTCAGGCGTTAGAGCCGCATAAAACGTTTTGGTGGCATTTCCACGCTTGTCCATCGCTGTATTCATTTGCGTCATGCGCTCGGCCCGCAAAGCGCGCATTTTGTCGATGCGCTCTGGCGTGGTGAGCTTGTCCATCTCTGCGCGCTGTGCCTCGCTGGGCCGCTGCTGCAAACCAGCAGGCGGCTGCATGGCGGTGGTGTAGGTAGTCCACGCACCTTCTTGTGCTGGCGTGAGTTTGAGTTTGGCCTTCAGGTCGGCTTGGTGCTTGGCCATCATGGCCTGCATTTTTGCCGGGTCATGCTTGCCCATGTGCTCACTGCGTGGGCCGGGGCTTTGTGCAACAGGTGGTGTGCCCTGCGCCATGGCGCTGGCACCTGCTGCCAGCAGACCTGCAAGAGCCAAGCCATTGACAAGGCGGTTAAAACGGGGAGACGGATTGAGATTGAATGGCATAAAAACTTCCTTTCAAGAAGATGAAGGCAAGTTTGCAGGCCGCTTGTGAACACGCGATTGTTTTACGGTGATGGTTTGTAAAGTTTGGTGAATGTTGAATGTGCTTACAATGATTTCAGCTTGTCGGGGTGCCCTGTGTTGAAGGGGCTGAGATCGCTTTTTATAAATAGCGAGACCCGCTGAACCTGATCGGGGTGATACCCGCGTAGGGAACAACGCTTTTTGGCTCCCGGATTCCTTTTTCATAAAGGATTGGGCTCTCCAGGCAGGCACCCACCTGAACTCACGGAGACCCGCCATGGCAAAAACCTCACTGACCGTTGATACCGCCAACCTGACAAGCCGTATCACGCGCACGCCGTTCCCCGGTTCGCGCAAAATTTACATTGAGGGCTCGCGCCCCGACATTCGTGTGCCATTTCGTGAGGTGTCCCTGACCGACACACTTGTCGCTGAAGGCACGAACACCCGCCGCGAGGCCAACCCGCCGCTGCGCCTGTTTGATGCATCAGGTGTATACACCGACCCGGATGTGGCCATTGACGTGACACGCGGCCTGCAGCCCCTGCGCGGTGCGTGGATCAATGAGCGGCAAGACACGGAAGCGCTTGACGGAATCAGCAGTGCCTACGGCCGCGAGCGCTTGAATGACCCCGCCTTGAGCGCCCTGCGCATGGCCAAAGCCCCAGTGCCGCGCCGTGCCAGGCCAGGCATGAATGTGTCACAAATGCACTATGCGCGCAAAGGCATCGTCACCCCCGAGATGGAATACATCGCCATTCGTGAAAACCTGGTGCGCGCGCAACTGGCCGAGCGCCTGGCAACCGAACGCATGCCTAAAAAAGGGCATTCGTTCAACGCGTCCATCCCCGAGCAGATCACCGCCGAGTTTGTGCGCGATGAAGTGGCGCGTGGCCGTGCCGTGATACCGAACAACATCAACCACCCCGAGAGCGAGCCGATGATCATTGGCCGCAACTTCTTGATCAAGGTCAACGCCAACATTGGCAACTCGGCCGTCACGTCGAGCATTGAAGAAGAAGTCGACAAGCTGGTCTGGTCGATCCGCTGGGGCGCTGACACGGTGATGGATTTGTCAACGGGTGACAACATCCATGAAACGCGCGAATGGATTTTGCGCAACTCGCCTGTGCCAATTGGTACCGTGCCGATTTACCAGGCACTGGAAAAAGTCAATGGCAAGGCGGAAGACCTGACGTGGGAAATCTTTCGCGACACGTTGATCGAACAGGCCGAGCAGGGCGTGGATTACTTCACCATCCACGCCGGTGTGCGGCTGGCTTATGTGCCGCTGACGGCCAACCGCCTGACGGGCATCGTGTCGCGCGGTGGCTCCATCATGGCGAAGTGGTGTTTGTCGCATCACAAAGAAAGCTTTTTGTACGAGCACTTTGAAGACATCTGCGAGATCATGAAGCAGTACGACATCTGCTTTTCGCTGGGTGATGGCCTGCGGCCCGGCTCAATTGCTGACGCCAACGACGAAGCGCAATTTGCTGAGCTGCACACGCTGGGCGAGCTGACGCAGATCGCCTGGAAGCATGACGTGCAGGTGATGATTGAAGGCCCAGGCCATGTGCCGCTGCAACTGGTCAAGGAAAACGTCGAGAAGCAATTGGAAGCCTGTTTTGAAGCCCCGTTCTACACACTCGGCCCGCTGATTACCGATATTTCACCTGGCTATGACCACATTTCCTCAGCCATGGGCGCGGCCAACATCGGCTGGTACGGTACCGCCATGCTGTGTTACGTAACTCCGAAGGAACACCTGGGGCTGCCGAACCGTGACGACGTGAAGCAGGGGCTGATTGCCTACAAGATTGCAGCGCATGCAGGCGATTTGGCCAAGGGCTACCCCGGCGCGCAGATGTGGGACAACGCAGTGAGCAAGGCGCGGTTTGAGTTCCGCTGGGAAGACCAATTCCGTCTGGCGATTGACCCGGACACGGCGATGGCCTACCACGATGAAACGCTGCCGAAAGAAAACGCCAAGGTCGCGCATTTCTGTTCAATGCGCGGGCCGAAGTTCTGCTCGATGAAGATCTCGCAGGAGGTGCGCGAGTTTGCTCGGTTGAATCCTTCGACCACGACACTTGCGCCTGCTCCAAACGTGATTGCCATCAAGCAGATCGACAATGACCTTCAAGTCAAGGCCAAGGAGTTTCGCGAGGGCGGAAGCGAGATTTATTCCTGACATGACGCGAGCGCACATCGGCATCGCAGGCGCAGGCCTGGCGGGTCGCCTGCTGGCTTGGCGACTGGCGAGAGCAGGCTGCCGTGTGAGCCTGTTCGACGCCAAACACCGCGATGCGCTGGACACGGCTTCGCAAACCGCTGCGGCCATGCTGTCGCCGCTGGCTGAGCTGGCGGTGTCTGATGATGCGGTGTTTGAGTTGGGTCAGCGCTCGCTGGCTTTGTGGCCACAGTATTTGGCGCAACTGACCAGCCCTGTCTACTTCAGGCAAGACGGTACGCTGGTCGTTGCGCACACGCAAGACGGCGCGTCGCTTGAACACTTCAGCCGCCTGCTGCACCACAAGCTGCCAGCAGCTTGCATGGCGCAGGTTCAGACCCTGGATGCAGCAGCGCTAGCCCAACTTGAGCCTACGTTGGCTGGCCGCTTTAGCGGCGGCTTGTATCTGACAGGCGAAGGCCAACTGGCCAATGACCAACTGATGGCGGTATTGGCGATGGAGCTGGACCGCCTGGGGGTGCAATGGCATGAAGGCAAAGATGTTGAAAGACTGGAGCCAAAGGCTATCGTTTGCGCAGACCAGCAACACAGCTTTGACATGACTGTGGACGCGCGCGGCACAGGCAGCAAGTCAGCGTTGCCCACCTTGCGCGGCGTGCGCGGCGAGGTGCTGCGTGTGGCATGCCAGGGCGTGACCTTGCAACGTCCGGTACGCCTGATGCACCCGCGCTACCAGCTGTACGTAGCGCCGCGCCCCAACGGTGAATTTGTGGTCGGCGCGACCGAGCTCGAATCTGAAGACACAGGCCCGGTCACCGTGCGTTCGGTGCTGGAACTGGCCAGTGCACTGCACAGCTTGCACCCGGCGTTTGGTGAGGCACGGGTGTTGCGCATGTCTGCTGCACTGCGTCCGGCGCTGGATGACCATCGGCCCAAAGTTGAGCAGCACGGTGGCGTGTGGCATATCAACGGCCTGTACCGGCATGGCTATTTGTGCGCGCCCGCGCTGGTTGATGATTTGGTAGGAAAATTGCTGCATGACGATTGATGTTTCAATGAATGGTGAGCGGCTCACGCTAGAGGCCGCCACACTGCAAGCACTGTTGCTGGCACGCGGCTACAAGCTGGAGACCGCCTTTGCCTGCGCCATCAACAACACCTTTGTGCCGCGCCCGCAGTGGCCAGAGCGCTTGATTAAAAACGGTGACCGCATTGATATCGTCACCCCCATCACCGGAGGCTGAATGAGTACTTTCACAGTCGCGGGCACAAGCCTTTCAAGCCGCCTTTTCCTCGGCACCTCCCACTACCCGTCGCCCCAGGTTTTGAGCGACGCGGTAGCAGGCAGCGGCACGCAGGTGCTAACCGTCGGCCTGCGCCGCCTGCAGCCTGAAAGTGGCGGCGGCAACAGTTTCTGGCAACGCGTGCAGGCGATGAAGTGCCACATCCTGCCCAACACCGCAGGCTGCCACACGGCTGAAGAAGCCATCACGCTGGCGCAGATGGCGCGCGAGATTTTTGGCACCACCTGGATCAAACTTGAAGTGATTGGCGACGACTACACGCTGCAACCCGACACGCATGCCACGCTTGAAGCCGCCACGCTACTCGCCAAAGAAGGTTTTGCCGTGTTTGCCTACACCACCGACGACTTGGTGATTGCGCAAAAGCTGCGGGACGCAGGTTGCGCCGCCATCATGCCGTGGGCCGCGCCGATTGGCACCGGACGCGGGCCGCTCAACCCCTACGCGCTTGAGACGATGCGCCGCCGCTTGCCAGATGCGGTACTCATCGTTGACGCAGGCCTGGGCCGGCCGTCGCACGCAGCTGCCGTGATGGAACTGGGCTTTGACGCGGTGCTGCTGAACACGGCGGTTGCACAAGCAGGCGACCCGGTACGCATGGCCAAGGCCTTTGCAGATGGCGTAGCAGCAGGCCGCGCGGCGTATGAATCCACCCCCATGCCCGAGCGCGCAGCGGCGCAAGCGTCAACACCCACAGTCGGTGTCCCGTTTTGGCACGCACCATGACCACACCTTTCGCCCTTCTCGCCCACCCCATCGGTTTTTACCCCGTAGTCCCCACAGCCGCCTGGGTAGAGCGTCTGCTCGGCTGGGGCGTGCGTACCATCCAGCTGCGGATCAAAACGGCTGACCACACGCCTGCTGAAATCTCAGCGCAAGTCATCGCTGCGATTGAAGCGGGTAATGCGGTACCTGGTGCGCAGGTCTTCATCAACGACCACTGGCAACTGGCGCTCGCAGGTGGCGCCTACGGCGTGCACTTGGGCCAGGAAGACCTGGACACCGCCGACATTGAAGCGCTGCGCAATGCAGGCATTCGCCTGGGCCTTTCCACCCACACCCCTGCCGAGCTGGCACGCGCCAAAGCCGTGCAGCCCAGCTACCTAGCCATCGGCCCGATTTACCCGACCACGCTGAAAGTAATGCCCTATGAGCCTGTGGGCCTGGAGCGACTGACTGCGTGGGCCAAGCATGCTGCGCCGTACCCGGTAGTGGCGATAGGCGGCATTTCGCTGCACCGCTTGCCCGGCGTGATGGCCTGCGGGGTTGACGGCGCAGCAGTCGTCAGCGCCGTGACTTTGGCCGCCGATCCGCACCAAGCCGCGATAGACGGCTTGAAAATGGCTCTAAAAAACTGAAAACAGCGGTTTTCGGGCATGGTTTTGGCATCTAGCCCAATAGATCCGGGCTCAAGCAGCTACAATTTATGTAGCGCTCAGTGTTTCCGTTTTAGGTTCACCATCAGCAGCCGCTTTCTTCTCTTTCCCAAACCAAGACACATACAGCGCAGGCAGCACCACCAGCGTCAGCAGCGTAGCAGTGATCAGCCCGCCGATGATGACGATGGCCAGGGGGCGTTGGGTTTCCGAACCGATGTCGTGTGACAGCGCCATGGGCAGCAGGCCGAGCGCGGCCAGCATGGCTGTCATCAGCACGGTGCGCAGGCGCTGCATGGAGCCCTGCTTGACAGCATCGACCACGCTGTGCCCGGCGTTTTGCAGTTGCTGAAAGCCCGACAGCATCACCACCCCATTGAGCACCGCCTGGCCCGACAGCGCGATAAAACCAATCGCCGCCGACACGGACAGCGGGATGGTGAAAATCCACAGCGCGACAAAGCCGCCGATGAGTGCCAGCGGCACGTTCAGCAAAATCAGCGCTGCCATTTTGAAGGACTTGAAGGCGTCAAACAGCAGCACAAAAATTAGCAGCAGCGAGAGCGGTACAACCACCGTCAGGCGCTGCATGGCGCGCTCCTGGTTTTCAAATTCACCTGACCAGCCGATGGTGTAGCCCGGTGGCAGCTTGATGACTTTCTCAACTCGGGCCTGCATGTCTTTGACGACCGAGCCCATGTCGCGGTCCTTGATAAAAATGCCGATGGCGGTCGCGCGGCGGCCTGCCTCACGGGCAATGTTCATCGCGCCGCCGGTTTCCCGAATGGTGGCCACGCTGCCGAGCTGGGCGTAGCCGCCGTCCGGCGTGGGGATCAGCGTTTGGCCCAGGCTGGCCATCGTGCGTTTGGCTTCAGGCAAGCGCACTGCTACCGCAAATTTGCGCTCCCCTTCCCACAGCTGCGTTGCGGCCTTGCCAGCCAGCGCCGCTTCAATCACGTCCTGAATGTCTTGCACGTTCAGCCCAAGGCGGGCGGCGCGGTCGCGGTCAATGTCAATCACCAGTTGCGGCAAATCACCCGCACGGTTGATCTCGGCCCGGTACACGCCGCGCACCTGTTTGATCTCACGTTCAATGTCTTCCGTGATGCGTTTGAGTTCACCCAAGTCATCGCCCGACACCTTGATGACGATCTGCCCGTCGATTTGCGAAATGGATTCAAGCACGTTGTCGCGAATCGGCTGTGAAAACGTCGGCTCCATGCCGGGCAGGGCAGACACGACTTTGTCCATCTCATCAATCAGCTGTGCCTTGGTCAGGCCTTTGCGCCATTCTTCTTCGGGCTTGATGTCGACAAACACTTCAGCCATGCTGATGGTTTTGGGGTCGGTGCCGTCCTCGGGCTGGCCGGCCTTGGAAACAGCGGTACGAACCTCAGGCACCTTTAGCAATGCCAGCCGCACGTTGCGCAAAATGCGGGCCGCTTCGTCGTTCGACACGCTCGAAGGCAGCCGCAAATTGACCCAGATCGTGCCCTCGTTCAGCTCGGGCAAAAACTCGGACCCAAGCCGGCTGGCCACCACCATGCTGAGCGCAAAAATACCCAGCGCAATCGCCACCACGGTGCGGCGTTTGGTGATGGCCCAGTTCAAAATGGGTTCATACACACGCTTGCTGGTGGCCACCACGCGGTTGTCGCCATGCGGCAGCTTTTTGCGCAACGTCCAGTACGCCAGCAAGGGCACCAGAGTCAGTGAAAAAATCAGTGCCCCTATCAAGGCGGCAGTCACGCTGAGTGCCATCGGCTGAAAAATACGGCCTTCATGGCGTTGCAGCGCAAAAATCGGGATGTGCGCGGCGATGATGATCAGCATCGAAAACAGCGTGGGCCTGCCCACCTCATTGGCGGCGTTGATGATGACGTGCTTGCGTTCGTCGTCGGTCATGTTCTCTTTGCGCTCGGCCAGCCGGTGCAGGATGTTTTCAATCACAATCACCGCGCCGTCCACAATGATGCCGAAATCCATCGCTCCCAGGCTCAGCAAATTGGCGGGCACGCCCATGATTTTCAAACCCAGAAAAGTTGACAGCAGCGCGAGTGGAATGATGACCACCACCGCCATGCTGGCCCGCACGTTGGATAAGAACAGGTACAGGACCAGTGCCACCAGCAAGGCACCCTCGAGCAAATTTTTAAACACCGTGGTCAGGGTCTTGCCCATCAGCCAGGTGCGGTCGTAATACGGCACGATTTGCACGCCCTTGGGCAACACACGCTCGTTCAGCTCGGTGATTCTTTCCTTCACGCCCTTGAGCACCACACTCGGGTTTTCGCCTTTGCGCATGATGACGATACCTGTCACCACATCGTCGTCCTGGTCTTGCCCCACAGTGCCCAGCCGGGCCAGCGCGCCAATGCTGACGGTGGCAATGTCGCGTATCAAAATCGGCGTGCCGTTTTTACTGGCCACCACAATGCGGCCAATGTCGTCTGGCGAGCGCAGCAGGCCAATGCCGCGAATGGCGTATTGCTGCGCGCCCTGGGCCACGTAGCTGCCGCCGGCGTTTGAGTTGCCGCGCCCCAATGCGTCGAGCAGATTCTGAAAGGTCAGTTTGTAGGCGCGCAGTTTGTCCAGGTCGGGCTGTACCTCGTACTGCTTGATAAAGCCCCCCATGGCCACCACGTCGGCCACGCCAGGCACCTGGCGCAGCGCGCGCTCGACCACCCAGTCTTCCAGCGTCCGCAGCTCGGTGGTGGTTTTGCCATCGCCGCGCACGCGGTAGCGCATCACCTCGCCCACCGGCGTGGCGTTCGGCGCAATGTTGGCTTCTACGCCTTGAGGCAAGTCAATGCCGCGCAGCCGCTCACTGACCTGGGCACGCACCTGCAGCACGTCGGCCTTGTCGTCATACGTGACCACGGTGAACGACAAACCAAACTGCGTGTGCGAGAACACGCGAATCGAATTGGGCAGGCCCGACAGCGCCACCTCAATCGGCAGCGTGACCTGCTTTTCAACCTCTTCGGCCGCACGGCCGGGGTACAGCGCAATCACGGTGACCTGGGTGTCGGTGACGTCGGGGAAGGCCTCAACCGACAGGTTTTTAAATGCAATCACGCCCGCCATCACAAAGATCAACGTGCCGAGGATGATGAACAGCGGCTGGTGCAGCGCGTAGGCAATCAGCTTTTTCATGGCTTGGCCTGGGCTGGTTTCGCATCGCTTTGCGCGATGCGAAAGCCGCGCACCAACAGCAGCATGTTTTCACTCACCACCTGCTCGCCCGCCTCCAGTCCGTTGGACACCATGGAGTCACGTGGGCCCTGGTAGCTCAAGGTGACGTCACGTGACTCGAACACGCCGGGCTGCACCTGCACCATCACCGTGTGTTTGGTGCCCAGCAAGGAGACCGCCTGCGACGGTATGACAACGCCATTGCCCAACTGGCGCTCAATCCTCGCGGTGGCCAGCATCTCGGCCTTCAACACACGGTTGGGGTTGGCCACCACGCCGCGTACCTTGATGGTGCGGGTGGCGGGGTCAATAAAGTCTGCAGCGGCGGTGACGCGGCCTTCAAACTTTTGCCCGCCCAGGCTGGGGATCACCAGCTCAAAAGCCGAGCCGATTTTGAGCGTGCCAATCTCGCTCTCGCGCGCATCAATTTGCACCCACAACGATGTCGGGTCGGTCACCACAAACAACGCGGGCACACCGGGGCCGGACTGGTCGGGCCGCACTTCCTGGCCGGGGTTTAAATTGCGCTCCACCACCGTGCCATTGATGCTGGCCAGCAGGCCGAGTTGCTGGTTCACGCTGCCACCGCCGCCGTACAGCTTGGTACGGGCGTCGGTACGCTGGGTTTCAGCCTGCGTGCGGGCGGCGTCAAATTCGGCCTGGTCCAGGTCTTTGCGGGCAATGATGCCGGCCTCAAACAGCTCGCGCTGGCGTTGCAATGACTTTTGGCTCAAGCGCGCTTCAGCCCCGGCCTTGGCCGTGTCGGCTTGGGCCATGCCAAAGTCTGGCGAGGCGAGTTGTGCCAGCAGCGTACCGCTTTTAACTTGCTGGCCGACGTCGGCCTTGATCGCCATCACGCGGCCTGCAAATGCAGGGTAAATGCGCTGGGTACGTTCTTCATTCCACACCAGCTTGGCGGGCAACTCGACCGTGATGGCCTTGCCGGGCGCGGCGCTGGCCATGCCCAGCAGTGCCAACTGTGGGTGACCCGGAGCAAAGCGTAGCTGGCCGCCCTGCAAGATGGGGGCGGGCGCCTGGGGCGCGGGTGCGGGAGCTTCGGTGCAGGCGGCGAGCAGCGCCAGGCTTAAAACGCAAAGGTGGGTGGTGTGGTTCACGGTGTATTGATGTGGAGGTGATTCTGAGATGCTTTGTTACTGACGATTCAAAGCTGCCAACTAGGGCTGACGAAGCAACCAGGCCTGCGTGGCTTTGGCGTAGTCGGTGCGCGCTGCCAAGTCTTCAATCAAAATGCTGCGCAGCGTGCGGCGTGCATCAATCAGTTCGGTCAATGACATCGCGCCCTTGCTGTAGGCCAGCTCGGCCATCTCGGCTAACTTGCGGGCGCGCGGCAGGATGGTGGCCTCATAGCTCAGGGCTCGGGCTGCAGCACCGCGCTGGTCTTGCTGCAGGCGTTGGACGTCTGCTGTGGCCGTGCGGCGCGTTTTGTCGAGCAGGTCTTGTGACTGGTCAAGCTGCGCCTGGGCGCGTGCTATTTCGCCCTGAAAGTTGTAGCCGCCCAGCAAGCCGTACAGCGGCATTTGCAGCCGCACCTCAAACAGTTTGGTAGACGTGCCGGGAAAGTGGTCGTAGGTGGTGCCCAGCGTGATGTCGGCCTTTTTTTGCGCCGAGGCCACATCGAGCGCGGCGAGTGCGGCTTCTACCCGCTGCTGCGCGGCGCGTACGTCGGCGCGGGCCTCAATGGCGGCATAGGCCACGCCGTCGTTTGGTATGGCGTTGCCAGCCAGCCGGGCAGGCCAATCGGCTTGCGCGACCAGCGCGCCCGGACCAGAAAAACCCGTGAGTTGCGCCAAACCCAGCGCTGCACGCTGTCGGTCAAGCTGCGCGGTCAGCAGGTCGGTGCTGGCGCGCTGGGCTTCTATTTCGGTGCGTGCGGCATCTTGCGCCGCCAGGTCGCCCGCCTGCACGCGCCGCGCTGCGGTGGCCGCAAGCTGGGCGGCACTGCGGGCAATGCCGCCGACCTGCTCAATGCGCTCTTGTGCTGCCAGCAGATCGAAATAGGCGTTGGAGGTTGCCACTTGCTGCAAGACCAGCGCATCGTCAATGTCGGCCTGGGCGGCGGTTACCAGGCGTTGCGCCGCCAGCGTGCGCAGCTCGCGTTTGTTGCCGCGTTCATATGTCCAGTCCACGCCGATGGATTTGTCGATGCGTTTTTGTGAAAACAAGTTGCCACCGCCAATGCCGCGCTGCAAGTCAATCGATGCAGCCTTGGTGATGATGGTGGGCGCGGGTGGGTGGTCTGCCGCCAGTACGTCGCCCTGTGCTGCCGCCAGCGCCCGGCGTGCCAGCGACACGTCCAGGTTGCTGCGCGCGGCTTGCAAAGCTTGCGCCAGAGAAAAAGTTGCTGTTGCAGGTGCTGCGCTTTGGGCCACACCCTGGGCTGCGGCTGGCAGGCTGAGAGCCAAAGCGGCGAGTCCTGTGACATATAAGAATTGTCGTATGCTCATTCAACAGTTTTAACCCGCTGTGACTGACCCGCACCTGACCTGAACAACATTTACGAATCCGTACTTTTACTTATATGCGCATCTTGCTGGTTGAAGACGATGCAGTTTTGCGAAGTGTGATGCTGCGCAGCCTGAGCGATGCGGGTCACCGCGTGGACATGGCTGCCAGCGTTGATGAAGCCCGCCACTGGTGGCGCGTGCAGACCTATGACTCGGTGCTGCTGGACTTGAACCTGCCCCTCACAAACAACAGGTCAGCGCAAGGCAATGGCCTTGTGCTGCTGCGTGAAGCCCGAGCCAGGGGCGACCGCACGCCCGTGCTGGTGCTGACGGCGCGTGGCCGCCTGGAAGAGCGCATTGCCGGGCTGGACGCGGGTGCCGATGACTACATGGGCAAGCCGTTTGATCTGGCAGAGGTGGAAGCACGGTTGCGGGCACTGGTGCGGCGCGCCCGAGGCACTGAGGATCGCGTCATACAAGGCGCTTTGTTGCTGGACAGAAATGCCCGGCGCTTTTATCTGGGTGGCCAGCCTTGGGAGCCCTGGGACTTGCCCGCGCGTGAATTTGAAGTCCTGTGGGAGCTGATGACACCGCCGGGCCGTGTCGTCAGCAAACGCGTGCTGTCTGACCGGCTGAGCGAGACCGACGAGGCCTTGGGTGACAACGCGCTGGAAGCCTTTATCTCGCGCCTGCGCAAAAAACTGCTGGGCAGCGGTGTGGGCATTCGCACCCTGCGCGGCATTGGCTATGTGCTAGAGGAAAGCGCTTCATGATTCTCAAGCCTTCATTACGTAGCAGAGTTATCAAGCACGTCGTTGTACCGCTGGTCGTGCTGTGGGCGCTGGGCACAGCCGTGGCTTTGGGGGTGGCCAATTATTTTGCCGGTCAGGCCTTTGACAGGTCGTTGCTGGACGATGCCTACGCGGTAGCCGCCAATGTGCGGGTAGACAGCACGGGGCCGGTGCTCAATCTGTCGCCGCCAGAAATGAGCGCGCTGCTGTTTGACCAGAGCGAGTCCATGTACTTTGCGGTGCTGCTGCCCAATGGCGCGCTGCTGGCAGGCCATGCCGGGTTGCGCGCGCCGCCGCTGCCCAAAGAAACAGCTTTCAGTTTTGCCGATATTGTTTTTCAAAACCGGGCGCTGCGCAGCGTCAGTCTGCGCCGTTATGAGCCGACCGAGTTCACCGTGGTGGTGGCGCAAACCTCTGCCTCCAGAAACCGGTTGTTGCAACGCATGCTGACCTACGCGGTGGTGCCGCAAATCCTGTTCTTGCTGCTGCTGGTCTGGTGGCTGCGCCGCGTCATTCAACGTGACCTGCTGCCGCTGGCAGCGCTGCAACGTGCGGTCGACCAGCGCGGTGTGCGCGACCTGAGCCCCATGCCACTGGGCGTCACGACGGGCGCCAGCACACGCGATGTGCAGCGCCTGGGCACCGCCGTCAATGCGCTGATGACACGGCTTAGCGACAGCATCACGGCCCAGCGGGAGTTTGCGGGCAATGTGGCGCACGAGCTGCGCACGCCGCTGGCAGGTATACGCGCGCAGGCTGATTACGCCCTGGCCCATGCTGACCCCACCGTGTGGCGCGAGCAACTGCAAGGCATCGCGCGCGGCCAGGAACGCGCCAGCCACCTGGTGGAGCAACTGCTCGGCCTGGCGCTGGCGGATGAGGCGCGTGCCAGCTTGCATCTTGTGCCGATAGCCATCAATGAAGTAGCGCGTGATGTGCTGCTGCGCTACATGCCCAAGGCCGATGCGGCGGGCGTTGATCTGGGCGGCGAAGGGCTGGACGAACGCGTGGTGGTGCAGGCGGATGCGGCTTTGCTTGAAGGCATATTGGGCAACCTGCTGGACAACGCGCTGCGTTACGGCGTGGCACAAGAGCCGCATGTCACGGTGGCTGTCAGTCAGGCGGACGATGTGGTCACGATGTCGGTGACCGACAACGGCCCAGGCTTGAGTCCGCAAGAAGCAGAGCAATTGCGCCAGCGCTGGGCACTCGGCCCGGCGGGCCAGAGTCTGGGCGAGGGCGCGGGGCTAGGGCTGGCGATAGTCAGCCGCTATGCAGATTTGCTCAATGCGCGCTTCAGCCTGGAAGCCGCACCAGGCGGCCAGGGACTACGTGCCAAAGTGACTTTTTCCTGACACGTGACTTGTTTACATTTGAGAACTTTAACCAGCATGAATCTACCTATGCACCGCCTTTGCCTTGCAACTTTGCTACTGCCCGCCTTGGCAGTTGCACAACAAGTTGCGCCTGAATCAGAAACCTTCAACGCCAGACTTCAAGCTACCTACATCTGGCAAAGAAAACCGGCGTTCAATGCGCCGTATTCTGGTGTTAACAGCCTTCAGCCCCGTGCTGAGAAAAGTTATTCGTTTACGTCCACTGCCTACCTGGGCTTGCGGCTTGCCAAAGACACCGAGCTGTACTTCAACCCTGAACTGGTTCAAGGCGTGCCCATGTCAGGCCTGACCGGGCTGGGCGGGCTGACCAATGCCGAGCTGCAAAAAACCGCTGGTGCCAACCCGATTGTTTACCGTGCGCGCCTGTTTGTACGCCAGACCTGGGGGCTGGGTGGTGAGCGTGAAGCCGTGTCGTCGGATGCCAACCAGCTGGCAGGCATGCGCGACAAAGACCGTGTGGTACTCAGCGTGGGCAACCTGGCGGTGTCTGATATTTTTGATGCCAACGCCTATGCGCATGACCCGCGCACCCAGTTCATGAACTGGTCGTTTTTAACCCATGGCGCGTATGACTTTGCGGCCGATTCGCGTGGCTATTCAATGGGTGCGGCGCTGGAGTATTACAAGGGCGACTGGGCCGTTCGGGTGGGCCGCTTCATGATGCCACGCGAGTCCAATGGCCTGGTGCTTGACCGGGCGCTCACCCAGCGCTACGGCGACCAGCTGGAGCTGGAAAAAGCTTATGCCATTGCTGGCCAGCCGGGCAAGGCGCGGCTGCTGCTGTTTCGCAACAAGGCCATCATGGGCGGCTTTGACGATGCGCTGGCTGCGGCTGCGGGCGGTGTGCCAACTGTCGCACCGATTCGCAAGCTGCGTACCAAAAAGGGCGTGGGTATCAACCTGGAGCAGTCGCTGACAGACAACGCTGGCGTGTTTGCGCGCTTGGCCAAAAGCGATGGCGCATCAGAAGCCTATGCCTTTGCTGAGATCGACAGATCGCTGTCATTCGGCATGCAGGTCAAAGGCCATGCCTGGAGCCGGGCGCAGGACACGCTGGGTTTGGCGTATGCACAAAACGGCTTGTCGTCATCGCACCGCGCCTTTCTGGCCGCCGGTGGCAACGGATTTTTTGTGGGTGATGGGCGTCTGAACTACCGACCCGAGTCCATCGTTGAAGGCTACTACAGCTTTGGCCTGGACTTTTTAAAACGCTCGGCTGTCAGCCTGGGCGCGCAGTTTATCCGCAACCCGGCTTACAACGCCGACCGGGGGCCCGTGCGCGTCTTCAGTGTGCGGCTGCACACCGAGTTTTGAGTCATTTCAGGCCTATTAGGCCATTTTTTTGTCAAAAGTGCCTACAGCCCAATAAATTCGGGCGCAAGCAGCTATTCATTTTATAGTGTCGGGTGGTCGGTGTAGCCTTCAGCACCACCGCCATACCAGGTCTTCTGGTTGCCTTCATTGAACGGTCCGTCCTGCTTGATGCGCGCCACTAGGTCGGGGTTGGCAATATACAGCTTGCCAAATGCCACCAGGTCGTCGCCTTCTTTCACGGCGGTTTCGGCCATGGCCTGGTCATAGCCGTTGTTCACCATCCACGCGCCCTTGCCACCCGCAGTGCGGTAGGCGGCCTTGAGCGCAGCGTAGTCAAACGGCCGATCAGGAATTACGCGTGGCCCACCGGTGTCGCCTTCAATAATGTGGATGTACGCCAGGTTCATGGACGCCAGTTGGCGCACCAGGTAGTCAAACAGCGGCTGTGGGTCAGCGTCGTTGATGTCGTTGGCCTTGGTCACGGGCGACAGGCGAATACCGGTGCGGCCACCGCCCACCGCCGCAGTCACGGCGCGGGTGACTTCAAGCGTCAGGCGGGCGCGGTTTTCAATGCTGCCGCCGTAGTCGTCTTCACGGTGGTTGGCACCGGTTTTTAAAAACTGGTCCAGCAGGTAACCGTTGGCCGCGTGAATTTCCACCCCGTCAAAGCCTGCAGTTTCAACTGCATTGCGCGCCGCCGCCTGGTAGCTGTGCACAATGCCCGGCAGCTCTTCGGGTTTGAGCGCGCGTGGCGCAGAGGTTTCAACAAACACCGGCGTGCCGTCCTTGATCAGGACAGTTTTGGTTTTGGCGGTGATGGCAGATGGCGCTACTGGTGCGCCATTGTCAGGCTGCAGCGAGGTGTGCGATACCCGCCCCACATGCCACAGTTGCACCACAATTTTGCCGCCTGCGGCATGGACATCGGCGGTCACTTTTTTCCACGCATCCAGTTGCTCGGTGCCGTACAGGCCCGGCACGTCTGAGTAGCCTTGCCCCTGCTGGCTGATGGCGGTGGCCTCAGTAATGACCAGCCCGGCCGTGGCGCGCTGGGTGTAATAAGTGGCAGCAAAAGGGCCAGGAATCGCATCAGGCGAGCGGTTGCGCGTGAGCGGCGCCATGACGATGCGGTTGGCCAAATGCAGATCACCTGCGGTAACGGGGTCGAATAAAGTGGGCATCAGATCTCTTGAAAACTTGAAAGGCTCGAGTTTGACGCAGGAGCAATGCGCTTGTGCAAGACAGGCTGCTGGATTTGTGTCAGTCAGGTGCTGCTTAGCAACCTGGTTTGCAGTCCTTGCGCCTTTAGCAGCGCAACCGCTTTTTTATCGAACGACACAAACGTATCGCCGCCCAGCCAGCGCCCTTCAAAAGCAATCACACCGTCTGCGAAGTCGCCTCCGGTTTCCAGCATGGCCAGACCAGCCTCTACAGCGGGTCGGTTGACCTGTACATTGGCGGTTGACGTGAGCGCCCCAATGGCGTTGGCCACATCTTGCGGTTTGAAGTCATATATCCGCAATAAAACCCACACAAATTCGCACAGGCAGGGCAATGTGATGGCGATTTTGTCGGCTTCCATCAGCGCTTTGGCTGCGATGCGGGCTTGCGCCGCACGGTCGCGCACCACAGCGCGAATCAGGACATTCGTATCTGCAGTGATGTTCAAGTTTTATCACCCAATTTATCCGCCCAGCCGCGGGAGGCGGCCTCATTGATTTCAGCCAGCGTTGCCTTTTTGCTTGACTTGCCTGCCAGCAGCCCGACAAAGCCCTCAATGCCATGGGCGGGCTGAGCCGCCTTGAGCAAACCGCGACCCCCCGGCAACAAATCCAGCTCTATTTTTTCACCCGGTTGAATGCCCAAGTGCTGCAAAACTTCTTTTCTAAAGGTGACTTGCCCGCGCGAGGTGATGGTTAATGTGGTCATGGTGTTGCGTTGTAACGTTGTGACCTGCAAAGATAATGCAAAATCGCCTTACTGTCAATTTGCGGGGCATCGCTCAAGTGCTTTAGCTGCTTATTTGATCAAGCCCTCAGCCCGCATAGCCGTCAACACCGCTGGCCGCTGGGCCATGTGGGCGCGAAATTTGGCGAGGTTGGCAAAGCCTGAAATATCGACCTTGACCAGCGGTGCCCAGTTGCTGACGTTGAACAGATACGGGTCGGCCACGCTGAAGGCATCGCCCATCAGATACTGCTTGCCTGCCAGTTGCTCGTCCACCCATTTAAAGCGGCTCAGCAGTTTTTCAGTCACCATCGGCTTGTACTCCGCCGGGGTGGCAGGGTTAAACAGGGGGGTGAAGCTTTTGTGCAGTTCGGTGCTGATGAAGTTCAGCCAGCCTTGCATTTGCGCGCGTGCCACCGTGCCGTTGGCGGGTGCGAGATGTTTGCCCGGCACCTGGTCGGCGATGTACTGCACGATGGCCGGGCCTTCTGTCAGGCGGGTGCCGTCGTCCAGCTCAAGCAGCGGTACATAGCCCAGCGGGTTGATGCTGTAGTAGTCGGTGCCGTCGTCGAGCTGGTGCGTTTTGGTGGGCGCTTTGACGGGTGTAAACGTCATGCCGGCCTCATGCAGGGTGATGTGAACCGACAGTGAGCAGGCACCAGGGGAGTAATAGAGCTTCATACAAACAGCCTTAAAAAGTAAAACGTCCTTGAGTGTAAGCAGGGCCCTGCAAACTTGCCAAAATAGCCGTATGTCAAAAATCTTCAAATATCTGCTTGTGCTGGCCTTTGGTTTGGTACTTCTGTTTGCAGCGCTGGTGTTTGGCCTGCACCGCTGGGTGAGCACTGATGACTTTCGGCAGCGGGTGGCACAGCAAGCGTCGGCTACTTTGGGGGTACCGGTGACGCTGGGCAATATTTCCGTCGATGTATGGCCGCTACCGGCTGTGGCGTTGAACAACATTCAGGTGCAAAGTTCGCCCGCCATCACCGTCGGGCGCATCGAGGCCAGGCCGAAGTGGCAACCGCTGCTGCAAGGCCAGCTGGTGGTGGCCACGCTGATTGTCCGGCAGGCCGTGCTGCCGCAGCTGGGCCTTGATGCGGTGCTTCAAGCCATGCAGACGCTATCAAAAAAGAAGCTGCTTGCGCCGGTATCTATTGGGCCAGTGCTTGAATTACATGCTAAAACGGGCATCATTCGGGTGTCTGATGCGCCTTTGGCTGCGCCCCCAGCCGCTGGTCCCGCCGCCATGGCGTGGCTGCCGCGCCGCACCTTGCTTGACGACGTGACCTGGGTCAGCGCGGCAGGTACCGCCACAGCATTCGATGGGCAGGCGCTGCTGGGTGACGATGGTTGGCCCGACAGCGCTTCCGTCAAACTGATTCGCGGCAACTTGCAAGGCCTGCGGGCCGAGCTGAAGCGCCAAAGCGGCGCTGAAAAACCTGGCATGCATGCGTGGGCGCTGCGCATGGATGTGGGCGGTGGCTCGGTCACCGGCCCTGTGAAGGTGCAGATGCAAACGCCGCCGACGAGCGCCGGGCGCAACTGGCAGGTAACGGCCCAGTTGCAAACGCAGGGCGTAGAAGTCGCCGCGCTGACGGCACCCGGCAAAACACTCAGCGGCCTGCTGGACGCCACCAGCACGTTTGATGCGCGTGCAGACACCACCGCTGCATTGGCCGAGGCCTTGCAAACCGGCACCACGTTTACTGTGCGCAACGCGGTGCTGCACGGCATTGACCTGGCCAAGGCCGTTAAAACCGTGGGCCTGAACCGTGGCGGCGAAACGCGCCTGGACACCTTGAGCGGGCAAATCAGCACGCAGGGCCGTGCCGCGCAATTAAGCAAGCTGGTGGCCACCTCAGGCGCTTTGAGCGCCAGCGGTCAGGTAGACATCTCCAGCAGCAAAGCCTTGAGTGGGCGCATCAATGTGGACCTGGCAGATGGCAGTAAGCTGGGCAAAGCCCTGGGCGGTGCGGTGGGCGTGCCGCTGGCCGTTGGCGGTACGGTGGCCGCGCCCGAGGTCACGCTGGAGCGTTCAGCCCTGATTGGCGGCCTGCTGGGCACTGTGATAGCGCCCGGCGCTGGCACGGGTGCGGGCTTCAAGCTGGGGGGCAAAGTGGGCGAGGGTTTGAAGGGGCTTTTTGAAAAGAAATAGGCACGGCGTGTAGCGTTGTCCTACAGGCTGATGGGCGGGCTGCTGATGGGGCTGCGGTGGCACCGCTTTTAGCATTTAGGTACTTATTTACAAGCTGTAAGGATGCCTCCATGCTCAAGTACGCCATCATTTTTGCGCTGATTTCACTGGTCGCCGGAGCGTTGGGTTTTGGCGGTGTTGCGGCAGGTTCTGCCGGTATCGCCAAAATACTGTTTGGTCTGTTTTTGATTCTGGCCGTCATTTTTGTGGTGCTGGCGGCACTGGGTGTTGGCGCTGTCAAAAAAGCCCTGAAGTAACCCAAGTTTTCAGGCCGACCAACCCACCATGCATACCGCCAGCATTGACCTGCAACTCGACTACGACGTCACATATCCAGCGCATTTTCTGTTCAACATCGAAGCTGCGTTTGACGAAGGTCACCGTGTGGTTTCAGAGCGCCTGAGCATCACCCCGGCGGTGAAGGTACGGACATTTTGTGACGACCGCAACGGTAACCGCTTTGTGCGCCTCGATGCGCCCAAGGGCCAGTTGTCTGTCAATTACCACGCCCATGTTGAGCTGATATCCACCCCCGTACCGCTGCATCTTGATGAGGCTTTGGTGACTGCCGTGCCTGACGACGTGCTGCGCTACCTGATGCCCAGCCGCTACTGCGAGTCCGACATTTTGAGCCGCGCGGCGCAGCAGCAGTTTGGCCACCTGCCGCATGGCCTCTCCCGTGTACGCGCGATTGAAACCTGGATCCACGATTCAATTTATTACCTGCCGGGGTTCAGCAACTCCACCACCACCGCGCAAGAGGTGTTTGTACAGCGTGCGGGCGTGTGCCGCGACTTTGCGCACTTGGGCATCACGCTTTGCCGGGCACTGAACATACCGGCCCGGCTGGTGGTGGGCTATGTTTATTTTGCAGAGCCGCCGCAAGATTTTCATGCGGTGTTCGAGGCCTGGCTGGACAACCAGTGGGTGGTGTTTGACCCCACCAAAATGGCCCCGATTGACCGCCTGGTGCGGGTCGGTACCGGGCGCGATGCCAAAGACGTGGCCTTTGCCACCATTTTTGGCGGCGTGCAAATGCTGCGCAAAGAGTTGCAAGTCTATGAAGGTGATCAAGGCGGTGACCAGCCTGCCAGCACGCAGTCGCCCGTGCTGGCGCTGGTCGGGCTTTAGGGCTCGGAAAGTAATAAGTTGGGCTTTTGGAGGCCAGATTTGGGATGCAGTGCTAGGCGCAAAACGTGCCGTTTAGCTCTGCTAAACAAGCGCTTTGCAACGACGCAATGCGCCCAAAGGTGGCCAGACAAAAGTACAAGTTATTGCTTTCCGAGCCCTTAGGTCGTGTAGCTGGTATCGAGCTTGTCCAGCTTGCGAATCAGCGACGGCCAGACAAACGCACCGCCCATGCCGCCGGTTTGCACGCGCATGGCCTCGGCCACGCCCTTGATGATCAGCGGGTTGACGTGCGTCAGCTCACTGCCGCCCGACTGCGCGTCTATCTGAATGCGGCAGGTGTTCTCAAACGTGTACATGCTTAAAAACGCATCGGCAATGGTCTTGCCCACCACCAGCAGGCCGTGGTTGCGCAGCATTAAAAAGTTGGCCTTGCCCAGGTCCGCTTGCAAGCGTGGTTTTTCGTCGTCCCTGAACGCCACGCCTTCATAGGCGTGATACGCCAGCGAGCCCAGCACAAAAGTTGACTGCTGGCTGATAGGCAACACGCCGCCGGCTTGCGCGCTGACGGCCACACCCGCCCGCGTGTGGGTGTGCAGCACGCAGCCGGCGTCATGCCGCGCCTCATGCACGGCGCTGTGGATCACAAAGCCCGCAGGATTGACCGGGAAGGGTGAGTCAATCACCTTGTTGCATTGCTCATCCACCTTGACCAGGCTGGACGCGGTGATTTCGTCAAACATCAAGCCGTAGGGGTTGATAAGAAAGTGGTGCGCATCCCCGCTGACGGACGCAGGCAGCTTGGCGCTGATGTGGGTGAAGACCAGGTCGCTCCAGCCGTACAGTGCCACCAGCCGGTAGCAGGCGGCCAAATCACAGCGCAGTTGCCATTCTTCAGCGCTGACAACTTCTTTAAGTGAAGGGATGTGCATGCTTTGTCTCCTTTAGGGGTGATTAGCTGTAACTTGGCGCGTGCATAAACGCTATTTAATCAGTAGCTGCTTGCGCCCGAATCTATTGGGGCTACAGGCATTTTTAATGGTCAAAAAGGAGGCTAATTGGCCTTAAAGGCGCTCAAAAATCGCCGCAATGCCCTGTCCGCCGCCTATGCACATCGTGACCAGCGCGTAGCGGCCTTTGATGCGGTGCAGCTCATGAATCGCCTTGACGGTAATCAAAGCCCCGGTCGCACCAATCGGGTGGCCCAATGAAATCCCCGAGCCATTGGGGTTGACCTTGGCCGGGTCCAGGCCCAGGTCACGCGTGACAGCACAGGCCTGGGCAGCAAAAGCCTCGTTGGCTTCAATCACGTCAAGGTCATTCACCGTCAGCCCGGCTTTTTGCAGCGCCAGTTTGGTGGCTGGCACCGGGCCAATGCCCATGTATTTCGGATCAACCCCGGCGTGCGCGTAAGCCACCAGCCGGGCCAGCGGCTTGGCCCCCCGGGCCTTGGCGGCACCTGCTTCCATCAGCACCACGGCGGCGGCGGCATCGTTGATGCCCGATGCATTGCCCGCCGTGACCGTGCCGTTTTCTTTCAAAAACGCAGGCTTGAGCTTGGCCATGTCAGCCAGGCTGCAATTGGGGCGAAAGTGCTCGTCCACAGCGTAGGCCACGTCGCCTTTTTTGCTTTTCAGCATCACCGGCACGATCTGGTCTTTAAAGTAACCCGCCTCGGTGGCGCGCTGGGCGCGGTTGTGGCTTTCAACCGCCATTGCGTCCTGCTCGTCACGCGTGATGCCCCATTTGGCCGCAATGTTTTCAGCCGTTACGCCCATGTGAATGCCGTGAAACGGGTCGTGCAGCGCACCCAGCATCATGTCGATCATTTTGGTGTCGCCCATGCGCGCGCCCCAACGCATGTTCAGGCTGGCAAACGGCGCGCGGCTCATGTTTTCAGCCCCGCCGCCAATTGCCACGTCGGCATCGCCCAACAAAATGGACTGGCTGGCGTTGATGATGGCCTGCAGGCCCGAGCCGCACAGGCGGTTGACATTGAAAGCAGGCGTGCCATCACCGCAGCCACCGTTGATGGCGGCGATGCGCGACAGGTACATGTCTTTGGGCTCGGTGTTGACCACATGGCCAAACACCACATGGCCCACATCCTTGCCGTCCACGTTGGCACGCGCCAGAGATTCACGCACCACCAGCGCAGCCAGATCGGAAGGCGGTGTGTCCTTCAGGCTGCCGCCGTAAGTACCAATGGCGGTGCGCACACCGCTAACAACAACTACTTCACGGGTCATGGGGGTCTCCTGGTTTGTGGGGATGGTTGCCAGCAGCGTACGGCAATGCTGCATGTATTTTAAGGCGTGCGGCCTGGTGCGGCACCCGCACCAACCCGTTCACTCATCCAGCGCAGCAGGTCCAGCCACATCTGGCGCATTTCTGCGTCCAGCGGCGTGCGGGTTGAGTTGGGCAGCTCTACGGTGACCACGGGCACACCTTTGTGCACGCCGCCGTAGTTGCCAAGCGAGCCTGGGAAAATGCCCACCTGGTCAAGGTACAGGCGGCCCAGTTTGGAGGGCGGCACGGACGGGCCATCAAAGTCCAGCACACCATAGGGCGCATGGATGCTGACGATCAGCTGCGGCTTGAAGCGCTGCATTTCTTCATGCAAAAACCGCGACTCGGGCTCTGACAGGGGCTTGGCACCGGGGTAGCGGCGCGGGTCTTTTTTTGTGCGCTTTTCCCAGTAGGTTTTGGCGTCACGCTCCCAGTGGGGCGTGGGGAAGTTGCGGTTCAGGTCCACCCCATTGGCGTTGACGCGGCGTGGCGGCTGGTTGAACAGGCCATCCGGGTTGAGGGCCGGTATGAAGCGCCAATGCACGGTTTGGGGCATGTCAAACACGCCAAGTTCTGCCAGGTTCAACCAGTGCAGCGCCACCGATGCAGACGACAGCTCATCACCATGAATGGCACCGATGACGAGCACCCGCAGCGTTGCGTTGTCAGGTTTGATGTCGCGCATCCAGAGCGTGCGGCCATTGACTGACTGTGCTGTACTGGGCTGTAGCCTGGCAGACTCGCACAGGGCACGCTTGACATTGGGCAGCTTGGCGACAAACTCGTCGCACGGCGCTGCCAGCCCCGAAGCGTGACCTGTGCCAGGCAAGCCCAGCACGCAAAGTGCCCCAAACATGACCCGCAAAAGGTGACAAAAACCCATGCAGCAGTTTAGAGCATGCCAGCAGCGGCCCAGGTTGCCCGCGCTGGGGCAAAATACTACTTGACCTGACTATTTTTATGCTGCTTCCCACCCACCCACCTCAAGCCAGAACGCCAAGTTTTTCACAAGCGGAGTTTCGCGCGTCGCTGGCCATGTTTGCCACAGGTGTCACCATCGTCACGGCGCGCACGCCTGCGGGCCAGCTGGTGGGGCTGACGGCCAACTCGTTTAATTCGGTGTCGTTAAAGCCACCCCTCGTGCTGTGGAGCCTGTCGCAGGCGGCAAGCTCGATGGCGGCGCTGGCCAAAGGTTCGCACTACGCCATCAACATTTTGGCGGCTGACCAAAAGGAGCTGGCCGAGCGTTTTGCCAGCAAGCGCGCTGACCGCTGGCAAGGCGTTGCCTTTACCGATGGCGTTGCGGGCGCGCCCTTGCTTGACGGTGCAGCAGCCAGCTTTGAATGCTTTAACCGCAGCCGCTATGAAGAAGGCGACCACGTGATTTTTGTCGGTGAGGTGGAGCGCTGCAGCCACCGCGAAGGCGCGGCGCCACTGCTGTTTCACGGCGGCAGGTTTTACACCGAGCACCCGCTTTAAAGCCGATTTTCAGGCGGGCTACTTCAAGCCTTGAATGCCCTGTTCCTGGTAAAACCTGAGCGCACCGGGGTGAAACGGAACAACCATGTTGTTAAACGCATTTGCCGCGCGCGTGGGCGCTGCACTCGGGTGCATGGTTTTGGGGTCAGCGGCTGACAGCACCGTTTTGGTGATGGCATAGGCGTCTGCATCAGGCAGGTCACTGCGCGCCATCACAAAATTCCAGGCGGCAACGCTTTTTAAGGCAGCGGTTTGCCCACGGTACATATTGGGCGCCACCATGGCCGGGCTCAGGAAGGGAAAGCGCCTGAGCATGGCGGCCAGCTCATCGTCTGCCAGGCCAAACACAACCGCATCTGCCGCATCGGCCACCAGTTTGATGGCCGGTATCGGCAGGGCCGCACCCTGCCACAGCGCGTCTATCTTGCCCGCCTGCAAGTCAGCCGCCAGCGCTGCCGGGGTGCCTGCAATGGTTTGTACCCGCAGACCCACGGCCTCTGCCAGGCCCCGAAAAAAGCTCTCGGCTGGCCCACCCGCTGGGCCCACACCCACGCGCTTGCCCGCCAACTGGCGCAGCGTACTGAGCCCCGAGCTGCGCAGCGCAACGATTTGAAAGGAGGTCTCATACATCGGAAACAAGGCACGCAGCGCCGTGTGTTTTTTGCCATTGGTCCAGGCGGCAGAGCCATTGACGGCCTCAAAAGCGCTGCCCAGAAACACGGTACCCAGACGCTGCGGAACCGCGTCTGATTTTTCATCGAGTTTTTGCAGGTTCTCAATCGAGCCACCTGATTCGATGGCGCGGGCTTTGGTGCCGTTGGCAGTCAAATAAGCAGACACGCCCTGCGCATAGGGCAAAAAGGCACTGCCCTGGCCTGCGGAATACATACCAATGTCACTGAGAACGGGTTTGGGCGGGGTACTGGTGCAGGCACCGAGCAGCCATACGCAAGCCACAACGCAAAAAAAGCGCAGATTGAAAGCCATCTGAATCTCCTCAGGTGTTAACTCACCTTGTTACCAACGAATTGCCATTTATTCTATGGCTGCTTGCGCCCCAACCTGACGGTAGTTACCCCTGCGCGCAACTGCCGCACGCTGCACACGGCTAACATTGCTTGAATGACTGTACGTAAAACAAATCTCGATGCCCTGGCCGTTTCGCTGCTGCTGGGCTGCTGCCTTTTTTGGGGTTTGCAGCAGGTATTGATCAAAGCCACGATCGCCGAGATACCGCCGATGTTTCAGGCGTCGTTGCGCTTGTGGGGTGCCACTGCCTTGCTTTGGTTGTGGTGCCTGGCGCGAGGTGTGCCGCTGTTCACCAAGGATGGTTCCTTGAAAGCGGGCTTGCTGGCAGGCGGTTTGTTTGCGGCTGAGTTTGCCTGCATTTACATTGGCCTGCAGGCCACCACGGCGTCGCGCCTGACCGTGTTTTTGTACACCTCCCCGTTCTGGGTGGCGGTGTTGGTGCCGCTGTGGGTCAAGAGCGAGAAGCTGCGCGGCATTCAGTGGCTCGGGCTGGTGTGCGCGTTTGCGGGTGTGGCGTTTGCCTTGCGTGAAGGCTTGGTGGGCAACGGCGTGACATCGGTCCGTGGCGATTTTCTGGCACTGGCAGCGGGCATGTTGTGGGGTTTGACGACGGTGGTGATCCGGGCATCAGGCCTGTCGAAAATTTCTGCTGAGAAATTATTGTTTTACCAACTCGCAGTCAGCGCGGCGTGCTTTCCACTGTTGTCGCTGGCCCTTGGCGAGGCCTGGGTCTGGCGTTTCAGCCCGTTTGCCATCACGTCGTTGCTGCTGCAAACTGTTGTTGGCGCATTTGCCAGTTACCTGGCCTGGATGTGGATGCTGGGCCGTTACCCGGCAACAAAGATATCGGTGTTTGTGTTTTTAACGCCGCTGTTTGCGTTGCTGTTTGGTGCGCTGTGGTTGAAAGAAAGCGTGACCCCGGGCCTGATTGCCGCGCTGTGTGCGGTGGCGGTGGGCATCGTGCTGGTCAACCGTCAACGCGCGGCGTAGGCACTGGCAAACGCCACATACCAGTCCAGGCACCCTGGGTTGGCCATGGCATCTTTGTTGACCACCTTGTCAATCGGCTGGCCGAGCAGCAGTTTTTTAATCGGCAGTTCCTGCTTTTTGCCTGTCAGCGTACGCGGGATCTCGGCGACGATAAAAATATCATTGGGCACAAAGCGTGGCGACAGCGCGGTTTTGATGGCGTTGTTCAGCCTGGCTTTCATCGCATCATCAAGTGCCACACCAGCACGCAGCACCACAAACAGCGGCATGTAACTGTCGCGTCCCAGGTATTCCAGGTCCACCACCATGGAGTCGAGCACTTCGGGCAAAGCCTCAATGGCGCTATACAGCTCGCTGGTGCCCATGCGCAGGCCGTGCCGGTTGATGGTGGCATCGCTGCGGCCGTAGATGATGCAGCTGCCTGTGGGCGTAACCTTAAGCCAGTCGCCGTGACGCCAGACATTCGGGTACATGTCGAAGTAGCTGGACAGGTAACGCTTGTTGCCCTCGTCACCCCAAAAATACAGGGGCATCGACGGAATGGGCTGCGTGCAAACCAATTCGCCGACTTCGTTTGTGACGGGTTCACCTGACTCGTTCCAGGCCTCAACCGCGCAGCCCAGCAGGCGGCATTGCATCTCGCCTGGTATTTGCGGCAGCTCACGGTTGCCGCCTATAAATGCGCCTGCAAAATCTGTCCCGCCAGAGATGTTGCAAAACCACATGTCGGGTGTGCCCATCGCTGCAAACTGGTCTGTTCCCCACTGCTGCGCTTCGATGGACAACGGCGAGCCGGTCGAGCCAAGCGCCCGTACATTGGACAAGTCACCGCAGGCCGACAAGTCAACACCGGCCTTCATGCAGTTGGCAAAAAACGCAGCGCCAGCGCCGAAAAAGGTCACGCTCGTGTTGGCAGCAAAACGCCACAGCGTTGTCCAGTCTGGCTTGTCTTTGGTTCCCCCCGGATTGCCGTCAAAAATCACGCAGGTGGTGCCGTTCAGCAAGCCACTGGTCTGGGCGTTCCACATCACCCAGCCAGTCGAGCTGTACCAGTGGTAGCGCTCGCCAAAACTGTTGGGGTGATAGCTGCAACCAATGTCGTTGTGCAGCACCTTGAGCGCCAGCGCCACAATGAGCGTGCCGCCGTGGCCATGCACGATGGGCTTGGGCAAGCCGGTGGTGCCGCTGGAATAAACAATCCACAGCGGGTGGTCAAACGGCAGCCACAGCGGCTCAAAAAGAGCCAATTCGGCATTTTTAGCCTCGTTTTGGGTGTCATTTTGGCCTGTAGCCCAATCAAATCGGGCGCAAGCAGCTATTGATTTTGTAGCGCTTGGGTGGTGATAAATGATCACGTGCTGCACACTTGGCAGCCCGCCTCGCAACGCCTGGACCACGTCGCTGCGGTCAATTGGCTTGCCGCCGTAGGTCACGCCATCGCATGCAATCAGCACCTTGGGCGCAATTTGCTGAAAGCGGTCCAGCACAGCGGCTGTGCCCATGTCGGGTGCACACAGGCTCCACACGCCGCCTATGCTGACCGTGGCCAGAAACGCAACCATGGTTTCAGGAATGTTGGGCAGGTAAGCAGCCACGCGGTCGCCAGGCTGTATGCCATGGGCCTTGAGGTGCAAGGCCAGTGATGCAACTTGCCTGCGCAATTCTGGCCAGCTGATTTCACGCGCCGCCGCGCCGCTGGCCAGGCTGGCTTCATCGTGACTGATGATGGCCGGCAAGCCAGCAGCATGCGCCGCGTCAGCATGGCGAAACACCTGCTGCACATAGTTCACCTGCGCACTTGCAAACCACTCGGCACCGGGCATCAGCGAGCCGCCCAGCACCGCGCTGTGCGGCGTGGGCGACTGCAAGTCAAAGTAGTCCCAGATGCTTTGCCAGAAGGCACTCAGGTCCGTCACCGACCACTGGTGCAGAGCGGCGTAGCTGTCAAACTGCAAACCACGCTGGGACTGCAACCATTGCTGGTACAAGCGAATTTGGGGGATGTAGGGTGTGCTCATGGCCGTCAGCTTAACCTGCGGGGGCGACAAATTCTGCTTGTCATGCCTGTGGTTTGTCCTTAGGATGGCGCCACCAAACCACAGGAGCGAGACATGGGCATGTTTGACTGGACAGAAAAAAGCAGCGCGGTACTTGGCCAGGGCGGCGTGATTGGGCCGGATGAACGACTGCCCTGGCCGCAGACGGCGGTGATGGGTGTGCAGCATGTGATTGCCATGTTTGGCGCGACGGTGCTGGCGCCGATATTGATGGGGTTTGACCCGAACATCGCCATTTTGATGAGCGGCATTGGCACGCTGATTTTCTTTGTCATCACGGGCGGCAAAGTGCCCAGCTATCTGGGGTCGAGCTTTGCTTTTATTGGCGTGGTGATTGCCGCCAGCGCCTATGCAGGCAAGGGACCCAACGCCAATCTGGGTGTGGCACTCGGCGGCATTATTGCCTGCGGTTTGCTGTACACGCTGATTGGATTCATTGTGCAAGCCGTCGGTACGGGCTGGATAGAACGCTTTATGCCGCCAGTCGTCACGGGGGCGGTGGTAGCGGTCATTGGCCTTAATTTAGCCAGCATCCCGATTAAAAACATGGCCGCCAGCAACTTTGATTCATGGATGCAGGTGGTGACATTCGTCAGTGTGGCGCTGGTGGCGGTACTGACCCGCGGCATGGTGCAGCGGCTGCTGATTCTGGTCGGGCTGATGGCAGCCAGTGTGATTTATGCGGTGCTGACCAACGGGCTGGGCATGGGCAAGCCGATGGATTTGTCCGGCATCATGAACGCCGCCTGGGTTGGCGTGCCGGGCTTTACCGCGCCGGTTTTCAGCGCCAACGCGATGCTGTTGATTGCTCCCGTGGCGATTATTCTGGTGGCAGAAAACCTGGGCCACATCAAGGCCGTGACCGCCATGACGGGTAAAAACCTGGACCAATACATGGGCCGTGCGTTTATTGGCGACGGTGTGGCCACGATCGTCTCCGGCAGTGCGGGTGGCACGGGCGTGACGACTTACGCTGAAAACATTGGCGTGATGGCGGCGACCAAAATCTATTCGACGGCCGTGTTTGTGGTGGCAGCACTGATTGCTGTGGTGCTGGGCTTCAGCCCCAAATTTGGCGCGCTGATACAAGCCATTCCGCTGCCCGTGATGGGCGGCGTGAGCATTGTGGTGTTTGGCCTGATTGCAATTGCTGGCGCCAAAATCTGGGTGGACAACAAGGTTGATTTTTCAGACAACAAAAACCTGTTGGTTGCCGCCATCACGCTGGTGCTGGGCACGGGTGACTTCACCTTGAAGTTTGGCCAGTTTGCCTTGGGCGGTATTGGCACCGCGACGTTTGGCGCGATTTTGCTGTATGCGTTGTTGAACCGCAAAACTTAGAGCGTTATCAGGGCTTGGCTTTTTCACGCACCAGCGCGGCTTTGGTGGCCAGCAGCTCGCGCTCCAGGTCAATGCGTTCGTCGATTTCGTGTTCCAGAAGCTTGTTGACATCTGCCAGCTCTTCTGCCGACGTCTGGATTTTGTCTTCGATCTTTTCGGTTTTTTCAAGTGCTTGGGCCAGATCACCGGTCTGTGCATGTTCAGGTATGCCCTTTTTCAACACGGCATTGACCACCAGCAATTCATCGCCTGATTGTTTGACGACCGCTTTGACGGTGTCGTTTTGATGCAGCGCTTTGACAAGGGGTCGCGCGGCAGAGGTTGAATCGGTAGCGGGGGATTTCTTTTTGGTCATGGCAAAACATTGTTATGAAGGTGGGCTGACATAGCCCACCCGATCAACAATGTAGCGCGACCATACGCCTGGCAAGGGTAAAAATGTCGCGTCCTGATGTCAGGACATCACCCCTTTTCAGGCCAATTGGTCCCTGGCCTGTTCCAGCGCAGCCTTGGTGGCTGCAAGCTCGCGCTCCAGATCAACACGCTCACCAATTTCTTGCGCCAGCACCTGGTTGACGTGAGCGATGTCTTCTGCGGTATCAGAAATTTTGCTTTCCAGTTCGTCGGTTTTTTGCAGCGCCTGAGCAACTTCACCGATTTGTATGTGGTCGGGGATTTCCTGCTTGAGGACGGCATTGATGACCAGCAACTCGGCTGCAGACCGCTCGACCGTGTCCTGGACGGTTACGTTTTGGTCAAGCGCGCGCTCCAGAGGTGTCGACGTCGTATCGGTGCTGGAAATGGTAGGCTGATCGGTCATGGTTCACATTTTAAGTGAACTTGAACGCAGGGACAGCCGGCCCGGCGTCTAGCGCTCGGCTTTACGCGCCGCCGATGGCGACGATGGGGCAGTCGCAGCCTGGCGTGGCGCTTTGGCAGAGCCAAACAGATTGCCAAGCGCAGCACCCAGCCTTGCGCCAATGGCCGTGCCCACGCCCGGCAACACAGCGGTACCCACGACAGCACCAGCGATGGCACTGCTGGGCACCGTCACCGCAACCCGATCGGTTGGGCCGCTGACCTTGAGCGGCACACCCACCACGCCATCGACCAGGTCAACGGCAAATTCGGCCTCAATGTGCCGATTGGCCAATGTGGCATGGCCTGATGCGCTGAGAGCGCCAGAGCGCGCCTTGATGTTTGAAAATTCCACCACCATGCCTTGCGGCCTGTTTTGCGTGTCCATTTGGCCAGCCACAGAATCAAGCGGCGTTTGCCCTGTGTGGTCTTTGCCAATGCTGCGCACGGCTTTGCCCACATCAAAACGCAGCATGGTGGCTGGCGACATGGCAAACAGCGTTTGGGTATGCAATGACTGGACGAGCGCGATGGCGTCAGCGCCACTGGCCGACAGTGTGCTGTCGCCCGACGCCTTGCCTGCAATGGCTGGGCGGCGGTTAAAAGCCGTTAACGCACTGGCAACCTCAATCTGTTGTGGCTTGAGCTTGCCGCCCAATTGCAAGCGCCCATCCGGCCTGGTCTGCAACTGCACCTCACCATTGGCCGTGCCCCCGCCCAAATTGATGCTGACCCGCCACCGGTCATCCAGCCCCTGCCGCACCAGGTTGAGGTTGGCAGCAGTTGTTGCTGCTGGCAAACTCATCTGTACCCGACCAGGCCGCCAGTGCGCCTCAAAATCAGCCTCGCCGTCGTACACCACGGGTATGCCCCGGCGGCCAACCCAGGTGACGTTACGAAACACAAAGCGCTCCAGCGGAATGTCCGCCACCGTAAAACTTGCTGACGCATCTTGCGTGACAGCAGCACGGCTTGGGCTGCCCAGAACGCGCACCGAGAGTTGCGGCACAACAGCCCCGTCCAGCTCGGCCAAATTGATCTTGAACCGGCGTTGCCACAAGGCCGGCAGGCTGGGGTAGACGGTCAGTTTGTCCACCACAACAGGCGGGGTCTGTGCGGTAGCCATGTTCTCGAAGGTCACCGCAGGCGTTGGCCACAGCCGCCAGTGCAAAGCGCCAATACTGACCTTCATGCCCAGCACCGACTCCAGTTCCAGCTCGGCGTCTCTGGCAAGGTCATCGTCAGACGGCATAAACACCAGCGCGGCCACACTAAGCAATACGAAGAAGGCCGTGACCGAAGCAACGCCCACCAGCCAGTAGCGTGCGCGTGTCACAAAAAAGTCGGGATGCTGACCATTCGGTTAAGAATGCCCCTGTTTTTACCGCATGACCACCGGGCAAGTTACCCTGTGACTGTAGGCGGCAACCGTATAGCAGGTTTGCCGCCGGACACAACAGGAAAGTACCCACCATGCGAATCTGGACGCAGCCCATCACCGTTGAATCGCTCACCAAAAACAATGCCAACAGTGCTGTGCCCTATTTGGGCATCGAGTTTTTAGAGGTGGGCGACGACTTCATACGCGCACGTGTGCCGGTGGACCGCCGCCGTTTTAGCGCCAAAATAGCTTTCAAAACCGTCAAAATCGGGCTTTTTGAGTGTCTTTTAGAGCTACGGCCCAATGGATTCGGGCGCAAGCAGCTGCTTAATTAATAGCATTTAAATGCCCTCTCGCTCTGCGGAACCAAACTTTCACGGCGGATGTCTACCGCCCATGAAACTTTCAGCCCATTGCCTGACCCGCCGTATCGCCTGTGCGGTGCTGATTATTTTCTCCCTTGAAGGTGCCCTTGCGCAGCCTTCGCCTGCGGCTGTACCAGCGGCACCATCATCGTCACCTGACGTGGGCCAAGCTGTTGCGCTGCCCGACCTGGCCAATGCACTACGCAAGGGGGGCCATGTGATTTACTTTCGCCATGCCGCGACTGATTTTTCAAAAAACGACGCCAGCATGACCACCTACAGCGACTGCGCTACCCAGCGCATGTTGTCTGCCCAGGGGCGCAAGGATGCGCGTGACATGGGGCGGCATATTGCGGCGCTCAAGCTGCCCATGGGCGAGACGCTGGCCAGCCCGATGTGCCGCACCATGGAAACCGCCAGGCTGGTGCTGGGCCGCGCGACGCCGCAAAATGACATGCGTGAAGGGGCCTCCAGTAACTACCCCGGTTTGAAGCGCCTGCTGAGCAACCCCGTGGCGAATGGCACCAACCGCTGGCTGGTGGGGCACGGCACACCGTTTCGAACCATCGCAGGTGCACCGCATCTGGGTGAAGGTGAAGCAGCGGTCATTCGCCCGGAGGGCACGCACTGGACGGTTGTCGCGCGGGTGCAGCCGCAAGATTGGGCGCGGCTAAAGTAAGCCGCACCGCTCTGGTTGCTACTCGCTGGCTGCCCGTGCCATGCGCTCGCTCTTCCAGTACACGTCGTCGCCGCCATTCATTCTGTTCAGCACACGCGACAACACAAACAGCAAGTCGCTCAAGCGGTTCAGGTACTGGCGCGGCGACTCTTTCAGGGTTTCGGCCTGGTCAAGCGCCACCACGGCACGCTCTGCCCGGCGCGCCACGGTTCGGCAGACATGGGCAAGTGATGCGGCACGCGAGCCAGCAGGCAAAATAAATTCAGCCAGGCGCGGCAGCGCAGCGTTGTGCTCAACGAGGGCTGCGTCCAGCAAGGCCACCGCCTCAGGTTTGAGCAACTCGTAACCCGGAATGCTCAGCTCGCCGCCCAGATTAAACAGCTGGTGCTGCACCTCGACCAGCAGCATGCGCACGCCGTCGGGCATGGCCTCGCACAGCAGCACGCCGATGTTGGAGTTGAGCTCGTCCACCTCGCCCATGGCATGCACGCGCAGGCTGTCTTTGCTGACGCGGGTGTTGTCACCCAGGCCGGTGGTGCCGTTGTCACCCGTACGGGTGGCGATTTGTGTGAGTCGGTTGGACATGGTTTGAAGTGGAAATGGTGTTAAACCTCGAACGTAACATCAAGCTTGAAAATGTGACGCTCTGGTCAATGATGTAGCTCAGGGAAACGCTTTGCAAAATGAATGGATGACCTGCTGGTTTTGCGTTGCAATGATGGCTTCTTAACTTTGAAAGATGTCAAGCATGACAACCGCATCCAGGCGAAACAAACATTTTATTCCCAACTTTGAAGTGCGTAGCGTGCTTCTGGTCACTGCCATGGTGTTGAGTTGCGCCACAGTGGCGCAAGCGCAAACAGCTGCACCCCTTGCTGCTGACCCGGCCAAACCCGCCCAGCAGATGAGAACGCCTGGTCAGGGCAATGCAGCAGCTGCCCAAAGCGGCGAAAAAGATGTTGATGCGGCGTTTGCCCGTGTTGATACCAACAAGGACGGCAAGCTGGACAAACAGGAAGCTCAAAGCATGCCTGTGATAGCAGAGCGTTTTGAAAAGCTGGATGTCAACAGCGACGGCTTCTTGTCGCGTGACGAGTTCGGCAAGGCAGCGGGCTCGTAGTTTGTAATTCGCCCTCCTCACTCAACCAAAAAGCCTGCCGTTTAAAAACGGCGGGCTTTTTGGTTTGATCAGCGCATCAACAAAATTAACAATTGGCAGAGTAACTGATGATCGAGTCAGCAAGTGCCTCGTCAATGGACTCGTTAAACCTGACAATGTCGTTGATCACTTCTTGCGACAACACATCTAATTTAGGCAGCCACAGCCGCATGACAATGGCTCGAAGCGATCGAAATTCAGACGCAAGCTGAGAGATGTCAAGTCCATCACTGCTCCGCGAAACACCATGAACACTGGCGGCACTGTCCTCAGGATGAAACGGAGAAACAACGCCCCTTGATTTATTGATCTGTTCTTGTGCACTTTGATCTGTTTGCATATCCGCAGCAATTTCAGCCAGCATTTCAGCTGCGTGATCGCGCCGCATGTAACTGTCTTTTTGTTCTGGGAATATAGTTTTGGCAAACTTGTCCCATTCGCTAAGGATCTCTTGCTGACTTGTTTCAATGAAGGTAAAAAACCGCATTTTTGGTGTCTTTGCTAAATATTTTGCCCTCTGTCATGGATGGGCGGCATAGCCGACTATGCACTTGTTGCCTGTTTTCTTATGTGCGGTACCGCACTTATCTGTTAATTTAATTGAGTGGCCGTCACTGACCAGGGCAGCGTTTTGAAAAGGCGCCTGTCTTGGCCGTATCATGGGTTCTGTTGTGAGTCAATGGCCGAAATGAACTTTGAATGCGCCAAATAACGCTGTATCTGGAGACACCCCATGAACGCCCCCCTGCCCACCCACTTGCTGCCTGAAATCGCCCAACGCGAAACACCTGCTGCTTTCATCGACGCACTTAAAAGCCGCTTTGCAGACCGCTGCTCGACCGCGCTGGTGGTGCGCGAGCAGCACGGCCGCGACGAATCGTCGTTTGCAGCGCCGCCGCCGTCTGCGGTGGTGTTTGCTGAAAGCACTTCTGACGTGTCAGATGCCGTCAAACTGGCCAGCCAATTTAACGTGCCGGTAATCCCTTTCGGGGTCGGCACCTCGCTTGAAGGCCATTTGCTGGCGGTACAAGGCGGCATCAGCATCGACGTCAGCCGCATGAACAAAGTGCTGCACATCAACGCTGAAGATTTGACCGTGACGGTGCAGCCCGGCGTAACCCGCAAGCAGCTCAATGAAGAAGTCAAAAGCACCGGCCTCTTCTTCCCCATTGACCCTGGTGCAGACGCGACCCTGGGCGGCATGAGCGCCACGCGCGCCAGCGGGACGAATGCGGTGCGCTACGGCACCATGCGTGAAAACGTATTGGCGCTTGAAGTGGTGACGGCCAGCGGCGAGGTCATCCGCACTGGCACACGCGCCAAAAAATCATCCGCAGGTTACGACCTGACCCGCCTGATGGTCGGCAGTGAAGGCACGCTGGGCGTGATCACCGAAGTCACCGTCAAGCTCTACCCCTTGCCTGAGGCGATCAGCGCTGCGGTGTGCTCGTTCCCCAGCATTGAGGCAGCAGTACGCACCACGATTGAAGTGATTCAAATGGGCATACCAATTGCACGCGTGGAGCTGATTGACCACAACACGGTGCGCATGGTCAACAAGCATTCAAAACTCACCCTGCCTGAAGAGCCTATGCTGCTGATGGAGTTTCATGGCTCACCCGCCAGCGTGAAAGAGCAGGCCGAGCTGGTGCAGGAGCTCAGCCAGGGCCATGGTGGCGGCTCGTTTGAATGGGCCAGCACGCCCGAAGAGCGCACGCGGCTGTGGACAGCGCGACACAACGCGTACTTTGCGGCCATCCAGTCGCGGCCCGGTTGCCGCGCGATTTCAACCGACACCTGCGTGCCGATTTCACGCCTGGCGGATTGCCTGCTGGACTCGATTGCCGAGGTGGATGCAACCGACATCCCGTACTTTCTGGTCGGCCACGTGGGCGATGGCAACTTTCACTTTGGCTATCTGATTGACCCCAACATCCCCGAAGAACGCCGCATTGCCGAAGAGCTGAACCACAAACTCGTCAGCCGGGCGCTGGCGCTTGAAGGCACCTGCACTGGCGAGCATGGCGTCGGTCTGCACAAAATGGATTTTCTGGTCACCGAGGCAGGTGACGGCGCGGTCAACATGATGCGCACCATCAAGCGCGCGCTCGACCCGAAGAACATCATGAACCCGGGCAAGATTTTTACGCTTTGACCTGAGACCGCCTCAAACGCGCTTTGGTTTCAAAGCGCCCGGGCAGGCTTTTTCTTGAGTGCCTGCGGCATGGTGAAGGTGACCTGGTCCCAGCCTTCGATCTCCAGGATTTTCTTGAGACACTCCTCCATGACCTCGTGCGACTTCTCGGTAGCGGCGGCGATGGTTTGGTGTACCAGCGCGTCATTGACCGAATCGTTGGCGCAGTTCATCTGGTACTCGTACAGCTCCCGCAGCTCAAAGATGGCGCGGCACACCTGCGCCGGGCAGGCGCACTGGTAAACCAGCGCCTGGTCGATCACCTTGCTGATCTGGGCGGCATCAAACTGCTCTTTCATTTTTTAGACTCCTGTTGTGTTGGTTCTGCGCTTTCAGGCCTGAAGGCGAGGCAGTCGGTTTCGGTATCAAACCCCCTGACCGTGACCCCTGTGAGGAGCCTTGGTACGGGCGATGTCACGCGCGCTGATTTGTTCAGCCCCTTGGTGGCAACCACTTCACCCCTGTTGGCCATCTCGCACAAGCGCGCGGCCAGGTGAACTGTGGCACCTATCACGTCGTACTGGCGTTTTTGCCCAGCCTGCGCAGAGTCACCAATGAAGCCGGCCAGTGCCAGCCCCTGAGCAATGCCGATGCCAAACGGCAGCGGGTGCTTGCCGTCCAGCCCAGCCAGTGCCAGGCCGCAGCGCAGGGACAAATAAGACCGGCCCATGCCCCGAAACACGGCCAGCATGCCGTCCCCGGTGTACTTGACGACGGAGCCCTGATGGCTGCGCACCAGCGCCGCCTGAGCGCTGAGCAAGGCGTTCAGGTTTTCAAAAAACACTTGCGGCGGCATGTCCCGTATCAGCTGCGATGAGCCACGAATGTCGGTGAAGAGCACCGCTGCTTCAAAAATTTCGGCCTCGTCGTTAAAGCCCTCGTCCATAACCGACAACGCGCCGTCTGGCACCAGGTTGGCCAGCCGTACCAGGCGGGCATTCGCCTCCCGCGTGGCGGTCTTGACGCGCAACAACTCCATCACGGTGATGAAGAACCGCTCGTCTGACAGGGGCTTTTCAATGATCACATCGATGCTGCTGGTCTGCTTGGCCCAGTGGCGAACAGCCTTGAGCGCGGGACCTGGTGAAACAATGACGACCGTTGCTGCCTGGGGCGCCAGCAGCTTGATGGTGCTGCAGACCATCAGGTTGTCCGGCTGGTCTGAGTGGTAATTGACCACCACGACATCAGCCTCTGCCGTCTGCAGCATTTTGGGCAGCTCCAGCGTACTGGCCGCCCAATGAATGTAGCCAAGCCCACGGCGGCGCAAATCATCTATCAGGACAGAAGCGGTGTAGTCGTTGCTGTCCACCAGCATCAAACGGGAGCTGGTCATGTCCTGGGACACGGTAGGAGCATCAATAAACTCAGGCATGAAAACAATCCTAGCAAAAACGGGAGCAGCAGCGACTGGTTGAACCTATCGCCGCCACGCTGTAGGGACTTGTCTGTAGCGCATCATGCGTTAAAAGGCGATTTTTTGAGCTGTGTTTTGGGGTGTCGAAGAACCGTCGATTGTGTCCATACAGTTCGTTTTTTGAAAGCTGCACAATAAGCAGATTGAGCAAAGGTACCAGATGAAGACATTGGCAGTGGGTTGCGGCGCGGGCTTTTCTGGCGACCGTGTGGATGCAGGCGCGCCCGTGGTGCGCACGCTGATCGAGCGCGGAGGCCCGGCAGCGCTGATTTTTGAAAACCTGGCGGAGCGCACGCTGGCCACCCAGCAGCTGGCCAAACGCGTCAACCCTGAACTGGGGTACGAGCCTCTGTTAGAGCTGGAACTGCGCCCGGTGCTGGCCGATTGCCTGGCCCACGGCATTGTGATTGTGAGTAATTTTGGTGCCGCCAACCCGGATGGCGCTGCCGCACTGATACAGCGCCTGGCGCATGAACTGGGCTTGAAAGCACCACGGATTGCAGTGGTCAAGGGTGATGACTTGTCGAGCGCAGATGGCCAGGCCATTGTGCAAGACCATTTGAAGGAAAACTTTGATGCCGCACGCTTTGTCTGCGCCAACGTGTACCAGGGGGCGTTTGAAATTGCCGACGCGATTCGCGCGGGTGCGCAGATTGTGGTGACGGGCCGGGTGGCCGACCCTTCCCTCACGCTGGGCCCAGCCATAGCGCATTTTGGCTGGCAGCGGGACAACTGGGATCTACTTGCGGGTGGCACCATGGCGGGGCATTTGCTGGAGTGTGGTGCCCAGGTCAGCGGTGGTTATTTTGCAGATCCTGGCAAGAAGGATGTGGCGGGGCTTGAAGACGTCGGCTTTCCGATTGCCGAAATTTTTGCGGACGGCAGCTGTATTGTCAGCAAGGCCACACACACGGGCGGCCTGGTCGATGAGCGTACCGTCAAGGAGCAACTGCTGTATGAGCTGCATGACCCGGCGGCTTACCTCACGCCCGACGTGGTGGCAGACATTACCGACGCCGTGGTGGCGCAGGTTGGTCCTGACCAGGTACGGCTGTCAGGCGTGCGCGGCCACCCGCGCACCGCCACGCTCAAGGCCAATGTGTTTTTTGACGGTGGCTGGTTTGGCGAAGGTGAAATTTCATACGCCGGGCCCAACGCCGAAGCGCGTGCACGGCTGGCGATGAATGTGATGCAAAAGCGTATGGGCCCGCACTTGCCGCTGCGCTTTGACCTGATTGGGGTCAGCAGCATTTTGGGCGACGACGGCAATCGGCTTCTTGGTGCTGCGCCCATCGGCCTCTCTACCGATATACGTCTGCGTGTGGCAGGGCAACACCTGGATATAAAGGTCATTGACCAGCTGCTGCGTGAAGTCACCGCGCTGTGGACGTGTGGCCCGGCTGGCGGCGGCGGCGTGCGTGTGGCCAAGCGCCAGCGCCTGTCTACCCAGTCGTGCCTGATTGCGCGCGAGCGGGTACCGGCATCGTTTTCGTTTGCTGCCTGATTGAAAGATAAACATGCAACACACCACACTTTATGAACTGGCCCACGCCCGCACGGGCGACAAAGGCAACAAGATCAACATCAGCGTGATTGCCTACCGCGCGCAAGATTTTGATCGGCTGGTTGAGCAGGTTACTGTAGAACGCGTCGCCCAGCACTTTGCCCACCGCCAACCCAGCCGCGTGCAACGCTTTGTGCTGCCCAAGCTGGGGGCCATGAATTTTGTTCTGGACGATGTGCTGGACGGCGGCGTGAACGACTCGCTAAACCTGGACATGCACGGCAAGGCTTTGTCTTTTCATTTACTGAAGCTGCAAATTTGACCGACGCTTACTGCCTGTTTTTTCAGCTGCGCTGTCAACATGATGCGCACCTTCAGACCTGCTCTTGACCAGCAAAACCTCATGAATCCGGGGAACATTGTCGGTGGGTGACCATGCTGCGTATTACCTCAACCGATCCGGCAAAAAGCCGCAGGGCCCCAGCGCTGTTACTGCCGCGACTTCACAGGCTTTTTACGCAATGACTCCGGCATGGTCAGCGTGCTGAGATCCCAGCCTTCTATCTGCAGAACTTCGGTCAGGCACTCCTCCATCATCGCGTGGGTTTTTTCGGTGGTCTTTGCGATGGTGGCGTGCACCCGTTCATCTGACGGCACGTCAATCATGCAGGACATCTGGTATTCGTGCAGATCTCTCAGCTCAAAAATCGTGCGGCACACTTGGGCTGGGCAGGCGCACTTGTAAACCATTGCCTGGTCAATGATTTTGCTGATCTGAAGCGTGTCGTAATGCATGTGCATGGTGGTCTCTCCAGTTTGTTCAGGGGGCAGAGTTAAAAGCGACGCAACTGATTTCCTGCTCAAAACCGCGAACCGATACGCCATCAATGTGCCGCGGTTCAGCGGTCGTGATTTTTGCTGCCGTGTTGACGCTCCGGGTGCTGATGACTTCTCCGGCATTGGCCATGCCGCACAAGCGTGACGCGAGATGTACCGTGGCGCCGATGACATCGTATTGCCGGCGCTGACCAGCCGAGCTCGAATCACCAATCAGGCCGGCCAGAACCAGCCCTTGAGCCACGCCAACACCAAACGGCATTTTATGAGTCTGACTCAGCTTGGCCAACTCCAGCGCACAGCTCAGTGCCAGATAGGAACGGCCCATGCCCCGAAAGACCGCCATCACACCGTCACCGGTGTACTTGACCACGGAGCCTTCAAAAAGATTAATTTGCTGGGCCTGCTCGCTAAGCAGTTTATTGAGCAGATCAAAAAAGTCGTTGGGAGGTATGTCCTGAATCAGCTGGGATGAGCCCCGAATGTCTGTAAAAAGCACCGCAGCCTCAAAAATTTCGGCTTCGTTGTTGTGTGTGCTTTCAATGACGGCCATGGCACCCTCGGGTACGAGATTGGTCAGCCGCTCGGCCTTGATCGTCAACTCGCGCGAGGTTGCCTTGACCGACATAAGTTCGTTAAGTGTTGTGAAAAAGCGGTCGTCAGTTAGCGGCTTTTCTATGACAACATCGATACTTTTGGTTTGTTTGGCCCAGGCCCGGACGGTTTTCAAAGCCGGGCCCGGTGACACCACTGCCACCAAAGCGGCTAGCGGTGCCATGAGCTTGATCGTGCCGCAAACAATGATGCTGTCTGGCTTGTCGGAGTGGTAATTGAAGATCACCACATCGGGCGGTGATTCCTGAAAAAGCTTCGGAATCTCCAGCGTGTTTGCAGCCAGCTGAATGTTTTTAAAACCTCGCTGTGCCAGTTCATCAAGCATGACGGCCGACGTGTAGGGGTCTGTATCGACCAACATCATCCGCGACGTTTTCATTTTTCAATCTGTATTTGTTCGGGACTCTTCAGCATTTTTAGTCACCCAACACTGTCTAGCGTCATGGTGTTGGCCAAATTGAAGCCTCCTCACAAAACCTTGAATCCACCCCTATTAAATCAGAGTATGTGGCGCTCACCTGATGAGGAAAACCCCTGTAGTCAAACAATACTTGCAGCAATTGACAGGCCAAAAAGTCTGCCACTTTTTAATGACGTGGCTTCGATGTTTTTAAAACTTTCTTGGGAGGGTATGCATGTGGCTGCCTTACCCACGTAACCGCTCGATCAAGCCATTGAGCTCGTCCATCGAGCCGAAGGCAATGGCCAGCTCGCCCATGTCTTCGCGCTTGCCGTGGCGCTTGACGCTCTTTTTAATCCGCACTTCAACCTCGGCCATCAGAAGATCAGCCAGCTCTTCTTCCACCCGGCGTGTGTCGCGCGATTTCTCTTTGCTGGCTTTTTGCGGCTTGAGTGAAAACTCGGCGCTGAGCTTTTTGACCAGGCTTTCGGCCTCACGCACCGACATTTTTTTGGCCTCAATCTGATTGGCCGCGGTGATTTGGGTGGCGCGGTCCAGCGCTAACAAGGCCCGGGCGTGGCCCATGTCTATGTCACCGGCCATCAGCATGGTTTGCACTGGGTCGGCCAAATTGAGCAAGCGCAGCAGGTTACTGGCGGCGCTGCGCGAGCGGCCTACGGCTTGCGCCGCCAATTCGTGAGTGAGCCCAAACTCTTTCACCAAGCGTTGCAAACCGTGGGCTTCTTCAAGCGGGTTCAGGTCTTCGCGCTGGATGTTTTCAATCAGCGACATGGCGGCGGCGGCCTCGTCGGGCACGTCGCGCACCAGTACCGGCACGCTGTCCAGGCCTGCCAGTTTGGCGGCCCTGAAGCGGCGTTCACCGGCAATGATTTCGTATTTGCCGTCGTTCGGGCCAGACGTCAAACGCCGAACGAGTATCGGCTGCATGATGCCCTGCGCCTTGATGGACTCGGCCAGCTCGTACAACGCGCCTTCGTCCATGCGGGTGCGCGGCTGGTACTGGCCAGCCACCATGTCGCCCAGTCGCAGTGACGCGGGCAGGCCGGGGCTGGTGAGGGTGGAGTCATTGTTCTGGCCTGCGGTTTCGCTGACTTTGGGGCCGAGCAATGCCTCAAGCCCGCGGCCCAGGCCTTTTGGTTTTTTGGTGACCATGATGGTTGTGTACTTTCTTTATTAAATGTCAATGAGCCGAAGCAGCTCGGCGTGGCCTGTGGGCCAGTCAGCCAGAGCGCTTTCAGCGTTCAGGTGGCCGGCATCGCCTGCTTCAATCAGAGTTGAACCCCAGGCGCTGGCGAATTCGCAGGCTCTGGCGGGGCTGCAAAAAGGGTCGTTGCCGGACATGAACAGCACGGTTTTAAACGGCATTTTTTGAAGCGATAGAGGTGACCAGCTGGGCAACATCTGGCGTATGTCGTCACGCGCGATGTCGGGTGGTGCCACCAGCAGCGCGGCTTTCACCCGGGCCAGGTTTTTGGAGTGTGATGCCCACGCCGCGACTGTCAGGCAACCCAGGCTGTGGGCAACCAGCACCGCCGGTTCGCTGCACGACAGCAACACGTCTTCGAGCCGGGCAATCCAGTCGCCGCGCAATGGCCGCTGCCAGTCATGCTGCTCCACACGCTGGTAGCCGTGGGTACGTTCCCAGCGGCTTTGCCAATGGTCAGGTCCACTGCCTTGCCAGCCGGGAAGGGTCAAGACATGGCTTGGGTTCATGAGGTAGCGAAATGCGTCAGCACGTCGACGCTATTATTTTTATAGCTACTTACCCCCGAATCTATTGGGCTAGCTGTATATTTGACACCTGAAAATGGCATTTTTGAGGCGTTTTTACAGCGTTTTGATCCGGGTGACCATTTCTTCGGCAAACGCCACAAACGCCTGCGCACCTTTGGACGACGGGTCAAACGCAACGCCGGGCAGGCCGTAGCTGGGCGCTTCGGCCAGGCGCACGTTGCGCGGGATCACGGTGTTGAACACCTTGTCGCCAAAATGATCTTTCAGTTGCTCGCTGACCTGCTGCTGGAGAGTAATGCGCGGGTCAAACATGACGCGCAGCAAACCGATGATCGCCAGGTCTTTGTTCAAGTTGGCATGCACCTGCTTGATGGTGTTGACCAGATCTGTCAGGCCCTCAAGCGCAAAGTACTCGCACTGCATCGGCACAATCACGCCGTGGGCGCAGCACAAGCCGTTGAGTGTGAGCATGCTGAGCGATGGCGGGCAGTCGATCAGTACGAAGTCGTAATCGCCTGCGACTTCGCTGAGTGCCAGCTTGAGGCGCTTTTCGCGCCGCTCCACGTCAACCAGCTCGACCTCAGCCCCGGCCAACTCGCGGTTGGCGCCCAAAATGTCGTAGCTGCAGCCGCCGTCGATCAGTTTTTGGCTGGTGACTTTGGCTTCTTTGATGGATGCGGATTCGAGCAGCACGTCGTACACCGTGTATTCGAGTTTGCGCTTGTCCACGCCAGAGCCCATGGTCGCATTGCCCTGTGGGTCCAGGTCAATCATCAGCACCCGCTGGCCGACTTTGGCCAGACCAGCCGCCAGATTGACGGTGGTGGTGGTTTTGCCGACACCGCCTTTTTGATTGGCAACGCAAAAGATTTTGGCCATTTGTTTTTATTGTTCTGGAATAAAAAAGTTACTTTGAAATTATTTGGAAATGGCGAGCTTGAGTCCAAAGCCAATCAGAAATACTCCTGCTGCCTTGTTGAGGAAGCCCGAGACTTTGGGATTGGCGCGGATGCGTTCGGCAAAAAAGGTGGTGAGCAGCACCGACGTCAAACCATACAAAAAAGTCAGCACCGCAATGGTGGCTGCCATCACGCCAAAGGTTGTCATGCCCAGATGTGTTTTTGGGTCCACAAACAGCGGAAAGAAGGCCATATAAAACACAATCGCCTTGGGATTGAGCAGCGTGATGAATAGGGCCTGACGAAAGTAGTGGCGCGGCTTGATGTGCAAAATGGGCGCGTCACCGGCTTGTGCCATCAGCATCTTGATGCCCAGCCAGGCCAGGTACACCGCCCCCGCCCATTGCACGATATGAAAGGCGGTGGGGTACGCAGCCATGACCGCCGACACACCAGCCACCGCTGCCCACAGCAAAACCTGGTCGCCCGCAATTACGCCGAAAGTTGCGCCCAAACCGCCCGCTATTCCGCCCTTGCTGGTAGATGTGATCAACGCCAGATTGCCCGGGCCGGGGATGAGCAGGAAGACAATGATGGCGACGACGAATGACGCGTAGTCTGCAATGCCAAAAAATGCGGCGGACATGGGTGATTTCCTGTGGTTTTTTGTACTGCGTAAGCTGTGAGTTTACGACACAGATTTTTTACGCATCCACACCACGCAACGCTCGGCATTCAGCCCCGGCACTTGCAGTTGTTCCACGTGAAACACATCAACCGCCGCAGGCAAGGCCGCCAGCTCATCTGCTGGGTGCCTGCCTTTCATGGCCATCCAAACGCCTGTTGGTGAAAGAGCATTGGCCGACCAGTTCGTAAAGTCAGGCAAAGATGCAAATGCCCGGGAGCAGATCACGTCGAACGGTTGGGCAATATTTTCAACCCGCGCATGTAGCCCGGTCAGGTTGGGCAACTTCAGCTCCAGCGCTACTTGCTTGATAAAGGTTGCTTTTTTGGCGACGGTGTCCACGCAAGTCACCGCGATGGCTGGGCAGCAAATGGCGATGACTGCGCCGGGCAGGCCTGCGCCCGCGCCAACGTCCAGCAAATGGCCTTGCGTCATGTGCCGCAGCAATGGTGCAATCGCTGCCAGACTGTCGAGCAAATGGTGGGTCATCATTTCCGCCGGGTCACGTACGGCCGTCAGGTTGTAGACCTTGGTCCACTTGGCAATCAGTTTCAAGTAGTCCAGTAATTGAGTAACTTGCTGGTCGTTCAGCTCAAGTTGCAGCTGCGCCAGCCCCGCGCGCAGGGTTGCTTCTTCCACGCTCATGCTTCAATTTTCTCGGGTGCGGTTGATATTGTGGAGAGGGGTGTTGTGTTCTTCCACAGGTTTTTCTTCAAATGCACCAGCAGCAGCGACACGGTGGCAGGCGTGATGCCCGAGATGCGTGACGCCAGCCCCAGCGTTTCTGGCCGGTGCTTGGCCAGCGTCTGGCGCGCCTCAAAGCTCAGGGCCTGGACTTGCAGGTAGTCCAGCTCCGGCGGGAGTTTCAGGTTTTCGTAATGTGCGGCACGCTCGACCTCAACCTTTTGCAGGTCAATGTAGCCTGCGTACTTGGCCGTGATTTCGATTTGTTCGATCACGCTTTTCATCATGTTTTTGTCAACCAGCGCTGAAATGTCAGGTGTGCCGTACTTGCCGCCGTCCAGGCTCATCAATCCCGCGTAATTCACGTCCGGCCTGCGCAGCAAGTCGGCCAGGTTGTATTCCCGCTCTATTGCCTTGCCCAGTACGCGTTCAGCCTCTAGAACAGGCAGGTTATTCGGGTTCACCCAAATACTGCGCAGGCGCTGTGTTTCACGTGAAACAGCATCGCGTTTGCGGTTGAAAGCATCCCAGCGCGCGTCGTCTACCAGGCCCAGCTCCCGGCCCTTTTCGGTCAGGCGCATATCGGCATTGTCTTCACGCAGCATCAGGCGAAACTCGGCCCGGCTGGTAAACATGCGGTACGGCTCGGTCACACCCTTGGTGATCAGGTCATCAACCAGCACACCCAGGTACGCTTCATCACGCTTGGGCAGCCATGCATCTTTGCCCTGGCATTGCAGCGCAGCGTTAATCCCGGCAAACATACCTTGCGCCGCCGCCTCTTCATAACCGGTGGTGCCGTTGATCTGCCCGGCAAAAAACAGGCCGCCAATGGCGCGGGTTTCAAAGCTGGTTTTCAGGGCGCGTGGGTCAAAATAGTCGTATTCAATGGCATAGCCGGGCCGCAAAATGTGGGCGTTTTCCATCCCCACCATCGAGCGCACCAGCTCGTACTGAATGTCAAACGGCAAGCTGGTCGAGATACCGTTGGGGTAAATCTCGTGCGTACTCAAGCCCTCTGGCTCCAGGAAAATCTGGTGCGCATCCTTGTCGGCAAAGCGGTTGATCTTGTCCTCCACGCTCGGGCAATAGCGTGGGCCCACGCCGTCAATTTTGCCGGTAAACATGGGGCTGCGGTCAAAGCCGCTGCGAATGATGTCGTGCGTGCGCGCGTTGGTGTGGGTGATGTAGCACGGTACTTGTTGTGGGTGCTGGATGTTGCCGCCCATGAAGCTGAACACGGGCACGTCACCCGGCGTGCCACCGGGCATGCCATCACCCGGCTGCGCCATGCACTTGCTGAAGTCAATCGTGCGGCCGTCAATGCGCGGCGGCGTGCCGGTTTTTAGCCTGCCCTGCGGCAGCTTGAGCTCTTTCAGTCGGGCAGACAAAGACACCGCAGGCGGGTCGCCCGCCCTGCCCGCTGAATAGTTTTGCAGGCCGACATGGATCTTGCCGTCGAGGAATGTCCCCGCCGTCAGCACCACGGTACGGCTTCTAAACTTGATCCCCACCTGCGTCACAGCACCTACCACGCGGTCGCCTTCGACCATCAGGTCGTCCACAGCCTGCTGAAACAGCCACAGGTTCGGCTGGTTCTCCAGCATGCGGCGAATGGCGGCCTTATACAAAATGCGGTCGGCCTGCGCCCGCGTGGCACGCACCGCAGGGCCTTTGGAACTGTTCAAGATGCGGAACTGAATGCCGCCTTCGTCGGTCGCCAGCGCCATCGCGCCGCCCATCGCATCAACTTCTTTTACCAGATGGCCCTTGCCAATGCCGCCTATCGACGGGTTGCAGCTCATTTGGCCCAGCGTCTCGATGTTGTGCGTCAAGAGCAACGTCTTGCAGCCCATGCGCGCGCTGGCCAGTGCCGCCTCGGTTCCGGCATGGCCGCCGCCGACCACGATCACGTCAAATTCAGTTGGGTAAAACATAACTCGCCTTCTTTACTTATCTATTCCACTTATCCGTTGTCTATCAGTTCAGTCGCCACGCCCATCGCGCGCGCCACCTGTGCCTGGCGCTTGTCCGCCGTCACAAACAAATCTACCCGCGCGGCCATGGCGCTGCCCACATGCAGCGCGTCCATGCCGCGCAGTGGGCCTTGCTCCATCGCGGCAAACGCAAAGCGCTCGACGCGCGCATCCAGCGGCACCAGCGTCATGTCGGCCACGTCGCTTTGCGCCGCGTCCCAGGCGCGGTCAAACTCGGCCACGGGCAAACTGCCCTCCCGGCGGCGGCGCAGCAGGGCTGACGCGACTTCAGTCTTGCAGTGTGCCGCCACCAGAAGTTCGCTGGCCGATGCAAACAGCGCCAGCACCCGGTTGCGCCCCGCCTCACTGGCGTAGCGTTTGGTCAGTGCCGATGCATCAAACATCAGCCGCGCCTCGCCATCGCGGGCTATCATCGCCGCCGCTGGCGATACCGTTGGATAAGCTGCGATGCGTTTCACCATGGTGCTTCGTTACGCTCGTCCAGTACCGCCTGCGACAGCGAAGCCCCAGCGCTCAGAACCACAGGCTCGAACGGCCGCTTCCAGCTCGGTACTTTTGTCACGGTTTCGGCAGGCATCGGCACCAGCTCGGCCACCGGCTTGCCATGCCGCAAAATCCGCACGGTTTCGCCCTTTTCGACCAGGTCAATCATGGCCGAGGTGTTGGCGCGAAACTCACTTAGGGGGACGCTGATGGGGACAGTTTGCATTTTGTACAAAATTGGTTGTTTTGTACATTTTAGCGGTTTTGTGGCCTGTTGGCCAAAACTACTTACAAGGCACCCTTCCTGACCGCCTTATATTTGCAGCTACCCACTTTTAAAAGTAAACCATGCGCTCGTTCCCATACCTCACCCGCCGTTCAGCCCTCAAAACAGCCACCACACTGGCCGCCGCCAGCGCCTTCCCAGCCATCGCCCAAGCCGCCTGGCCCAGCAAGCCCATCCGCCTGCTGGTGCCTTTTGCGCCCGGCGGCAGCTCTGAAATTGTGGCGCGTTCTACCGCCAATGAACTCAGCAAAATGCTGGGACAAACCGTGTTTGTTGAAAACAAGCCCGGCGCGGGCGGCAACATTGCCATGCAGGAATGCGCGCAAAGCACTGATGGCCACACAATCATCTTGGGGCACATCGGCACCTTTGCCGTGAACCCGTTTATTTACGACAAGCTGCCGTTTGACACCAACAAAGACTTCAAACCGATCTCTTTGCTGGCCAAGGTGCCCAGCCTGTATGTCATCAACGCCAATTTGCCCGCCAAAAACCTCAAGGAGTTCATCGCCCTGGCCAAGGCCAAGCCGGGCAACCTCAATTACGGCTCAGCCGGTAACGGCAGCGCCGGGCATCTGGCGTTTGAATATTTAAAAATGGTCAGCGACACTTTTGTGCTGCACGTGCCCTACCGGGGCACCGGCCCGCAGCTTACAGACCTGCTGGCCGGGCGGCTGGACGCCGCTGCCGTAGGCGCACCCGCCATTTTGGCGCACATCAAATCAGGCAAGCTGCGCTGCATCGCCACAGGCACCAAAGAGCGGCTTGCCCAGTTGCCAGACGTGCCCACCGTGGCCGAGAGCGGCTACCCCGGCTTTGAGATGACCCAGTGGTACGGCCTGAACGCCCCGGCCAACATGCCCAATGAAGCGATTGCCAAAATAGCCGATGCCTGCGCCAAAGCCATGAAGAACCCACTGGCCACCGAGCGCCTGCGCGGCGACACCGCCCTGCCCGTGGGCGACACGCCCGCCCAGTACGCCGCCTTCATCAATACCGAACAGGCGCGCTGGAAGCTGGTAGCCACGCGGGCCAAAATCAAAGCCGATTGAAAACGGCTGAGCCACCATCAGCTCAATGGAAAGACCCCATGTACCCACACAGCCGCCGCCACGTCGCCACGCTTGTCCTGGCCACCGTCTTCGCACTTGGCGCATGGGGCGCATTCACCAGCACGCCAGCCCGTGCGCAAACTGCCCCTGTAGCCATACCCAAGGTGGTAGACATCCCCACCCGGCCCGGCGTGACACAGCGCTTTCTTTACATCGCACCCACCCACTCAGCCAGCCAAACCAGCCCCAAAGGCAGCGTCATTCTGATGGCAGGCGGCCATGGCGGTTTGCAGATCTTCCCCAGCGGCAGCCTTGGCTGGGGCAATGGCAACTTTCTGGTACGCACGCGCCAGTTGTTTGCGGATGCCGGTTTTGCAATTGCGGTGATTGACGCGCCATCTGACAGGCTGTCCGGGCCGTTCTTGTCCGGCTTTCGGCAAACGCCAGAGCATGCGGCAGACGTCAAAGCCGTCATAGCCTGGCTCAAGCTACAGGCACCCGGCCCGGTGTGGCTGGTGGGCACCAGCCGGGGCACGCAGTCTGCAGGGTACGTCGCCACCGAGCTCAGCCCCACCCAGGGCGGCCCCGACGGCGTGGTGCTGACGAGCAGCATCATGACCGACAACAACGGCCGCGCCGTACCCCGCATGCCGCTGGAACAGATCACCGTGCCGGTGCTGGTGGCGCATCACGAGCAAGACGGCTGCCGCCTGTGCGCCTTCAGCTACATGCCGCAGCTGATGAGCAAACTCGCCAAAACCCCCAAAGCCGAACTGATGGCCTTCACAGGCGGCCAAAGTGTGGGTGACCCGTGCGAGGCCATGGCCTACCACGGCTTTAACGGGCTAGAGCCAGAAGTGGTCAGAAAAATCACGGGCTGGATGCTGGCAGCAAAACCTTGAGGTTGACTGGTTCGCTATTAATAAAATAGCTGCTTGCGCCCGAATCTATTGGGCTACAGCCCCAAAAGCCCCCCAAAAGCGGCCAAAAAAGCTTCTGCCGCTCAAGGCACCCGCACAAAGCGCTGCGCACGCTTGCCGGTATCGACTTCTGACGTGTACACGCTGCCTTGCGCATCGACCGCAATGTTGTGCACCCAATGAAAGTCCCCCGCCTGCCGGCCCGGTCTGCCAAAGCGGCCTATCACCTCGCCTGTGTCGCGCACGGTAATGCGCACCTCGTTGTTGGTGCCGTCGGCCACCAGCAGGTAGCGCTGGCTTGGGTCTTCAGACGGCACCAGGTCCCACACCGAGCCCGAGCCGCGTGTGTCGGGCTCGTACACAAACTGGCGCACAAACTCACCGCTCTTTTTAAACACCTGGATGCGGTTGTTCATGCGGTCACACACATACACCAGCCCGTCCTGCGTGACGCGCACGCAGTGCACCGGGTTGGCAAACTGCGGCGACTGCGGGTTGTAATCAGCAATCTTCGCGTCGTCAGGCTTGTTGCCATACGCGCCCCAATGGCGCTTGTAAGCCCCGGTGGCCGCATCAAACACAATCACGCGGCGGTTGCCGTAGCCGTCGGCCACATACAGCTCGTTGGCCCCTGCATCCAACTCCATGTGGGCGGGCCGGCCCAGCTGGTCAGGCGCGTTGCTGCCCTTGCTTTGCCCCGGCTTGCCAATCTGCATTAAAAATTTGCCATCAGGTGTGAACTTGACCAGCATATGGTCTGTGTTGGCATTGCCGCCCACCCACACGTCGCCTTTCGGGTCCACATAAATGCCATGCTCGTTGGCTGGCCAGTCATAGCCATCGCCCTTGCCACCCCACGAGCGCAGCAGCTTGCCCTTGCGGTCAAACTGCAACACCGGCGGCGCAGCCACGCAGCAGTTGGAACGCTTTGGCGTCAAGCCCGCGCCCCGTTCATCGTCTGTCAAGGTCAACGGCCGATGAACCATCCAGATGCTGCCGTCGCCAGACGTCGCAATGCCCGCCACCTGGCCCAGAATCCAGTTGTTCGGCAGCGGCTTGGGCCACGACGCATCGACCGCATAACGCGGCCCGCCAGTGCCGCTAGCCGCACCCTCCACCCGCTGCCCACCCGCGCCAGGCGCCACGGCTGTGCAAGCGCACAGCGCCGTTAATGCAGCCAGCGCTGCCAGTCTACGGAGATAAAAAACCGTTCGAAATACTTGCATCATTCGCTCCTGTTGGGTCAACAAACCTGTCCTGTCTGGCGCGATTATGCGAGCACCCTGCAAAGGGGCGTGAGCGGGTTTACGTTGGCTGGTGCAGGCGAGCAAGGCGCATGGTGATGACCCTCAAGCGCTACGGTTTTAATAGCTGCTTGCGCCCAAATTTATTGGGCTACAGGCTTGAATGATGCCTAAAAATGCCTGAAAACGGCTTATTTAGCGACCCGTAGCACCCCGGCGCGACTGCGTCTGGTTGCCGCTGCCAATGTGCGCTTCACGGTCGGTGCGGCTGTCAGGCGTACGCTTGGCCTCGTTTTTCTGCGTCAGCGGCTGCTCGCCCACCTTGTTGTGGTCATTAGCCACCTTGCCGGTGTGCGCAGCTTGATCGTCGCGCGGGTTTTGCTTGGTTTTCATGTCGGTTTCCTTCAGGGTTGGGTTCGGGTTTAAGGCGCATAGCCGGGCGACGCCCAGCAATTTCATTGTGAAGATGCCCACCGCCCAAGCCTGTCAGACAGCGCCGCGTAGATTGCAGGGAAGAGTGCAGCGGCAAAGCGATGGCGCAACGCACGCAATTGCAAATACACTTCGGCTAATTCGCAAGAAAAACCCCGTTCGGGCTGAATTTGTCGAAGCCAACTCAAAGCCCAGTCCATCAATGAATAATCCGGCACCACTCAACGCCAGCCTTCACCTGGCGCCCGCGCATTTGACTCTGGTGCAAAGCATTCTGGCTGACCACGTACCGCAAGCCCGCGTGCTGGCTTTCGGCTCACGCGCAGCAGGCACACCCCGCAAGTATTCTGACCTTGACTTGGCCATCATCCAGCCAGAGCCACTCACCCTGCGCACCATCAGCCGCCTGAAAATCGCGTTTGAAGATTCAGACCTGCCCATATGCGTAGACGTGGTCGACTGGAACCAGGCCGACAGCGAGTTCAAAGCCATGGTGACCAGGCAAGGCATGGTTGAGCTGCAACACTGACAACATCAATCGCTATTAAATTAGTAGCTGTTTGCGCCCGAATCTATTGGGCTACAGGCTTAAATGTTGCCTGAAAACGGCAAAAAAACAGTCAAAAACATCGGCAAATTAGCCCAAAACCCTAAATCGAAGCTCTGCGAAGTATCCAAAGCACAAAAAATGCGCAAGTTTTTGCGACTTTGTAGCTGCGCGTAAGTCGTTGTCAGTATTGAGGTTTTTGATGTGTATGCAGGTATATTTGCGACTTGGTTTGCGACTTTGAAATCCAATAGCCAATGCTCTTTAGGCCACTGAACTATTGTGAAAAAGATTGGATTCACTGCACACCTTGCACTCAGCAAAAAAGCTGTCCCCTTGTTTGCGAATTTTGCCCTCGCCGCCGCATGCTAAGCAGGCGAACTTAATCGGCGTGTTCTTGGTGCAATCGCGACACGAAAAGTAATAGCCGTACTGACCAGACCTAGCATCTAGGCGGGTCGATTGGCAGTGTTTGCAACACTTCGGCGGAAGTGTCGATGGTTTGCTAGCTGCTTTAGGTTCTCGGCCCAAATTCATATCAGGGGCTTTGATGATGGGACTAGCGGCTGTCACTTTGTATTCTGGTCTTGGCTCTTCGACTTTGTGCTGTGGAGCGGCAGGCGTCGCAATGCGTTCCAACGGTTTGTGGGCTTTGAGTAAAAAGCCAGCAATCACACGACGGTGGTCGCTCGTCAAAATGTCTGGCTCATTGCGCAGCTTGCGAAACTGCTCAATACGGCTATTGATGCGGTCCGGCACTTGGTCTGCCTTGCACACTTCGGGTAGTGCCCCAGACTTTGGCCATGTGATTGTTCCGCTGTCTGAGATGGCGACCACAACATCAAGCGGGACTTGATCGAAAAACCCTTTTTGTTTGACTGTTTTTTCTAGCAGCTCTTTAAGCAACTTGCCTTGCAGCTGGGCCTGCGTGATGGGTGATGCCATGCCCGAGGGCTTTCTGTTGAACCAGCGCATCCACTGGCCATCATCCGTAATTTGTACGCCGTCAGAAACGCTCTTACTTTCTACTATCAGCAATCCAAAGGGATGCAATACCAGATGGTCCATCTGCGCGACTTCGCCATTCAAGTCGATTCGCAAGTAATTAAGGACATCAACATCAGCGCTAGAACTAAAAAAACGACGCAAGTAAAACGCCATTTGCTCTTCTGCCTTACGACCTGCAAGTTCAAATTTTCCAGAACTGTCAAATGGGTCTAATTCTTTTCGGATCATTGCTTCCCTTTTTTGAACCATGAAACGCACAATTGCGCGAACCATATGGAATTAGATGGAGATAAAACCAATACTTTGCAAATAGGCAAATATCGGATCGTAATACGTGACATGACGCGTTGGATCCGTTTCGTCACCATCAGGAATCACAATAACCATTCCTTGTCTAGCTCTTGTGAGCAATACGCGATAAGCATTTTTTAAATATGTTTGGCGATCACTTTTATGGATGTGATTCCAGCGACTACCGACGAATGAATAGTGTTGCCAGCCACCGGAACTAAAACGAAAATCTGCATCCCAAACAACACATGCCCAATCCAATTCCAGGCCTTGAACGTGAAATTCTGTTGCTGCATCTTCTAAGTAATATGAAGAACGCACATCGTCTTTTCCGTCAAGAAACCAATGGATCGGGTCCATCGGCGAACGAACGTCAATAGCGTGTGGCTTAAGCCGTTGCGCCTGCGATGACACGACAATTCCGTACCGTTCGGTCCCCCTCGCACGACCCTTCATCCACGCTTTGGCTTGCGTCAAACTACGCGTGATCACGATCGGGTATCTGTCTGCGACTTGTTGAAGTGTTTGCCTCGCGGCCAATACGTCAAGATCTAATACTTGCTTAACGAGTGTTGATACGTGTTCAGCGCGGAATGATCGCATTGAAACACTAAGATGCAAATGATCATTAAAGTGCACATTCGAACGGTTCTCTACTTCGCTGACGGCTATGCCCGCGCCATATTCCTGATCATTCAGCTGCGGCGAGATATGAACATGCCAGTCACCAAAAGAGCGATTAAGGGCAGTGATCCATTCAACGATACCAGCTTCACCGGTATTGATTTCTTGTCCGCCGCCAACCAGACAAACAACAACCGCCCAATCGGGGTGCCGATCCAAACATGACATTAGAAACTCGGGTTCCGACTGATTGAAATCGGGATGATTCTTTTTGCGGCGCATAAATGATGCCGTCTGTTCGAGGTTCCAAGCTCTCTGCGCCTCGTCAAAAATCGCAACATGTTCTATCGGCGGATGAGTCAGATCCACCAAACATTCGTCGCGGAAATGGTGTACGTTCTGAATAAATGTTTTTACGCGGCTCAGTGCTTCGCCCTTCTTCGGTCGTCTTCCCTCTGCCCTACCGCGCGTGACCTCATCGCGCGCCAGCGCCTCCCGAAGTATGTCGACCAATGGCCCGTTGCCTGATAGGAAGACGCTGTAAAGCTCACTTTCCTTGCTGATGTGCTTAGTCGCAATGTTGAGACCAACTAACGTTTTGCCTGCGCCTGGAACACCCGTTACGAAACAGATCGATTTCCTCGATAGCTCACGAGAAGATTGAATAATTTTGGCCACCGCTTCAGAGGTTTGACTCAAATTAATAGCCCCCGCGTCACTGCGCGATATTTCTGCAACGTCATGGCCACTGTATAGGGCGATGGCGGCCTCGACGATCGTTGGCGTGGGGTGATATCTTCCAAGATCCCATTGCCTAGAGTCGATTGGCGGCCCATCACAGAACAACAAAACCTGCTCAAAAATAGTCGCCAATTGATCCGACGACGAATATATTGGTAGCAATACAGCATCATTTTGCTGAGTGGTTGCAATAACTGTTGCTGCTCTCGTCGCTCCAGTCGCTACAAGTACAGGAGCAACTGACTTGTTATGGGTTGTTTCGTGAAAGTTATTCAGGTCTAACGCATAGTCCCAAACTTGATCCCTCCCGCTTGCGGTGAAGTCCTTTTCGCCCACCTTGAACTCAATAATGAAAATCACATGGTCGAGCAACACGACCGTATCTATCCTTTTACCGAGCCGCGGAACAGCGTACTCAAAATAGACCTTGCCGCGGCCGCGATAGGGATTCAACACCCTCTGAAGAATTTCCGTTTGTGCAATCCAAGCGTCGCGTTGAGTTGCCTCAATCGCAAAGGGCACTGCTTCGTGTGAGCACGCCAAGAATCTCGTCGGATGACCGCTTCAGAAAATCTTCAATGTCATCAGCGTAGTAGGCCCGGTTAATCAAAATCTCGCCCTTAGATAAATCCTAATTAATGAAAGGGAAGCCGCTTTAGAACAGTGCATTCTTCCGAGCCTGCATTGTGCTCAATAAAGTTGCTGTGTAAATAAACCGACCCCTGTTTTTGCGGCTTTGATAATGTCCCCGATGCGCTTCATAATCCAATGCCTCAAAAAACCAAACCCAAAATTGACAGCGACGTCAACGTCTGGGAACACCATCACAGACACCACCAAGGAGGCCGCGCACCTGCATCTGCGCTCAGAGCTGATGGACAAAATCACGGCACTGACTCAAAAGAACGGCTGGACGCAGCTTGAAGCGGCAAAGCATTGCAGCGTGACGCAACCGCGTATCAATGAGCTGCTCCGGGGCCGCTTTTCGCTCGATGCGCTGCTCAACATCGCCGCGCACGTCGGCCAGCGGGTGCATGTGGAGTTGCAAGCGGTTTGAAGGGCGTAAAAAAGACTGTTTTGGCCTGTTTTCAGGTATGTTTTAGGCCTGTAGCCCAATAGATCCGGGCGCAAGCAGCTACTGATTTAGTAGCGGCCGAATTTGCCAACACGATTAGAAACAAGCGCGCTGGCCGCCGCGCGCATGTTCACAGACCCCAGGTTAACCCTCCAATTCAAGCGAATTACAACCTATAAGTGCGAAATAAATAGATTAAAAAGAACCTTTGGGTTATATTTAATGCAGTTAAAGCAAACTCATAAGTTCATATGGACAAACGCCTCCAAACACTTCGGTTGCGCCAAATAGACCAATCTCTCCAGCCATGGCGGGCAGCGACGCTGTCGCCCAAGCCCGGTGCCGGGTGGTGCCAGGCGATACGCGAGGCGTTGGGCATGTCGGCCACTGCCCTGGGGCGACGCATGGGCATGACGGGCAATGGCGTGCGCAAGCTCGAATCAGCGGAGGCGCAACAAGTCATCACACTGGCCAGCCTGCGCAAGCTGGCCAACGCGCTTGACTGCGAGCTTGTCTACGCGATGGTGCCGCGCAAGCCGCTGGCCGAGCAGCTGCAAGACCGGGCCTTGGTGGTTGCCGGTGAGCAGCTGCGCTCGGTGTCGCATTCGATGGCGCTGGAGGACCAAGCCGTCAAGGGGCAGCCACAACTTGACCAGCGCGAGCTGCTAGCCCAAGAGCTGCTTGACGGGCCGAGGCGCGCTTTATGGTGATGCGCTTTACTTATTCCACCGGCGCCACGCCAATTGACCCTGATGAAGCAGCAGGTCTTGTGCCCACGCACATCACGACGCAGGCAGAGCTGAATGCGTGGGAAGAAGCCAATATTGTGAGTGGTGAGATGTGGGCATTCAGGCGCAAGTCAGCCCTTCTGGACGAAGGCTTTTTGCGGGCGCTGCATTTGAAGATGTTTGACCAGACGTGGCGATGGGCGGGCAAGTTCCGGTCGAGTAACAAAAACATCGGTATTGATTCGCACCAGATTGCCGTGAAGTTGCGCGACCTGCTGGACAACACAACGTACCAAATTGATCACCAAGCATTCGGCGCAGACGAGCAAGCCATCAGGTTTCACCATCAGTTGGTCTGGATCCATCCCTTCCCAAACGGAAACGGCCGACACGCCCGCCTGATGGCTGACTTGCTGATCACGCAGTTGGGCGGCAAGCGATTTAGTTGGGGGCAGTCGCCCTTGACCCTTGAAACCGACAACCGGGCCAGCTATCTGGCCGCACTAAGAGCAGCGGATGCGGGGTCTTATACAGATCTTATTGGTTTTGCGCGAAGTTAAGGCGCGTTTTTAAGCATCAAATATGCCTGTAGCCCAATAGATTCAATCGCAAGCAGCTACAAAGTTCATAGTGTGTTGCGAAAGCGTGGATTGTAGTCAGCGGAAACCAGCGAATTCTTTGCCATGAAATTCGAATATGCGATGTTCGAATTTCATGGCAAATTGACTGAGTACCTACTTATAAAACGCCTCAACCTTGCCCTTGAGCTTGATCGTCAGCGGAAAGCCTTTGCGGTCAACCTTTTTGCCAACCGGTACTTTAATCCAGCCTTCGCTGATGCAGTATTCCTCAACGTCAAAGCGCTCTTTGTCGTTGAAGCGGATGCCGATGTTGTGCTCAAAAATTGCCGCCACATGGTGCTTGCTGCGCACGTCGGTTGAGAGCTGGTCGGGCAGCGCGGGGCGCTCGGTAGCCACAGGTTGCGTTGCTTGTGGCTGAGTTGGGGTCGTGTCGTTCATGGGTATATTTTCAAACGTCAAAATCAAACGTCAATATTGGCAGCGCGCAGCGCATTGGTCTCAATAAAGATGCGGCGGGGCTCTACCTCGTCGCCCATCAGCATAGTAAATACGCGGTCGGCTTCAATGGCGTCGTCGATCTGCACGCGCAGCAGGCGGCGCACCGTCGGGTCCATGGTGGTTTCCCACAGCTGGGCGGGGTTCATCTCGCCCAGGCCTTTGTAGCGCTGGCGGGCGGTGGCGTTCTCGGCCTGGCCTATCAGCCACACCATCGCCTGACGGAAGTCGTTTACTTTTTCTTCCTTCTGGCGCTCGCCTTCGCCGCGCATGACTTTGGCGCCTTCGCCCATCAGGTCTTTAAACGTGGCGGCGGCGTCGGCCAGCATGGCGTAGTCAGCACCGTGTACAAAGTCTTGCGTCAGCACGCTGCTTTTGACGTTGCCGTGGTGACGGCGGCTGATGCGCAAAATGGGCTTGTCGGTACGCACATCAAACTCGCCCGCCACTTCAGCGGTGGGTAAAAACTGCTGTAGCGCTGCGGCTGATGTTTCAGCATCGGCCACAGTGTCCAGGTTCAAATGCACGCCATCGGCAATGGCTTTGAGCGCTTCTGCGTCCATAAAGCCGCGCAGGCGCGCAATCACTGACTCAGCCAGCTGGTGCTTGCGCGCCAGCTCGGCCAACGTGTCGCCTGTCAACAGGGTGCTGCCCTTGGCGCCTTCTTCGCCGGTTTGTACCGACGCCTCTTTGAGCGCAATGCGCAGCAAAAAGGTGTCGAGCGCACTGGTGTCCTTCAGGTACTGCTCTTCCTTGCCGGCCTTGACTTTGTACAGCGGCGGCTGGGCAATGTAGATGTGGCCCCGCTCAACCAGCTCTGGCATCTGGCGATAGAAAAACGTGAGCAGCAGCGTACGGATGTGTGCACCGTCAACGTCAGCATCGGTCATGATGATGATGCGGTGGTAACGCAGCTTGGCCACATTGAAGTCATCACTGCCGGTGGTACCGCCCGCCTTGCCGATGCCCGTGCCCAGCGCGGTGATCAGCGTCAAAATTTCATTGCTGGTCAGCAGCTTTTCATAGCGCGCTTTTTCAACGTTCAAAATCTTGCCGCGCAATGGCAAAATCGCCTGAAATTTACGGTCACGGCCCTGCTTGGCGGAACCGCCGGCGGAGTCACCCTCGACCAGGTAAATCTCGCACATGGCCGGGTCTTTTTCCTGGCAGTCGGCCAGCTTGCCGGGCAAACCCATGCCGTCGAGCACGCCTTTGCGGCGCGTCATGTCGCGCGCCTTGCGGGCGGCTTCACGGGCGCGCGCGGCTTCGATAATTTTGCCGACAATGATTTTGGCGTCCGCCGGGCGCTCTTGCAGGTAGTCGTACAGCAGTTTGCTGACGATGTCTTCCACCGGGCCACGCACTTCGCTTGACACTAATTTGTCTTTGGTCTGGCTGCTAAATTTAGGCTCGGGTACCTTCACGCTCAGCACGCAGCACAGGCCTTCGCGCATGTCGTCGCCGGTGACTTCAACTTTTGCTTTTTTGGCAATCTCGCTGTCGTCAATGTATTTGTTGATCACGCGCGTCATAGCGGCGCGCAGGCCTGTCAGGTGCGTGCCACCATCGCGCTGGGGAATGTTGTTGGTAAAGCAAAGCACCTGCTCGCTGTAGCCGCTGTTCCACTGCATCGCCACTTCAACACCAATGTTGGTGCCCTGGTCGCTTTGGCGGTCACCCATCGCGGCAAACACGTTGGGGTTCAGTACTGTTTTGCCTTTGTTGATGAAGTCAACAAAACCCTTCACGCCGCCTGCGCCTGCAAAGTCGTCTTCTTTG
>JANOWR010000147.1:0-2118 GCA_031417995.1 Polaromonas sp. | reverse complement strand
GCCACTTCAAGCCAAAGCTCAATCGCCTCTTTTGCATTTTTCATGGCCTCGTCCAACGTGTCACCCGCTGAAAAGCAGCCGGGCAAGTCGGGAACAACGACACCAAAAGCTTGGGTATCGGTACCGGTTTCAATAGCGATAGGGTAGTGCATGGTTCAGTCCTTCAGCCGCACTTAGTTAGCCAGATCGGTTTGCTTGAGCAATTTGTGCAGCAAGCCCGTACCCAGGTCTTTTTTAGGATGCGGCACCGTGACATGGCCTGGTCGTTCGGGGTGCGTATAAACGTGATGCGAGCCCTTGGCGCTTCGCAGCACCCAGCCCGCTTTCAACATCTTTTTAATCAACTCGCCGCTTGTCATAGTGTGTATTATGCACACAAAAAACAACTTGCGCACCTGATTTCAGTAGCAAGGGAATTGAAAAGGCTCAATTTTTGAAGTTTTCATGAACGATAGTTGCTCTAAAAATAGTAGCTGCTTGCGCCCGAATCCATTGGGCTACAGGCATTTTTAATGCCTGAAAAAGTAGTTTTAATCGCTTTTTAAGCTCAAAACCAGCTAAACAGACACCCGCAGCGCCGTCTTTGGCCTGAAAACTTTGCACACCTCTGGCCGGGTCTCGATGTACGGGCCGCAAATCAGGTCAACGCAGTACGGCACGGCAGCAAAAATACCGGGGACGAGCTGCTCGCCTGCGTCGCTCTTCAAGCCCTCCAGCGTCTCGGCAATCGCTTTGGGCTGACCTGGCAGGTTGATGATCAGGCACTTGTCACGAATCACCGCGCATTGCCGCGACAAGATGGCCGTGGGTACAAACTTCAGGCTGATTTGCCGCATCTGTTCCCCAAAGCCTGGCATTTCCTTGTGCGCCACGTCCAGCGTGGCTTCAGGCGTCACATCACGCAGCGCCGGACCGGTGCCGCCTGTGGTCAAAACCAGATTGCAGCCCACGTTAACCAGGTCAATGAGTGCGGCGCTAATTCCCGCTTGCTCGTCAGGTATCAGGCGTTCTTCAAAGGTGATGGGGTTGAGCAGCGCTTTGCCCAGCCAGTCTTTCAGCGCAGGCAAGCCCTTGTCGACGTAAACACCGGTAGATGCACGGTCGCTGACGGAGACGATGCCGATTTTGACTGCGTCATATTGCATTACTCAGGCTCCCCAGTCGCCCGCATTTCAGCCTTGACCAGCTGAAAAATCTCGCGGTACGACTTGCCGTGGCGTGGTGCTTCGCCCGGTTTTTCGGGTTTGTAGTCTTTGCGTGCCTGGCGAATCAGCGCTCGCAGCTGTTGCGAATCGGTGGCGGGGTATTCCGTCAGCCACGATTGAAGAGACTCATCCTCCGCCACCAGCTTGTCGCGCCACTGCTCGGCCAGGTGCAGTTGCAGGGTCAGTTGCGCCGAGCCGTTGAGCTGCTCGTTGATGGCATCACGAATCGGGTCTGCATCCAGCGGGCGCATCAGCTTGCCGATGAACTGCATCTGGCGGCGGCGGCCCTCAAAGTTGGTGATTTTTTTCGCGTCCTTGATAGCGTCAAGCAGCTTGGTGGGCAGGTCCAACCGGGCCATCAGGTCAGCGCGCAGGGTTAGCAATGCCTCACCCAAAGCCTGCTTTTCATCGGCCTCGGCTTTGAGCATGGTCTTGCTGGGCGGGCCAACTTCTTCGAGCGCGATTTCTTCGGGTTTGACGAATCGGCCGTTCGACCAGTAGCCTTTGATGGCTTTGGCTTTTACGTGATTCATCGCTTGGTGTTCTTTGTATTCATAGCAACCCGTATCATAGCTACCCATATGACTTCAAAAGCCTCCCAAAACACCGTTACATCCCATCAACCGCAACAAGGCTTCAGCTACAGCCGTGATTTTTTTGAAGACCTGGTTGACACCGCCCTGGCCCATGCCAAAAAGCTGGGCGCCACCGATGCCGCAGCCGAAGCCTCCGAAGGCTGCGGCCTGTCGGTCAGTGTGCGCAAGGGCGAGCTTGAAAACGTCGAACGCAACCGCGACAAATCCCTCGGCATCACGGTTTACGTCGGGCAAAAACGCGGTAACGCAGCCACCAGTGATTTCTCAAAAGCTGCGATTCAGCAGACTGTCAAAGCTGCTTTCGACATTGCCCGCTT
>JANOWR010000146.1:0-4359 GCA_031417995.1 Polaromonas sp. | reverse complement strand
GACGGCACCAGTTGCCGTCATCAGATCCGGGACGGTGCGGCGCGTGAGGCTGTGCACGTGGCAGTACTGCTGGCCAGGCAACTGGCTTGAGTTAAATTCAGACGCTATATTTTTAATAGCTGCTTGCGCCCGAATTCATTGGGCTAGAGGCCTAAAACATACCTGAAAACAGCCATTTTCAGCCCATTTAAGCCCGTTTTGAAGCCCAAACCCACATGGCGATGCCGCCAAGGATCATCGGCACGCACAGCCACTGACCCATGCTCATACCCAGCTGCAAAATGCCCAGATGCGCATCGGGTTCGCGGAAGAATTCAGCGATGAACCTGAAGACGCCGTAGCCGAATAAAAATGCGCCTGAGACCTGGCCCATTTTTCGCGGCTTTCTGGCGTACAGCCACAGCAGAACAAACAGCAACAGGCCTTCGAGCAAGAACTGGTAAATCTGCGACGGGTGGCGCGGCAACGGGCCGCCATCCCTGAACAGCATGCCCCATGGCAAGGACGGGTCAGCCACCCTGCCCCACAGCTCGCCATTGATAAAGTTACCGGCCCGGCCTGCTGCCAGCCCGGTCGGCACACAGGGCGCAATAAAGTCCATCACCTGCAGCCAGGGCCGCTGGCGGGTGCGAGCAAACCACCACTGCGACACCAGCACGCCAATCAACCCGCCATGAAAGCTCATGCCCCCCTGCCAGACATAAAAAATCTCCAGCGGGTGGCTGGCGTAGTAGGCAGGTTTGTAAAACAGGCAGTAGCCAACGCGCCCGCCAATCACCACGCCCATCACGCCCAGAAACAGAATGTCTTCAATGTCGCGCCGGCTCCACGCGCCCGGCCCTGTGATGGACGCATAGGGCTGATGCTTGAGCCGCAGCGTGGCCAGGAAAAAGAACAGGCCAAAGGCAGCCAGATACGTCAGGCCATACCAGTGGATGGCCAAGGGGCCAAGTTGCAGGGCGACGGGATGGATTTCGGGGTGAATGAGCATGGGGGTATTTTGCACGCTTGCAATTCCAGAGCCAATACAATGAAATCTGAACAAACTCACGAGACATCATGGAAACCAAAACCATCACCTTGAACCCCCGCAGCAAAAACATCACCGAAGGCAAATCACGTGCGCCCAACCGCTCGATGTACTACGCCATGGGTTACGAGACGGCTGACTTTAAAAAACCCATGATTGGCGTGGCCAACGGGCACAGCACCATCACGCCGTGCAACAGCGGCCTGCAAAAGCTTGCCGACGCTGCCATTGCAGCGATTGAAGCTGCGGGCGGCAACGCGCAGGTGTTTGGCACACCGACAATTTCTGACGGCATGGCCATGGGCACTGAGGGCATGAAGTATTCGCTGGTGAGCCGCGAGGTCATCAGCGACTGCATTGAAACCTGCGTGCAGGGCCAATGGATGGACGGCGTGCTGGTCGTCGGCGGCTGCGACAAAAACATGCCTGGCGGCCTGATGGGCATGCTGCGCGCCAATGTGCCCGCCATTTATGTGTACGGCGGCACGATTTTGCCAGGGCATTACAAGGGCAAAGACCTCAACATCGTCAGCGTGTTTGAAGCGGTGGGCGAAAACTCGGCCGGACGCATGAGCGATGAGGACCTGGAGCAAATTGAACGACGCGCCGTGCCCGGTACCGGCAGCTGCGGCGGCATGTACACGGCCAACACCATGTCCAGCGCGTTTGAGGCACTGGGCATATCGCTGCCCTATTCAAGCACCATGGCCAACCCGCATGACGAAAAAATGAACTCCGCTGCCGAGTCTGCCCGCGTGCTGATTGAAGCAGTGAAAAAAGACATCAAGCCGCGCGACATCGTGACGAAAAAGGCAATTGAAAACGCAGTGGCGGTGATCATGGCCACGGGCGGTTCCACCAACGCGGTGCTGCACTTTTTAGCGATTGCACACACGGCAGGCGTGGACTGGACGATTGATGATTTTGAACGTATTCGCGTCAAAACCCCGGTGCTGTGTGACTTGAAGCCATCTGGCAAGTACCTGGCGGTGGATCTGCACAAGGCGGGCGGCATTCCGCAAGTCATGAAGACGCTGCTGGTCGCTGGCTTGCTGCATGGTGACTGCCTGACGATTAGCGGCCAGACGATTGCTGAAGTGCTCAAAGACATTCCGGACGCGCCGCGTGCCGACCAGGACGTGATTCGCGCGATTGACAAGCCGATGTACAAGCAAGGGCACCTGGCGATTCTGAAAGGCAACCTGTCGCCCGAAGGCGCTGTGGCCAAAATCACCGGCCTGAAAAACCCGGTCATGACCGGCCCGGCACGCGTGTTTGACGACGAGCAGTCGGGCCTGGCCGCTATTTTGGCGGGCAAGATTGTGGCGGGCGACGTGATGGTGCTGCGCTACCTGGGGCCCAAAGTCGGCCCTGGCATGCCGGAAATGCTGGCCCCCACAGGCGCGCTGATTGGCGCAGGTTTGGGCGAAAGCGTGGGGCTGATCACCGATGGCCGCTTTTCAGGCGGCACCTGGGGCATGGTGGTCGGCCACGTCGCGCCTGAAGCAGCAGCGGGTGGCAACATCGCGTTTATTCAGGAGGGCGATTCCGTCACCATTGATGCGAAACAGTTGCTCTTGCAACTGAACATCAGTGATGAAGAACTGGCCAAACGCAAAGTCGGCTGGGTGGCACCCAAGCCGCGCTACACACGCGGCGTACAAGCCAAGTTTGCGTTTAATGCATCAAGCGCCAGCAAAGGCGCTGTGCTGGACGACTATTAAAACCATGCGCATGTAAAAAAGCCCGTGAATGTCAAACTTCACGGGCTTTTTACATTTGTATCAACGCATCCATAAAGGGCCAAAAAAACAGGCTATTTATCGCCTGGTTTTACTTTTTCTGGGCAGCATGCCCATGGCCTCGCGCTGCTTGTCGATACGCTCCTGTTTGCGCTTGTCCATCTTTTCCATCTCGACCTTTTTGGTGTAGCCCGACTTGTCAGCCCAGGCCCACCAGACCACAGCCAACCCAAACGGCGACAAAACCAGCCACCAGGGCCAGGTGGCAACCGGGCCGACTTCCAGGTATTTCATGAGCAGCGTGGCAATACCAATGAGTAAAAAATACATATGTAACTCCTGCTCTAAAAGCAACCGCGTTGTGGAAAAGTGCCGGATGACGGGGTTTGTCTTTGCGTCAAGGTCAACCCACATCACTACAATGGCGTTAAACGACTTTACATCAAGTAACGGGCGACCCAAAGACGCCATTCACCAGGACAATCCATGAAACGTATTCTTGCCGCAATTGCTACTCTCGCTACTGCCTGCGCTGTGTCTACGCCTGCTTTGGCCGACATGGCATTGGCCACTGCCAAAAACTGCATGGCTTGCCATGCAGTTGATAAAAAACTCGTTGGCCCGTCTTATAAAGACATCGCCACCAAATACACCGGTCAGGCCGATGCTGTCGACAAGCTGACAGGCAAAGTGGTCAAAGGGGGTTCGGGTGCCTGGGGGCCGGTACCCATGCCTGCCAACGCGCAGGTCAACGATGCTGAAGCCAAAAAGCTGGTTGCCTGGATCCTGGCAGGCTCAAAATAATTTGTGAATCTTGCAGACGCAAAAAAGCCCGCTGCTAGCGGGCTTTTTTGCGTCTGGCTCCTTACAGGTTTTCAGACAACTGATCAAGGATGGCTGGGTTCTCCAAAGTCGATGTGTCCTGCGTAATCGCCTCGCCCTTGGCAATGCCACGCAGCAGGCGGCGCATGATTTTGCCGCTGCGGGTTTTGGGCAGGTTGTCACCAAAGCGGATGTCTTTCGGCTTGGCAATCGGCCCAATTTGCTTGCCCACCCAGTCGCGCAGTTCTTTGGCAATGGCTTTGGCCTCGTCACCTGTCGGGCGTGAGCGCTTGAGCACCACAAACGCCACAATCGCTTCGCCCGTCAAGTCATCAGGCCGGCCCACCACTGCTGCCTCGGCCACCAGCGTTGAATGCGCCACCAGGGCGGACTCAATCTCCATCGTGCCCATACGGTGGCCGGACACATTGAGCACGTCGTCAATACGGCCCGTGATGCGGAAATAACCATTGTCTTTATTCCTGACCGCGCCGTCGCCTGCCAGGTAAATGGCACCACCCATTTCTTCGGGGAAATAGGCTTTCTTGAAGCGCTCAGGGTCATTCCAGATATTGCGAATCATGGACGGCCAGGGGCGCGTCACCACCAGCAAGCCGCCAGAACCATTGGGCAACGGTTTGCCGGTTTCATCCACAATTTCGGCCATGATGCCAGGCAGTGGCAGCGTGCAGCTACCGGGCACCAGCGGTGTCGCGCCAGGCAGTGGCGTGATCATGTGGCCACCGGACTCGGTTTGCCAGAAGG
>JANOWR010000145.1:0-35511 GCA_031417995.1 Polaromonas sp. | reverse complement strand
CTGGCCCGCTGCCGTCGCTGGCACATACACCATGGTGCCGTCCTTCATGCGGTAGGCGGTGCCAGCCTTTTCGCCATCGCCCTCACCCGAGGCGCCGCTGGCCTTGAACCTGGTGATGGTGCTGCCGTCTTTGGTGATGATTTCCATGTTGGGCTGGCCCTCGTTGCGGATGATGGTCAGCTTGTCACCAGCGAAGGGATTCATTGGATTGTTGATGACAGCGATCAGCAACATGCCAATCACCACCAGAAACACGTCAATCAGATTGATGGTCGACAGCACCGGGTCGTCATCGTCTTCGTCGAGGATGTGCAGACGTGGCCTCGGATTGGGGATTTTATTTGCCGCGTTCATGCAGGCGTGCCATCGAGTACCGCCAGCATTTCAGCCAGCAACCAGCGGCGGCGTACGCTGTACACCACAAAGGTAATCGACGCGGCCACCAGCGCCACAATCACCGCTGCAAACGCTGGCGCCAGGCTTTCAGCCACACCGCTTGACTGGCCAGACGCCACAGCCACCAGCGCCGGACCCATGGGGATCATGGTGGCGACCAGCCCCAGCATGGGTGCCACGCGGCTGCACAGACGCAGGCCTTCGAGTTCCTTGAGGACAGCCAGTTCCAGCCGTTCTTGTGATGTCGCTTTATCACCGGTTAACACCAGCACGCAGCCGGGCTGCTTGCGGCGGCGAAACCACTCCACAGCAAACGCACCGAGGCTCATGACGGCGTAGGCAAACACGGCCAGCACCAGGATGGTGACAGGCCATAAAAAGGTTTGGGCAAGCTGGAACAGTGCGGTTTCAAAAGGCATGAAAAGCTTTCATAGTGAATTTTCAGAAAGAATCGGTTGAGGCTTACCCCAGGTGTCTTCAAACACCATTGCCGCCAGCGCCGCGCAGCTGGTCCATTTTTCAGCCTGCAACATGGGCTGGTCATAAAACGCATCGACTGGGCCAAGACACAAAATCGCAATCGACTGGCTGCCGTCTGGCATCTGTAGCAGCTTTGCCAATTGCAGCGGGCAAAACATCGACACCCATCCCATGCCCAACCCCTCGGCGCGCGCTGCCAGCCACAGGTTTTGAATCGCGCAGGCGGCGGATGCCAAGTCCATTTCAGGCAGCGTACGGCGACCAAAAATATGTTGCTCACGACCAGGCGGCATGGCTACGACCAGCACTTCAGCTGCATCAAGAATGCCCTGCACTTTGAGCTTCATAAACTCATCTTCGCGTGCGTCGAGTGCCTTGGCTGTCAGCACGCGTTCTTGTTCCACCAGCGCATGCAACGTCTGCCGCAAGTGCTGGCTGCGCACACGAATGAACCGCCAGGGCTGCATCAGCCCCACACTGGGCGCGTGGTGGGCAGCTTGCAGCAGGCGTTGCAATTGATCGTCAGGCACGCTGCCCCCACTGAAATGCCGCATGTCACGCCGCTCGTAAATCGCACGGTACACCGCGGCTTGCTCGGCTTTTGAGAAGGCGTGCGCAGTCATGGAAGGATTCAGTCTTCAATACCGCGCTGGGCCGGTATGCCTGCATTGAAGGCGTGCTTGATTTTGGTCATCTCGGTTACCGTGTCAGCCAGCGCAATGATTTCTGGCGGGCAGCGGCGACCCGTAATGACAACATGTACGTCTTTGGGCCGATTTTGCAATGTCAGCAGCACATCGTCCAACGGCATCCAGCCGTAAATCAGCGGATAGGTCAACTCGTCGAGGACGACCAGAAAATAGTCACCGCTCAAGATGGCCGCTTTGGCTTTTTCCCAACCGTCACGAGCCAGCTGGGCCGAGCGCTCGAGGTCCTGGCTCTTCCAGCTGAAACCGTCCCCCATACCTTCAATCGGTATGCCCAGTTGCTCAAACATGCGGTGTTCGCCAAAGCGGGCAGTCGGCACCTTCATGAACTGGAAAATCTTGACCAGCTTGTGGTGTACATGGGTACGGCCAAACGCCCGCAGCGCCAGACCAAACGCAGCGGTGCTCTTGCCTTTGCCATCGCCCGTGTTGACGATGACAAGCCCGCGTCGCTCGCCCTCAGGCTTGTCATAAGGCTTTTCTGCGGGTGGTGTTTCGATTTGCATAGTGAATCCCCTAATTGGGGTCAGACTCCAATTAATTTTTCAATTCAAAGTTTCGGCAGCGCCACCCATTGGCCTGCAAGTTGGTGAATAGCAATGCGCTGGTCAAATACAGTTTCAATCGCGTGGTGACTGATCGCATCACTGCAAGCGCCCTGATGCGTCACGCGGCCACCCGCCATGACCACGACCTCATTGGCTTGCAGCGCAAACGATATTTCATGCAGCACGCTGATGACCGTTTTTCCGCTGGCAACCAGCGCCTTGGCCAGCTTCAGCCAATCGGTTTGATGGGGAGGATCCAGGTTGGCCAGCGGCTCGTCCATCAATAGCACCTGGGCCTCAACCGCCAGCGCACGTGCCAGCAATACGCGCTGACGTTCACCACCCGACAGCTGGCCTAGCGCCCTGCCCCGCCAATCCCAGGCATGGGTTGAGCGCAAGGCTTTTTCGACTGCGGCGTGGTCGGCATTGCTAGCGGGTGCCAGCCAAGGCTGGTGCGGCAAGCGGCCTAGCATGGTGACATCGTAGGCCGTCAAGTCGTCTGCAGATGCTTCGTTTTGACCCAGCCACGACAGTTGCCGTGCGCGCTGCTTGGCGGGCATCGCTTGAACGGGATGACCGAGTAATTCGACTGATCCTGCATAAGGAATCAACCCCGCCAGCACCTTGAGCAAAGTCGATTTGCCTGCACCATTCGGGCCGACGATGCTGGTCCAGCAGGCGCGCGGGAAATCTATGGAAATATCGCTTAAAACTTCGACATTTCCGAGCCTGGCCTTTATATTACGGGCGCAACAAGCTACTGATTTTATAGCATCACTCATAACCCAGACCCCCGCCCGGTATGCCTGTGCATCAGCCACAGCAGGTAGCCACCGCCCAGCACGGCCGTCAGCACGCCCACAGGCAGCTCTTGCGGCGCCATCAACCAGCGGGCCAGAATATCGGCTGCAACGAGCAGCACAGCGCCCATCAGGCTGGACAGCACAATCAACCGCCCATGCGTGGTTTTAACCACTGACCGCACCAGATGTGGCGCAGCCAGACCAACAAAAGCAATCAAACCCGTTTGCGCCACGGCAGTACCTGTGGCCAATGCCAAAACGGCAATGAGAGCGGCACGCATCTGCGGCAGTTGCAGCCCCAGACTTTGGGCGGTTGCCTCACCAAGTGCCAGGCCGTCGAGCACATGGCTCATCAGCCAGGCGGCGATCAAACTGATGACAAATGCCGAGGCCATCACTGCGCAGGCCGTCCAGCCAACAAACGCCGTCGTACCGAGCATGAAGGCCTGCATCGCCTGCATGATGTCGGGGGTGAGCAGCAACACCAGTGAGGTCAACGCCCCCAGCACCACCCCCACCACCACACCCGCCAGCAGCAGGCGCAGCGTGTGTTGCACACCTTTTGCCAGCAGCAATGTCAGCAGCACGGCACCCACTGCGCCCAAAAACGCAGCGCCCGTCAACCCCAGCCGGGCCACCCATTGCGTGGCCAGTGGCGAGACACCAAACAGCGCCATGGCCAGGGCGACACCCAGCGATGCGCCTGAAGCACTGCCCAGCAGATACGGGTCAGCCAGCGGGTTGCGAAACAGGCCTTGCGCTACAGCACCCGCCAAGCCCAACATAGCGCCCGCCAGCCAGGCACCCAGGGTACGCGGCAAGCGGATTTCCCAAACGATGAGCATGGCCTGTGGGTCGCGCTGCATGTTGGCAACCGATTCAAAGCCGGTGCTGCCCACCGTGATACCACAGGCAAGTAACAAGCAAGAAACTATGACGAGTGCAACAAATAGCCACCTTGCTTTGGCTGGCCTCTCACCCCTGCCCTCTCCCCGGCTGGGAGAGTTAGTAAGAGACTTGCTACTCATACGACTCCAGACACTTGGCCATCAGCCGCGCGGCCTCGGCCATGCGCGGGCCGGGGCGCACCACCACGTCGGAGTCACCCACGCCAAAGACGCACACACGGTTAGTTTTCACGGCCTTGATGCTGTTCCAGCCGGGGTAAGCCACCGCGTTGACCATACTGCGGTTGCCAATCATGATGACGTCCGGGTTGGCACGCACGACAAATTCCGGGTTCAGGCGGGGGAACGGTCCCAGCTTGGCGGGCACGACGTTTTTCACGCCCAGGCGCGTGAGGGTTTCGCCAATAAAAGACGCCTCGCCCGCTGCATACGGCCCACGGCTGACTTCAAAATAAACACGCGCTGTTTTGGCTTTAGCAGGCAATGACTGCGCCGCTGCGGACACGCTGCTGTCAATCACGCGCCATACACGCTCGGCACCTTGCGCATCTGGCACGGCCAGCAGCACACCCAGTACCGACAGCACGCGTTTGACATCGGCATGGGTTTTGGTTTCGAGTGCCACCACCTTGATGCCCAGTGCCTCCAGCCGTTCACTCGCGCGTGACTTGCCGGAGACCAGCACCACGTCGGGCTTCAAAGCCACGATGGCCTCAATGTTCGGGTCCATACCGCCGCCCAGTTTGGGCAGGTTTTTTAAACTGTCCGGGAAGTTGGAATAACGATCCACACCCACCAGACGCTGGCATTGCGCCATCGCACAAACGCTTTCAGTCAGCGACGGCAACATGCTGACGATCCGCTGCGGCGTTTGCGCAAAAGTGACGGTGACGCCCCGGTCGTCAGTGACTTGCAGGGCGTGGGCAGCGCTGCAAAAAACCATGATCAACATAGCAAAAAGTTTCATGCTCACCCTTTTAATGTCAATGGCAAACCAGCCGCCATGAAGGTCACGCGCTCGCACGCTGCGGCTACATCCTGATTCAAGCGCCCCAGTGCGTCCACAAAGTCGCGTGTCTCGCGCCCCATCGGAATCACGCCTAGTCCGATCTCGTTACCCACCAGAATCACCGGACCTAATGCATTTTTGATTGCTATCAAAAGAGTAGCTGCTTGCACCTGTATTTGTTGGGATAGAGGCTTTTTTGATAGGTAATTATGACTATTTTTGGTATTTTTTAAGTCATTTCCAGCGTTTTCATGCGGCATCAGCAGATTGGTGAGCCACAGCGTCAGACAGTCAACCACCACCAGCGTTTGCGCATCGTTGTGCGATTGAATCGCCTGGCCAAGGTCTATCTGCTCCTCAACCGTCACCATGCCTGGCACACGCTCTGCCCTGTCAAGTTGGTGGCGGGCAATGCGCTGCCGCATTTCATCGTCAAAGCCGGTGGCGGTGGCAATCATCACCGCTTTATGGTCGGATGATTGCGCCAGCCAGTCCCGAGCCAACAGCTCGGCACGGCGCGACTTGCCGCTGCGCTGACCACCGAGGATAAGTTCACTGCGGCTAACCATGAAGTTCAGACCAGGCCATGATGATTTTGTGAATCTGCTCCACACCATCGGTAATTGAAGCTGGCCCAGGCTGCAAAATTTCAGCAGATTTGATTTCAAACAACTGGTCGTTTTTAACAGCGTTGACTTCTTGCCAACCTGGCCTGGCGCGCACATGGCCAGGCCTGAATTTTCTGCCACACCAGGAGCCAAAAATAATGTCCGGGTTGCGTTGCACAATCTCTAACCCGTCAGCAATGATGCGGCCTTTGCCCATCGGCTCTTTGGCCAGTTCGGGAAAGCAGTCGTCACCGCCTGCAATACCCATCAGTTCAGACACCCAGGCAATCGCGCTGATATGCGGGTCATACCATTCTTCAAAAAAAACGCGTGGGCGGCGCTTCAAAGAACGGGTTACCTCTTCAATCTCAAGCAGGCGGTTTTGCATGGTTTGTATCAGCGCCAGGCCCTTGTCAGCTTGCCCGACCATCGCGGCCAGCTGGTACATCATGGAGAAGATTTCAGCCACACTGCGCTGGTTAAAAATCGTGACCTGAATGCCTTTTTTGATCAGCTGCGATGCAATGTCGGCTTGCAGGTCTGAAAAGCCAATCACACAATCGGGCTGCAACGCCTCAATCCTGTCAATTTTGGCGCTTAAAAAGGCGCTGACTTTGGGCTTTTCTTCACGCGCACGCGGTGGGCGAACGGTGTAGCCGGAGATGCCGACAATACGGCGCTCCTCACCCAGCAGGTAGAGCCACTCGGTGGGTTCTTCGGTCAGGCAAACAATGCGCTGCGGGCCGTAGGTTTGACCTGTTGAATGACCGCGCCAGTCGTTTGTTTTACTCAGCATGGTGGTCCTTCAAAAACAAGCCTGATGCCGCTGCGGGGCTGGACGCAAACCACGCATGAAAGTAACTGGCCTTGACCGAGCCTTGCACGTACAGCGCCTCTCCCTCACCCCGCAGCTTGCGGCCTGGAGCAGCTTGGGTACGAGCAGCAGCAGGCAATTTAGTGGCGCAAGTCGAGTAATGAAACGCATGGCCACGCAAAACGCCGCCACCCACTTCAAGCTGCTGCGGCCCGAGTGCAGCCAGCCTCTTATGCAACGTCACGCTGCCGGTTAGCACGCCCCACATCGGGTAACTTGCGCCGCTAGAGGTGGTCAGTGTTTCAAACAGGGCCATCATGCCGCCGCATTCGGCCCATACAGGTTTGCCTGCTGCCACATGTGCCGTAATACTGGTTTTCATAGCCGTGTTAGCGGCTATTTTTTCAGCATGGAGTTCGGGGTAACCGCCGGGCAACCACAGAGCATCACAAGGGGGTAATGCGCCGTCATGCAGAGAAGAAAAATAAACGATTCGCGCGCCCATCGCCTGCAGGCAATCGATGTTGGCAGCATAAATAAAGCAGAAAGCAGCATCACGCGCCACGGCAATGGTTTGGCCCTTCAGTGCAGCAAATGGAAATATGGCTCGACTTGAATCAGGCGCTTCAAAAGGCGTAGACCACACCTGCAAATCATCAACACTCATTTTGCCAAGCTGTGTTTCAGCGAGGGCATCCGCCGCCGCATCAAGCCTTTGAATCGCATCGCTTAACTCATTAGCCACAACCAAACCCAAATGTCGCTCGGGCAGCGTGAAAGCATCGCTGCGCATCAGCGCGCCGCGCCACTGGCTGGCATCACGCAGGCCAGCCTGAAGCATTTCGGCATGGCCGGTTGACGCAACACGGTTAGCTAACACCCCATCAAAGCGCAAGCCTTCACGGTAGTGCTGCAAGCCCCAGGCCAGCGCCCCAAATGTGCCAGCCATCGCACTTGCGTCAATCACCACCAGCACAGGCAAAACAAAGCGCTGCGCCAGGTCAGCCGCACTGGGTTCGCCGTCAAACAAACCCATCACACCTTCAACAATGATGAGGTCAGCATCAAGCGCTGCGGCATGCAAGCGCTGCGCGCAGTCTGCTTCGCCTGTCATCCACAAATCAAGCTGATGCACGGGTGCGCCGCTGGCCAAAGTCAGCCAATGGGGGTCCAGAAAATCAGGACCGCATTTGAAGACCCTTACCCGCCTGCCTTGTCTAGTATGCAAACGCGCTAATGCGGAAGCAACCGTTGTCTTGCCCTGGCCAGAGGCCGGGGCAGCGATGAGGATAGCAGGGCAACATGCAAGCATGAGTGGAGCCGCCTTACTGCGGCGCCCAGGTCAAACCCACATACAACGAACGCCTGGCAGTTGCGTAGGTATTGATGGTCTGATATGTCTTGTCAGTCAGGTTATCCACTCGCACCAAGGCTTTCCAGTCTTTCGACAAAGCGGTGCTCGCACTTAAATTAACCAGGGTATAGCCAGGCAACACGGGCGATGTTGCGGTGGTGTTGTCATAGCGCAGCGCAGACATCAATACATCACCCGCAAGCGTCCAGGCACCGACACGGGTGTCCACACCAAAAACTGCGTGCCGTTTGGCGCGGCGCGCAAGTTGTCTGTCAAGCGTCACATCTTTCGGGTTCTGCAAATCCAGCGAGCCATACAGGCGGTAGCTGCCAACCGTTTCACTGGCTGTAAATGTCAAACCTGTGTATTCAGCCAAAGCAGTGTTGGCATAGCAGCCGACACGGGTTGCTGGCGGTAGCAGACCGCTGGGGCACGGGCCAATGCCGCTGACAAACGTCAGCAGGTTGGTCATTTTGTTGCGATAGGCCACCACACCGTAGTTGCTGCTGCCTTGGGCATACTTCAAGCCCAGCTCAACGTTGCGCCCGGACTCTGGCAACAGCGGCGTAGGTGGTGCAAATACCGTGAACCGCTGGTAAAGCGTAGGCACGCGAAACGAATTACCTGCACTGGCAGAAATTTTCAATTGCGGTGTGATTGCAAAGGCATACGCTGCTGAACCGGTTGACTTGCTGCCAAATTCGCTGTCACGGTCGCGCCGCATATTGAGCTGCAGCGTGTGCGCGCCGCCCGTCCAGCCATAACCCAGCCCAACACTGTTTTGTGATTTTTCACGGCTGACAAAAGCGCTACCCACTGGCACAGCGGTTGAGCCAACCAGCAGGAATTGGTCTTTTCTGTTTTCAACAATCGCACTGAAAAGGTGTGCGCCCAGACGATATTCGTTGGCCCATAACAACGTACTTATTTTGGTTTGGTCATACGACAAAATGGGCGTCGAACCATTCAACGCATCTTCACCACGATCGGTGCCGCCTGACACCTGCAGGCGTGTGCTGTAGCTGTCAGTCCAATTGGCCAGCCACTGCGCGCTGACCGTCTGAACACTGTTGATACGCCGGAAGTCTCGGGTTAAACCGCTGTCAAATTGCGCGTCCATTTTGTTGCTCAAAATGTTGGCTTGCAGACGATGGTTGGGGTTGATCTGAAAGCCCAGCCTGGCGTTGACATTCATGCTTTTGTAGCCATCGGTGTCCGGGTTTTGCCCAACGATGGGACGTACATTAAAGCCATTACTGGTATCTTGCGACAAGCCAAATGAGTAGTCAAATGCATTGACCGCACCACTGGCGCTCGTGTCAATGCGTTGGGTGTTGTAGGTGCCATAGCCCAGGGTGATAGACGGCGCAAAAACGCCTTGCCCTTTTTTGGTAAAAATCTGGATCACACCAGCCGCAGCATCCGAGCCATACACCGCGCTGGTGGGGCCACGAACGATTTCAACGCGGTCAATCTGGCTCAAAGGTATGGCTTGCCAATTGGCGCCACCACTGGTGCTTTGGCTGTCTACCCGCACGCCATCGATTAGCACAATGGTGTGACGGCTTTCGCCACCACGCGTAAAAACCGACGTCTGGTTGCCAGCGCCACCATTTCGCGCAATCTCAATACCCGGCACACGTGCCAGCACGTCGGCCAGGCCAGCAGCGCCACTGCGCTCAATCACATCACGGTCAATGATGGTGACATCGGCCACCACATCACCAACAGGCTGCGCAGTACGGGTTGCGGTGACAAAAGTTTCCTTGAGTTGCGGGTTGGCACTGGTTTGTGCAAAAGAAGGCAAAGACACAACGGACGGCAAGGCAGCAGCCAAGGCCAAGGGAAGCGCGGCAAGTCGCGCCCGATAAACACGGGTTTTCATGGGTAAAAATCAATCAACAACAGGCCCTCACCAGCTTCCCCGCCAGTGCATGAGCGTTACGAATACGCGCCAAAAAATTGACGCACATCCACCTTGTTGGCCGGTATCCGGGCTGACGGACGTGCTCTTCATCGCCTTCCCAAGTGCCTGTCTCCAGGATTACTCAGTGGCTAGTGATGGAAAACTGAATGCCAAACCGAATTTCTCCGAGGTGGTATTCGTCCGTTTTACCGTTGCGGGGGCAGCGCAGGTTAAAAGTTGTGGCCATTGACGGCAAACTCTCTCCTGCTTCCCGTTGAACTGCGGCATGTGAACCACACCGCGAGCACCAACAGATAAGATTCTACGCTGGCGCCTGCTGTAAACCCTACAATTACCAAAGTTATGGCAAACCAAAACCAAATTGACCAAATCACCGAGCGTGTAGAGCGCCTCTTGCTCCGTTACGAAGAATTGCAGCGCACCAACGCGCTGCTCACCGAAGAAGTCAGTGTTTTGACGCAAGAACGCGATTCGCTCAAGTCAAGACTGGGTGCGGCGCGGGCCCGTGTTGACGCGTTGCTGGAGCGCTTGCCTGAAAACGCCAGCCATTGCCAGCCAGCACCCCTCGAATCATTGAGGTCAGCATGATGAAGCAGCTTGAAGTGCAAATCATGGGCCAGAGTTATCTGCTGGGTTGCCCACCAGATGGCGACGCGCGCCTGCTCGATGCTGTTAACCGGGTGGATTTGGCCATGTGCAAAATCCGCGACAGCGGGAAAATCAAGGCCCGCGACAGGATTGCCGTGCTGGCAGCCCTAAACCTGGCGTTTGAGGGGCCCGAACAAACCTCTCAAATTCAAAAAACCATATCGCCAAGCGTTGAGCATGCGCAACTGGCTGCATTGCTTCAGCGACTGGATGCTGCCTTGGGGCAGGATGGTCGGCTGCTTTGATGGCCGCATGGGCCTACAATCAAAACCGTCTGCAGTACGCGCTGGGCTTTATATTTCCTTGTACCAATGCTTTTAATAGCACGGGCTTGGTAAATTGCCTGGTTGGCGCGCCCGTCTCGCGTTAGACGAGCCCAAAGCCAGTCTGCCCTCGCCCACCTGAACCCTGGTTCAGGATGACGGTCCAGCGGTACTTGCAGACACCTGAGTCAAAGCTGGAGTTGGTTCTTCTTACAAAAAATCACTGCAATTGATATGCAAGACACCGAAATGACGCTTTTGCGTTTAACAAGATATCCCTTTTAACCAGATATGACGTCAAAATGCACTTGAAAAAACTTCTCCAAGTCCTGTTGTTTGTCAGTGGATTCAGTATTAATTTGGCGAGTCAGGCGCAAACACCCTGGATAGTTGGACAGTCCGTGCCACTGACGGGTAGCAACGCTGCATTTGGCACTGATATTCGCGACGGGGCGCTGGCTTATTTCAAATCCGTCAATGCAAAAGGTGGCGTGGAGGGACGGCCCATTGATCTGGTATCCCTGGATGACAAAAATGACCGGAAACTGGCGGGCAGCAATACTGAAAAACTGCTTAAAGAAAGCAAGGCGGCCGCCCTGTTTGGGTTTGCCTCGGCAACCCTGAGTCTGGATGCCATGCCTCTGGCAGAAAAAGCTGGCGTTTTGTTTTTTGCGCCTTTTTCAGGCGCAAACCCGGTGCGCAAAGACAGCCCCGTCGTATTTACGTTGCGCGCATCGTATCCAGAAGAGCTGGAAAAAATGCTTGCTTTCTGGACGGGTCTTGGTATCAAGCAGGTGGTCGTGGTGCATTACGACGATGAAGTCGGCAAACAAAACCTCGCGGCAGTAGTTGAATATTTGGCCAAGCAGGGCAAACAGCCCAAAGCATTTTCCTTGCAACGCAATGCAAAAATTGATGCCAACCAGGTCACTGAACTCCTCAAACTTAAGCCAGATGTACTCATCAATACAGTATTGTCTGCACCCGCCGCTGAAATCACTCGTCAGCTGACCAGTCGGGGGCTTACGGTGCCCATGTCAAGCTTGTCTTTTGTAGGCGCACAGCAATACATTGCAGCAGCAGGCGAATCAGCCGCCGGTGTATCCATCGCACAGGTTGTACCGAGCACCGCTTCACCCGCTCCAGTGGTGCGTGAATGCGCCAAAGCTTTACAGGACGCCGGTGTGACAGCGCCCATGAACAGCACACACCTTGAAGCCTGTATCGGTGCAAAAGTGCTGACCGAAGCGATGCGCCGTGCGAAAAAGCCGGGTGATGCTGCAAGCCTTCTTGCTTCTATGCGAGGTTTGAGCGTTTATGATGCGGGTGGCTTTACCGTTTCTTACTCTGCTACCAAGCATCATGGCAGCAAATTTGTTGATTTGGCGATGGTCACGCGTGAGGGTCGCCTGCGCAACTGAACCCGGCCTTTCCGGCATAACGGTAGGCAGCACTTGCAGACAGTTTTCCCTTCACCCTAGCCGCTATCGGGGTCAGCCCGACTTTCATGACCGTTGAACCCCTGCTGATTTTCGAATTGCTCCTGTTAGGCGCATCCACTGGTTTTTTGGCGGGGCTTTTGGGCATAGGCGGCGGCATGCTGATGGTGCCCTTCATCACTTTCATCCTGGCATCCAAAGGATTTTCGCAAGAGTACGCCGTGAAAATGGCTGTTGCCACATCATTGGCCACCATCTGTTTTACTTCCTTGTCTTCCGTACGTGCTCACCACATGCGCGGCGCGGTTCTGTGGCCGATAGTCCGGCATCTGGCACCGGGCATCCTGCTCGGTTCGTTGTTAGGCGCACAAATAGCAGTGGCCTTGCCTGGAAAAGTTTTGAGCGTATTGTTTGCGGTGTTTGTCGCGTTTTCTGCGACCCAAATGTTTCTTGACCGCAAACCCAAACCTGGCCGCACCATGCCCGGCTTGCTGGGGACTTTCGGCATGGGCGGTGTCATAGGCATGACTTCAGCCCTGGTAGGTGCAGGCGGGGCTTTCGTCTCGGTACCGTTCATGACCTGGTGCAATGTAAAAATACATGACGCGGTAGGCACCTCAGCTGCGCTCGGTTTTCCGATTGCGTTGGCTGGCACAGCGGGCTATGTATGGGCTGGCCGGGATTTGCCGCTGATGCCGCCGGGTGCCCTTGGCTACCTGTACCTGCCAGCGTTGTTTATTGTTGCGGTAGCCAGCATGTGTACCGCACCTTTAGGGGCTCGCACTGCGCACGGCACCGACATTCGGCCATTGAAAAAAATCTTCGCCGTTGTGCTGTATCTGCTGGCGGCCTACTTTTTGCTTAGATAGCGCAGAGCCTGGTATGTGATGACTTTTTTACGTCGTCACCAACACGCTGCGAACAGTTAATGAATCAGGCGGATCTGCTCTTGCGTGGCCGTTTTGGAACCACGCCCATGGTCTGCTCAATGAGGGCCGCGCCATCTGTCATCAGAAAATTTTTGAAGGCTTGCGCGACGGGTGGCAGGCGTTTGTTTTTACGGTGGACGACATACCAGTTGAGCATCAATGGCAAGCCCTGAACATCAAGCGAAACCAGACTGCCGAGTTGTAATTCCCGGCTCACCGTATGAGACGAAAGAAAGCTCACGCCCATGCCGGCAATCACTGCCTGTTTGATGGTCTCGGTACTTTTGATTTCCATGGCAATGTTCAGGTTGACCAGGTGACTGCCCAAACCTTGTTCCATTGAATGCCAGGTATCAGAACCTTTTTCGCGTACGACAAAAGGCTCTTTTGCCATGCGTGACATGGGAATGCGCTGCTTGCGGGCCAGCGGGTGATCTGGCGGCGCCACGATGAGATAGGCGTGCGGCGCAAACGCCTCATTCACGGTGTCCATGTCCTGCGGTGGACGCACCATGATGGCAAGGTCGGTTTGGTTAAGCAACAGTTGATCCAGCAACTCTTCGCGGTTGCACACGCCAAAATTCAGTGTGACACCTGCATGTCGGCTTGCAAATTCGACCAGTACTCTTGGAAAAAAATAATCCCCAGCACTGATGACAGCCACATTCAGCTTGCCCCCTGAAACCCCTTTGAACTGTGTCATGGCCTCATCCACCTCCTTGAACTGCTGGATGATGACGCGGCTTGAATGCAACATCTCGACGCCTGCGGGAGTGAGGTGAATTTTTTTACCCAACTGCTCGAAAAGTGCCAGCCCGGCATGATCGGTTAATTTTTTGACCTGGGTAGAGACGGCCGGTTGTGTCAAATGCAGCTCTTCAGCAGCGCGTGAAAAACTGAGCAGACGGGCTACCGCCTCGAACACCTTGAGCTGACGTAACGTGGCATTTTTCATCGGTCTATTTTCTTCTTCATGACATTCAGGCAATCTGACAAAGCAGTTTGACAGTCTTTTTCGGTGATTTAGAGCATAAAAAACGGCTGTAGCCCAATGTATTCGGGCGCAAGCAGCTATTCAATGCATAGCGTACCAAGCCATTTACTTTTGATCTTCCCACCACGATGCGCCAAACTGACCCTGTAGCCAGCCAACAAATTCGGTAACTTTGGCAGGCACCAGTTGCGGTGATGGGTAAACCGCATGAATTTCCTGTGACGGCAAGGTCCAGTCTGTCAACACGGTACGAAGAGCGCCACTGCTGACGGACTGGCAGGCCACATAACGCGGCAAGGCGGCCAGCCCCATACCGCCACGCGCTGCTATCAGCAAGGCTGATAAATTATTGGAACGCAGTGGACCCTTGACAGGAATCGCCTGCACGACACCCTCGGCTCCCGTCAGATGCCAGCGCGCATCACCCTGCACGGTGCTGTAGATCAGCGCATCATGTGTTTGAAGATCAGCGGGTTGTAAAGGCAGGCCGCGCGCAGCCAGGTAACTGCTTGAAGCCACCAGCACCCATGGATTGATACCCAGATAGCGCGCACCCAGCGTTGAATCGGCCAGCGGGCCCATGCGGATAGCCACATCGATACCCTGCTCAACGAGATTCGCGTAGCGGTCTTCAAAGTTCAGCTCTATCTGCAATTTCGGGTGCAACTGCATAAAGCGCATCACCATGGGGGACAACACCCTGCGGCCAAAAGCCACCGAAGTACTGATGCGCAAGGCGCCTTGCACCTGCGATTGGAGCAGTGTGGTGAGGGTTTGCGCTTCATCCATGTGGTGCGCAATCAATTTGCATTTTTCGTAATACAGCGCGCCAATTTCTGTCGGCGTGACGCCACGTGTTGAGCGGTGCAACAGTCGCGAACCCAGACGCTTTTCGAGCGAGGCGACCAGCTTGGTAGCCGTGGGCTGTCCCATCCCCAAGTCAGCGGCTGCTTTGCTGAAAGAGCCGAGATCAACAACACGAATAAACAGTTCAATGGCTAAAAGACGATCCATTTCAACATCCTGAAAAAAGCTGCCGCATACACACACAGCAGTTCATAAGTCCCTCTTTATGCGCGGTATTCCACCCCGGAATAAACGTAATGCCCGCACTCGGGCTTGCGTGCATGCACAGACAACGCGAACATCCTTGGCTAGCAAGAAGTTTTGCAAGTTAACACAAAGGAAACATCAATGGCAAAAATGAAAGCCGCCATGGCCGCAGTGCTGGTCATGGAAAAAGAAGGTATCACACAGGCATTTGGAGTGCCAGGCGCAGCCATCAACCCGTTGTATTCCGCCTTGCGGGAGCGCCAGTCGATTGGCCACATACTGGCGCGTCATGTTGAAGGCGCATCACACATGGCCGAGGGTTACACCCGTGCGGCAGCTGGCAACATCGGCGTTTGCATAGGCACTTCGGGCCCAGGCGGCACTGACATGATTACTGGCTTGTACTCAGCGATTGCTGACAGCATTCCCATTTTGTGCATTACGGGTCAGGCCCCCCGCGCACGGATGTACAAAGAAGATTTTCAGGCGGTGGACATCGAGTCAATCTCCAAACCGGTGACCAAGTGGTCTTATACGGTGCGTGAACCCGGCCAGCTGCCACGCGCCTTCCAGCAAGCCTTTCATCTCATGCGCTCAGGCCGTCCAGGCCCCGTCCTGCTGGACTTGCCGTTTGATGTGCAGATGGCTGAAATCGAATTTGACATCGACACCTATGAGCCTCTACCAGTCTACAAGCCGGCAGCAACACGCAAGCAGATCGACAAGGCGCTGGACATGCTGGCCAAGGCAGAGCGACCGCTAATCGTCGCAGGCGGCGGCATCATCAATGCAGATGCCAGTGCGTTACTGGTTGAATTTGCCGAGCTCATGGGCATACCGGTTATTCCAACCCTGATGGGTTGGGGCACCATTGCTGACGACCATCCGCTGATGGCAGGCATGGTCGGGTTGCAAACCAGCCACCGCTACGGCAACGCCACCATGCTGGCCAGCGACTTTGTGATTGGTATTGGAAACCGCTGGGCCAACCGCCACACAGGATCGCCCGAGGTTTACTGCAAAGGCCGTACTTTCGTCCACGTCGACATCGAACCCACCCAGATTGGCCGTGTGTTCACGCCGGACCTGGGCATCGTGTCAGATGCCAAATCCGCACTGGAGTTGTTCGTACAGGCGGCTAAGGAGCGCAAAGCAGCGGGCCAGTTGCCAGATCGCAGTGACTGGGCGCATCGCTGTGCAGAACGCAAGCGCCTGATGCACCGCAAAACCCATTACGTCGAGGTGCCGATCAAGCCTCAGCGCGTTTATGAGGAAATGAATCTGGCTTTTCCACGCGACACCATCTACGTCAGCAATATTGGCTTGAGCCAGATCGCTGCAGGTCAATTCATGCAAATTTATGGTCCACGTCAATGGATCAACTGTGGTCAGGCTGGCCCACTGGGCTGGTCCATGCCTGCAGCACTGGGTGTTGTGGCAGCCGACCCGTCACGCACGGTCGTTGCCATCACGGGCGACTATGACTTTCAGTTTCTGCTCGAAGAACTTGCTGTGGGCGCGCAATTTAACTTGCCTTATGTACATGTCCTAGTCAACAACTCTTACCTGGGCCTTATTCGCCAAAGCCAGCGCGGCTTTGAAATGGACTATTGCGTACAGCTCGCGTTTGACAACATCAACGTCCCCGCGTCTGAAGACAATCTGCGCAGCTACGGTGTAGACCATGTAGCGGTGGTTGAAGGCTTGGGTTGCAAGGCCATTCGCGTCAAACACCCGGATGATATTCAGCGCTCGCTGCAAGAAGCCCGAATCATGGCTGCTGAATTCCGAGTTCCGGTAGTGGTTGAAATCATCCTGGAGCGGGTTACCAATATCGCGATGGGAACTGAGATCGACAAGGTTAATGAGTTTGAAGATATTGACTGCCGTCACCCGGATGGGTTGAAAGGGCTGGAACTGGCCGGGCTGTTGGAATAACCAAATTCACCGATAACAAAAGTAAAGAGATACATGCCCCGTTTTGCTGCCAATTTGACGATGCTCTTTACCGAGCATCCTTTTCTGGAACGCTTCGAGCACGCCGCCAAGGCTGGCTTCAAAGCTGTTGAGTTTTTGTTTCCGTATGCATTCAGTGCGGATGACATTGCCCAACGCCTGAAAACCCATAACCTGAGACTGGTTCTGCATAACCTGCCAGCTGGCAACTGGGATGCGGGCGAGCGGGGTATCGCCTGTCATCCTGACAGGACAGGTGAGTTTCGCGAAGGTGTGGCCAAAGCCGTCAGTTATGCCACTGCCCTGGGAGTTGACCAACTTAATTGTCTGGCTGGCAAGTCCCCTGCTGGTGTTGGCACTGACCTGCTGCGCAAAACATTCGTTGAAAATTTGCGGTTTGCGGCAGCTGAATTAAAAAAAGCGGAGCTTCGGTTGCTGATTGAGCCGATCAACACTTTCGACATACCCGGCTTCTACCTGAACCGTACGCTCCAGGCTATCGATATTCTTGATGAGGTGGGTGCAGACAACGCATTTGTGCAATACGACCTTTACCATGCCCAGCGCACGGAAGGTGAACTGGCAGCTACCCTGCAAAAGCACCTGAACCGAATTGGACATATTCAGCTTGCCGACAATCCAGGCCGAAACGAGCCGGGAACAGGAGAGATCAATTTCCCTTTCCTCTTCGCACACATTGACCGCATTGGCTACGCAGGCTGGATCGGATGCGAATACAAGCCAGCCACCACCACTGAAGCCGGTCTGGGTTGGTCTGGATTGAAATAGGCAACTCTTTAAATTAATAAAACATTCACCACAACGAATTTTTCTATATGACTTCTGCTTCCTTAAATATCGGTTTTGTCGGTCTGTGCATTATGGGCACCCCGATGGCGGGCCACCTTATCAAGGCTGGTCATCAGTTGTTTGTTCACACCCGTAGCAAAACGCCAGAAGCGATTGCGGCCACCAACGCTGTACAGTGCGGCAGTGCCAGCGAGGTTGCCGAAAAAGCCGACATCATTTTCATCATGGTGCCCGACACCCCGGATGTGGATGCGGCCCTTTTCGGAGAAGCCGGCATTACGGCTGGCTTGAAAATATCTAGCGGGCAGAGCAACAGTCAGACCCGAAAAGTGGTGGTGGACATGAGTTCTGTCTCCCCAATTGACACCAAGGTGTTTGCCCAAAAGATCAATGCACTGGGTTGTGACTATCTTGACGCGCCAGTTTCTGGTGGCGAGGTAGGCGCCAAAAACGCAACGCTCTCCATCATGGTGGGTGGTTCTGAAAAGGTGTTCGACAGCGTCAAGCCATTGTTCGAACTGATGGGAAAAAATATCACTTTGGTCGGCGGCAATGGCGACGGGCAAACGGCCAAGGTAACCAACCAGATCATCGTTGCCCTGACCATCGAGGCTGTTGCTGAAGCCCTGCTGTTTGCAGCACGTGCGGGCGCTGACCCGGCACGTGTGCGCCTGGCCTTGATGGGCGGTTTTGCGTCATCCAAGATTCTTGAATTGCATGGCGAACGTATGGTCAAGCGAACGTTTGATCCCGGTTTCAGGATTGCATTGCACCAAAAAGACCTGAGCCTGGCACTGTCGAGTGCAAAGGCGCTAGGCGTGTCGCTGCCCAATACCGCAACAGCTCAGGAGCTATTCAATTCGTGTGCCGCACATGGTGGCAGCGCCTGGGACCATACAGCAATGGTTCGTGCGCTCGAAAAACTTGCCAACTTTGAAATTGGTCAGACACCCACCTGATCTGATTCACGACATATTGTTTCGATTGAAGTGTGAAATCTTTTGGACAAAGATTTCACACTCGCCCTGCGGCATGCATTACGCCCTGCTTGCTGCTGCCCACTCTTTATAAAACACTAAACACGTAGCTCATCCACTACGGGAACTTTGTGCATTGCTGCATTTGTTTATATATTACGTAAAAGTAATGATTTACATCAAATACTTTAACTATCATTAATCGTTTGAGTCAATTACATTGCCTACGAGATTCTTGATTTTGCACAAAAAACTTTTCACGCAGCAACCCATACCTGGAGAAATATCATGCGTTACAACCAGCCCATCCATTGTATTTTCGACCAAGCCAAAGAATCACATCGGCATGCCTATAACGCGGCTTTTGGCGAGTTGGGACTCAGCTGGCATTGGGATTTGGCTACGTATTCCCGTCTGGAGACATCAGGAGGTGAGCCGGTTCGCAATTACCTGGAAAAAGAACAAGCTCATTTGTTGCGTGCCTATGATGCAGATTTTTTAATCAACCTGATTGAAACAGCCAAGGCCAAATGCCACGCCGTCAAAAAAACGAATTGGCAGATACCTGCCCGACCCGAGATGCGAACAACGGTCTCGCTTTGTCAGCTTGCAGCCTGAATTTTTTTGCTGATCAAGTCAGCAAAGTCGATAGAAATCACTTTTAAACGAGTGTAAATTTTAAATTTCAGGTCTTGGATATGTCTAAACATTGGGTACGTTTTAAAGAGGGTGACGCTACTCGATTTGGTGTCCTGGAAGGCCATCAATTACGCATTTGCGAAGGTGATATGTTCACTGACGCTGTATGCACTGACCGTCTGGTGCGGGTTGATGATGTAAAGCTCTTGATGCCAGTTCAACCCACCAAAGTCATCGCGCTGTGGAACAATTTCAAGGCTCTGGGTAACAAACTCCAGCTGGCTGTGCCGGCAGAACCCTTGTATTTGTTGAAGCCACCTAATTCCTGGCTCAATCCCGGTGAAGTCATCAGGCAGCCTTCGCAAATTGGAAAGGTTGTTTTTGAAGGCGAGCTGGCTGTTGTGATTGGTAAAGAGGCAAAAGGCGTGTCCGACCAAGATGCCATGCAATATGTATTCGGCTATACCTGCGTGAATGACGTCACCCATTCGGACATACTCAATCGTGATGCAAGCTTCACGCAATGGGTAAGAGCCAAGGGTTTTGACACCTTTTGCCCATTCGGACCTGCTGTTGTCACAGATATTGATCCCCAATCACTGGTGGTCAAGACGACACTTAACGGCAGCGTCAGACAAGAGTTTCCTATCAGTGACATGCGTTTTTCTGTGGCAGAGCTGGTCAGCCGGATATCGCACGACATGACCCTGATGCCAGGTGACCTGATTTCATGCGGTACATCACTGGGCGTAGGTTCCATGAAACCCGGAAGCGACATCAAGATTGAGATTGACGGTATCGGCATATTGTCTAATCGATTTGAATAAAGTAATCCAGGAACCTGATCGGAATAAAAACATGAAGATAGCAATTATTGGAGCTGGCGCCATTGGTGGGTATGTGGGCGTGAAACTGGCTTTGGCAGGCGAAGATGTGACCTTCATGGTCAGAGGTGCCAACCTGACCGCGATACGCGCAAATGGCATGAAGCTTGTCATGCACGACGGCAGTGAACATCTGGCGGCCAACGTCAAAGCCAGCAACGACTACCCAGCCACAGGCCCCCAGGACATGGTGATCCTGGCAATGAAGGCGCACCAGCTAGAGGCAGTTGCCAGCGACGTGCCACACCTGTTTGGCCCTGATACGGTGGTGGTAACAATGCAAAATGGCATTCCCTATTGGTATTTTCACAAGCATGGCGGAGCACTTCAAGGTTCACAGGTCAGCAGTGTTGATCCAACGGGTGTCATCTTCAAAAATATTTCTCCAGAGCGCGTTATCGGATGCATTGTTTACCCGGCATCAGAACTGGTGGAGCCGGGCGTTGTCAGGCACATTGAGGGCGATCGTTTTCCTATTGGCGAGCTGGACGGTGTGTCCAGTAAACGTGTGATCGCGGTGTCAGAATCTTTTACGCGCGCAGGTTTCAAGGCGCCAGTGCTGGACAACATTCGTGCGGAAATGTGGCTCAAACTGTGGGGCAACCTCACGTTCAATCCGATCAGCTGCCTTGCTCACGCCACACTGGTGGACATTTGCCAGTTTCCCGTTGCACGCGAATTGGCCACCAACATGATGCTCGAAGCCCAGTCGGTAGCGGGCAAGCTGGGTATTGAGTTTCGCGTGCCGCTTGAAAAACGCATTGCAGGTGCAGAAAAGGTTGGCAAGCACAAGACCTCCATGTTGCAGGATGTCGAGGCCGGCCGGGCGCCAGAGATTGAGGCGCTGGTCGGTGCTGTTGCAGAGCTTGGCCGCCTGACCCAGACACCTACTCCACATATCAATACCGTCTACGCTCTGGTAAAACTGCTGGCTAAAACCATGGAAGAAAGTCGTGGGCATGTGCGACTTTTGGCAGGCACATCAAAGCTGCAAATCACCGACGACAGGGTTACCGTGAATCCGCATCCCTCCGGACAAACCCTAGACTGTGTCTGAGAATTTGGCAAACTTGACCCTCGTCAAGAGTTTTTTCTCGACTTGGTAAGAGCATACTGTCTAAGAATCTTCGAGCACCGCAATTGCAGGGCCTACAAATTCTGTTCTAACTTAAATCACAGGAGACAACGCAATGAAAATCGAACTGTCCATCTTTAAAAATCGTGTGGCTGCCGCTGCATCTGCAGCCATCGCTGCAATGGTTATCGGTGCGACTCCGGCATTGGCCGCCTGGGAACCCAACAAACCCGTTGAGTTTGTTGTGCCTGCTGGTACAGGCGGTGGCGCAGACCAGATGGCCCGACTCATGCAGGGAATTGTCATCAAGCACAAGCTGATGAAAGAACCATTGATTGTTGTCAACAAATCTGGTGGTGCTGGTGCAGAAGGATTTTTGGAGGTCAAAGGGGCGAAAGGCGATCCGCACAAGATCATCATTACCCTGTCTAACCTCTTCACCACACCACTGGCAACGGGCGTTCCATTCAACTGGCGCGACATGACGCCAGTCTCGATGATGGCGCTGGATCAATTTGTGTTGTGGGTCAATGCTGAAAGCCCGCACAAAAACGCCAAAGACTTCCTGGCCGGCGTCAAAAGTGCTGGCCCCAGCAAAACCAAAATGGGCGGCACAGGTTCCAAGCAAGAAGACCAGATCCTTACAGCAGGCATTGAAAAAGCAACCGGCACCAAATTCATTTATGTGCCGTTCAAAGGAGGCGGCGAAGTAGCTGTTCAGCTTGTTGGAAAACACATTGATTCGACAGTGAACAATCCGATTGAAGCCGTTGCCCAGTGGCGCGCTGGTCAACTGAGGGCTTTGTGTGTCTTTGATGAAAAACGAATGGCCTACAAAACCAAAGTCACTGACACCATGTCGTGGGCGGATATCCCAACCTGCAAAGAAGCCGGCGTACCTACTGAATACACGATGCTGCGCGGAATTTTCATGTCCCCTGGTGTCTCCAAAGACCAACTCGACTTTTACGTGAACTTGCTCAAAAAAATCCGCGATACGCCTGAGTGGAAAGATTACATGGAAAAAGGCGCATTCAATCAAACGAGCTTGTCTGGCGATGACTTCGGCAAGTGGCTGGGTAGCGCAGAGCAGCTACACCGCAACCTGATGAAGGAAGCCGGCTTCCTCGCCAAATAAACCCAAGGCCCGCGCCAACAGCTCGGGCCATTTTTTTATCGGTCACTCTTTAATGTTGACCTGATTACAGTCAAAGTTCGCCCGGTTATGGGCTATAAAACCATGGGAGTTGCAAATGCAGCCAAACTTAGAACCCGAAGAGCAACAGCGCACGGGCATAGCCACCTACATTGTGGAAGCCGTTGTGGCTGCCTGCGTCCTCATCATGGGAATCGTTGTTGTGCAAGGCAGCCGCTCACTAGGCTCTGGCTGGACAACTGATGGGCCAGGGTCTGGTTATTTTCCTTTTTATATTGGCCTGATTCTCTGCATTTCTGGCGCTGGAATTTTGTATCAGGCTCTTGGCAAAAATAAGAACACCGATGTATTTGTAGACCAGGAACAAATCAAGCGGGTCTTGTCCGTATTTCTTCCGGCGCTTGTTTATGTGTTGGCCGTCCAGTTTGTAGGGCTGTATGTGGCATCAGTTGTTTACATCGCGCTGTTCATGATTATTCTGGGCAAATTTTCCCCGATCAAAAGTGTGATTACCTCACTCATTGTGATTGTTTTGTTTTTCTTCATGTTTGAAATCTGGTTCAAGGTTCCCTTGTTCAAAGGACAGTTCAATCCGTTAGGCTTTCTTGGCTATTGAGCCCCCTTCATCTCTTTGAGCCTAATAACTATTTACTGACCGGATAAAAAAATGGAAGAACTAAACTCGCTTTTTCACGGATTCAGCGTCATCCTGACGCCGATGAATATTTTGCTGATGTTTGTAGGCATCATCCTTGGCGTTTTGATTGGGGTCTTGCCAGGACTGGGGGGTGCCAATGGTGTCGCCATCTTGTTACCCCTGACATTTACCATGACGCCAACGTCAGCCATCATCATGCTGTCGTGCATTTATTGGGGTGCACTCTTTGGTGGCGCCATCACTTCGATCCTGTTCAACATTCCAGGGGAGCCCTGGTCAGTCGCAACCACCTTTGACGGGTATCCAATGGCTCAGCAGGGACACGCTGGTGCAGCATTGACAGCCGCCTTTACCTCGTCTTTCATTGGTGCATTTGTTGCGGTTGTCATGATCACGTTTTTGGCGCCGCTGGTTGCCAAGTTCGCACTCAAGTTTGGCCCACCTGAATTTTTTGCGGTTTACCTGTTGACGTTTTGCAGTTTCGTTGGCATGGGCAAGGGTTCACCCTTCAAAATTCTCGCATCCATGACGATTGGGTTTGCACTGGCTGCTGTCGGTATGGACACCGTTACAGGTCAACTACGCCTCACCTTCGGTATCCCTGACCTGATGCGCGGCTTCGATTTCCTGATTGCCGTGATTGGCCTGTTTGGTATTGGTGAGATTTTGCTGTCCATGGAAGAAGGATTGGCTTTTTCCGGCAAAAGCGCAAAAATCGATCCCAAAGTTGTGTTGGAAACCTGGAAAAAGTTACCCAAATATTGGGCAACTTCCATTCGCAGCTCGTTGGTTGGCATCTGGATGGGCATCACACCCGGCGGTGCGACACCCGCATCGTTCATGAGCTACGGTCTGGCAAAAAAGTTTTCGAAAGACGGCTCCAAATTCGGCACAGGACAAATTGAAGGTGTTATCGCACCCGAAACCGCTGCGCATGCGGCTGGAACCAGTGCCCTGCTTCCCATGCTGGCTTTGGGTATTCCAGGCTCGCCAACTGCAGCTGTCTTGCTTGGAGGTCTGCTGATCTGGGGTTTGCAGCCAGGCCCGCTGTTATTTGTTGAGCAAAAAGATTTTGTTTGGGGATTGATAGCCAGCATGTATTTGGGTAACCTGGTGGGCCTGATTGTTGTGCTCACAACGGTACCGCTGTTCGCATCTATCCTGCGTATTCCGTTTTCCATCATTGCGCCAATCATCGTTGTCATTTGTGCGATTGGCGCTTACACGGTTCACAGCGCCATGCTGGACATCTGGTTCATGATGGCATTCGGGGTCATTGGCTATCTCTTCAAGAAGCTGGACTATCCGCTGGCGCCTTTGGTATTGGCGCTGGTTCTGGGCGACAAGGCGGAAGATTCGTTCCGTCAGGCCATGCTGGTGTCCCAAGGCGAACTTTCAATCATGTGGTCAAACCCGTTGGTTGGCGGCATCACAGCCCTGGCAATCATTTTGCTGTTGTGGCCACTGATTTCACGCGTGATCTCATTGGTTCGTCCACCCAAACCAAAAGAATTTGCGGCTGAACAGCCAGTTGATTGATCAAACCAGGCAGTGAGAAAGGCGGCGCAAGCCGCCTTTTTTTATTGCCGTTTCAAATCCTGCCGCGTTGCTTGAGGCGACTAAGGGTTTCAGCCGACAGATTTAAATAGGAAGCCAGCTCTTTTTTCGGGATGCGCTCAAACAACTCTGGATGCTTGCGGACAAAACGCTTCACACGTCCCGATGCATCCAATAAATGAAGGGTGATGGTGTGCGCCATGATTTCGCTCATCAATTCCATCACCGCAAGTTCAAAAGACAGCTTGATGGAAGGATGCTCTTCCATAAATGCAACCCAGATCGGCAATGGCAGCTTTGCAACACGTGCTTTGGTCACCGAAACAATGCTGTAGGGTGTGGGAGTCCCCAATCGCCATGCTGCGTAGCTTGTTTCCATGGCGCGCTCGTCTGAAAAACGAAGAATCATTTCTTTGGCCTGGCTATTGGAAACGACACGCTTGAGTATGCCGTCCAGCACAAAATACTGCTCCATGTCGTGCACGCCCTGATGCAAGAGAAAATCACCTTTTTGGCAGTCCACGACCGTTAAAAGACGCTCAAGCTTTTGCCTTTCAGACTCACTCAAATCAAGAAGGATAAAGTTTTGTGTAAGTTGCACCCGAATGACATTTTTATCAGGGTGGGATTCGACGGATGACATGGTTTCAATGCGAAAGGATGAAGCCGTTGCCGGTAGAAATGTTTCAGTGAAAATTGACCGTGGTCAATAGCCTGAAACGAATTGATTCTTATCATACCGTAACAGCGTAATTGTTCCGTGGGGACGTATCGGTACGCCGATATAAAATCGCGTCAATATGCTTCGATTCAGGTCTTTGATTTTTTTGAATCTTCAAGAAAAAATCAACCCTGTTGCGCAACATTCACAGCAGTTAAATGAGGAGATATTTCGCAATGACCGAAGACATCCAAACAGAAAAACATACAGACGGATTTCACCTTGTTATTGATGCACTGAAACTCAATGGCATCGACACGATTTTTGGTGTACCGGGTATTCCCATCACCGACCTCACGCGCATGGCACAAGCCGAAGGTATGCGCGTCATTTCATTTCGTCATGAGCAGCACGCCGGCAATGCAGCGGCAGCAGCAGGTTTTCTGACGCAAAAGCCTGGCATCTGCCTGACAGTGTCAGCACCTGGCTTTCTGAATGGTTTGACGGCACTGACCAACGCCACAACCAATTGCTTTCCAATGATTCTGATCAGCGGCTCAAGCGAACGGGAAATTGTTGACCTGCAGCAAGGCGACTATGAGGAAATGGACCAGCTCGCCATCGCCAAGCCTCTTTGCAAGGCTGCTTTTCGCGTGCTGCATGCACAGGACATTGGCGTGGGTATCGCACGTGCCATCCGAGCTGCATTGTCAGGTCGGCCGGGCGGTGTCTACCTTGACTTGCCTGCCAAATTGTTTGCTCAGACCATGGGAGCCGAGGCGGGCAAAAAATCGTTGATCAAGGTTGTCGATGCAGCCCCTCGCCAGATTCCTGCGCCTGAATCCGTACAGCGCGCGCTGACTCTGCTCAAAGGTGCCAAGCGTCCATTGATCTTATTGGGCAAGGGTGCTGCCTATGCTCAAGCTGATGCTGACATTCGCAAGCTGGTTGAAACCAGCGGCATTCCCTACTTGCCGATGTCCATGGCCAAAGGCCTATTGCCTGACACGCATGTCCAGTCAGCAGCGGCAGCACGCTCGTATGTGCTTGCTGAAGCTGATGTGGTGCTGCTGGTCGGTGCACGTTTGAACTGGCTTTTATCTCACGGCAAAGGCAAAACCTGGGGCGGAGAAAAGGCTGCTACGCGTCAGTTTATCCAGGTGGATATTTCGCCTACAGAGATGGACAGCAACGTGCAAATTGCCGCCCCAGTGGTCGGCGACATTGGATCTTGTGTGTCAGCGCTCCTGGCAGGTATGGGGTCCAACTGGGCCAAACCGCCATCAGATTGGACTGGAGCGATAACTGAACGCCGGGAAAAAAATCTTGCCAAAATGGCCGAGACGTTGGCGCTCAATCCGTCTCCCATGAACTTTCACAGTGCCTTGAATGTGATCCGTGGTGTTGTCAAGGCCCGTCCGGATGCAATTGTCGTGAACGAAGGCGCTAACACACTGGACTTTGCCCGCAGCATTGTGGACATGTATGAGCCGCGCAAGCGCCTGGACGTAGGTACCTGGGGCATTATGGGTATCGGCATGGGTTTTTCCATCGCTGCTGCTGTAGTCACTGGCAAGCCTGTCATTGCAATTGAAGGCGACAGCGCTTTCGGTTTCAGTGGTATGGAGGTGGAGACAATCTGCCGCTATAACCTGCCTGTCTGCGTCATTGTTTTTAACAACAATGGTATTTATCGGGGCATAGATGTAAACCCGACTGGCGGCAAGGACGTGGCACCTACCGTGTTTGTTAAAAATGCCCGTTACGACAAAATGATGGAAGCCTTTGGTGGTGTGGGCGTACATGCCACCACCACAGAGCAATTGGCCATTGCCTTGAACGAAGCAGTTGCCAGCGGCAAACCTACTTTGATCAACGCCGTTATTGATGAAACTGCCGGAACCGAAAGCGGACGCATTACCAGTTTGAACCCGCAAAGTGCGGCAAAGAAAAAATAAGTCAGTTAATTAACCCATCTGGAGAAAAAGAGAATGTCAAATAAACCATTGCAAGGTATCAAAATCATCGACTTTACGCACGTTCAGGCAGGCCCGGCATGCACCCAGATGCTGGCCTGGTTTGGCGCCGACGTCATTAAGGTCGAGCGTCCTGGCTCCGGCGACGTCACCCGAGGCCAGTTGCGCGACATCGAAGGCGCTGACGCCCTGTACTTCACCATGCTCAACAGCAACAAGCGCGGCCTGACGCTGGACACAAAAAAGCCAGAAGGCAAGGCCATTCTGGAAAAACTCATCAAGACAAGCGACGTGCTGGTTGAAAACTTCGGACCGGGCGCGCTGGACCGCATGGGATTCACCTGGGAACACATCCAGTCACTCAACCCAAAAATGATTCTGGCATCCGTCAAGGGGTTCTCTGACGGCCACCACTACGAAGACCTGAAGGTTTACGAAAACGTGGCCCAGTGCGCAGGCGGCGCAGCGTCCACCACCGGCTACTGGAAGGGCGAGAACTCAGGTCCTACCATTTCGTCTGCCGCCTTGGGTGACAGCAATACCGGCATGCACCTGGCTATCGGTATTTTGACGGCCTATATCGGCCGCCAGCAGACTGGCAAGGGCCAAAAAGTCGCCGTGTCCATGCAGGACAGTGTGCTTAACCTGTGCCGCGTCAAAATGCGCGACCAGTTGCGTCTGGACAACCTTGGCTACCTGGAAGAGTACCCGCAATACCCGCATGAAATGGAAGCCTTCAAAGACGGCGTAGTGCCGCGTGGCGCCAATGCCGGCGGTGGCGGGCAACCCGGCTGGATTTTGAAATGCAAGGGCTGGGAGACTGACCCCAACGCATATATTTATTTCACGGTCCAGGGTCACGCCTGGGAGCCTATCTGCGACGCACTGGGCAAACCCGAGTGGAAAACCGACCCCGCCTACACCACGGCCAAAGCACGCCAGCCGCACATCATGGACATCTTCGCCACGATTGAAGCATTCATCGCTGACAAGACCAAGTTTGAAGCCGTGGACATCTTCCGCAAGTTTGATATTCCTTGCGCGCCTGTGTTGTCGATGAAGGATTTGTTGAATGACAAATCGTTGCGCGCCAGTGGCTCCATCGTTGAAGTACCGCACAAAGTGCGCGGTAGCTATTTCACCGTGGGCAGCCCGATCAAGTTCTCTGACACCAAGCCTGAAGTAACGGCATCGCCCCTGTTGGGCGAGCATACCGACGATGTTCTGGCCGAGCTGGGTTACAGCAAAGACCAGATCGCAGCATTGCACACTGCGAAAGCGGTTTGACCAGAGTCACCTGACTCACCGGTCTTGACGACAGCAAATACGGCGTTCAAGTTGAACGCCGTATTCGTTTGAGGCGCAGACCAGCACATTTGCCAGCAACAGGAGCAACACATGCAAACAGCCATTGATTTCAAGCAGCTCCTTGAGGCCGTGGGCGATGGCGTCGTGGCATCGGACGCCAGCGGCGCGATCACTTTGTGGAACCCCGCGGCGGAGCGTATGTTCGGGTTTACCGAAAGCGAAGCGCTGGGCAAGTCGCTTGACATCATCATTCCACAACGCCAGCAGCAACGGCATTGGGACGGGTACCACAAAACCATGGCCACAGGTCAGACCCGCTATGGCAACGACGTGCTGCGGGTTCCTGCGGTACACAAGGACGGGCATGGACTGTCTATCGCATTTACCGTTGCCCTGCTCTTCACGGCGGACAAAAAGGTATCGGCCATTGTTGCGGTGATTCGCGATGAAACCACGCGTTTCGCCGAAGAACGCGGACTGAAAAAGCGATTGACCGAGCTTGAAATCCTGCTAGCCCCTGCCGGCAACCCTCCCCCAAAAGCGTAAGTACCGATTACAGACACGGTGATTAATATAGGGGTTGAAGCTTTCAACCCATTTCCATTTCCCAGGATTTTTTCATGAGCAAAGCGTTAGACGGCGTCCGCATCCTCGACTTCACCCATGTGCAGTCAGGCCCCACCTGTACGCAGTTGCTGGCCTGGTTTGGCGCAGATGTCATCAAGGTCGAACGCGCCGGCGAAGGCGATGCGACTCGTGGCCAGTTGCGGGACATCCCCGGAACGGACAGTCTGTATTTCACGATGCTCAACCACAACAAGCGTTCGATCACGCTGGATACCAAAAAGCCAAAGGGCAAGGAAGTGTTGGACGAGCTAATCAAGACCTGTGACGTGCTGGTCGAAAATTTTGCGCCCGGCGCGCTGGACCGCATGGGCATCACCTGGGACCACATCCAGAAGCTCAATCCCCGCATGATCGTTGCCTCGGTCAAGGGCTTTGGTCCTGGCCCCTATGAAGATTGCAAGGTTTATGAGAATGTTGCACAGTGTGCTGGTGGTTCAGCTTCGACCACCGGGTTTGACGACGGCCCACCCATGGTGACAGGTGCCCAGATCGGTGACAGCGGAACCGGTTTGCATCTGGCATTGGGCATTGTTGCAGCGCTTTTTCAGCGCAATTCGACCGGCAGAGGGCAAAAAGTTCTCGCACCCATGCAAGACGCGGTGCTCAACCTTTGCCGCGTCAAATTGCGCGACCAGCAACGTCTGGAACGTACAGGCACCATGCATGAGTACCCGCAATACCCCGACGGAAAGTTTGGCAAGGCGGTGCCACGCGCAGGCAATGCATCTGGTGGTGGTCAGCCGGGCTCCATCTTGAAATGCAAAGGTTGGGAAACCGATCCCAACGCCTATATTTACTTCATCACACAAGGTGCCGTGTGGCCGGCAGTTTGCAAAGTCATCGGTGAGGAGGGCTGGATTGATGACGATGCGTATGCTACCCCGGCAGCCCGCCTGTTGCACCTGAAGCCCATTTTTGCGCGAATTGAGCAATGGACCATGACAAAGACAAAGTTTGAAGCCATGGAAATTCTCAACAAGTACGACATTCCTTGTGGCCCAATTCTTTCAATGAAAGAAATTTCTGAAGAACCCGCACTGCGTGCAACTGGGACCATTGTCGAAGTTGACCACCCCAAACGCGGCAAATATCTTACGGTCGGCAACCCGATCAAGATGTCTGACAGCCCGACTGAAGTCACACGCTCTCCCCTGCTGGGCGAGCACACTGACGAGGTTCTGGCACATCTGGGTTACAGCGCTGAATACATATCTGAATTGCGTGCAGAACGCGTGATCTGAAAGTCCTGATGAATTATCCTGTTATTCCCATAGCTGTCATCGATGCTTCAAGACAGAGAAAACGTCAGGCACCCAAAGGCCGTCGTGTTGATCCGGTCGCACTCGCTGAGGTACAAAAACTGTTGGGGACCGAGTCTCGCCAGCCAGATTTGCTGATAGAGCATCTCCATAAAATTCAGGATCATTTTGGGCATTTGGCAGCCGCTCACCTGGCAGCGCTTGCACAGGAAATGGGGCTTGCACAAACCGAAGTTTATGAGGTCGCGACTTTTTACCACCACTTTGATGTTGTCAAAGAAGGTGAAGCTGCGCCTGCTGCAATCACTGTGCGCGTGTGCGATGGTCTGTCGTGCGAGATGGCTGGCGCGCGTGATTTACTGAAAAAGCTCCCCGCTTTGCTTGGCAAGGAAGTTCGCGTTATTGCCGCGCCGTGTATTGGCCGTTGTGAGCAGGCACCTGCTGCTGTCGTTGGACAAAATCCGGTTGCCAACGCAACGCTTGAAAAAGTTCAGTCTGTTGTTTCTGCTGGCGTGGTGAAGCACCAACCCGCTGGCTTTATTGATTTTTCCACTTATCAGGCCAACGGGGGTTACGCTTTGCTCAACGCATGCGTGACCGGCGCCCGTTCTGTAGAGTCCATTATCAAAATCATGGAAGACTCGGTATTGCGTGGGCTGGGCGGCGCGGGCTTTCCTGCGGGCCGCAAGTGGCGCATTGTGCGGGCTGAAGCGGGTCCACGCCTGATGACAGTCAATATTGACGAAGGCGAACCAGGTACTTTCAAGGATCGCGCCTATCTGGAGAGCGATCCACACCGTTTCCTTGAAGGCATGCTGATTGCAGCCTGGGCAGTAGGCATTGACACCATCTACCTTTATCTTCGCGATGAGTATCACGGCTGCCGTGCAATGCTGGCATCTGAACTCGTCAAGCTGAACCAATCTGCGCTCATGGCAGGCATGCCAAATATTGTGTTGCGCCGCGGCGCAGGCGCCTACATCTGCGGCGAAGAATCTGCAATGATTGAATCGATTGAAGGCAAACGCGGCATGCCAAGGCTGCGCCCACCGTATGTGGCCCAAGTGGGTTTGTTTGGGCGCCCTACCCTGGCTCACAATTTTGAAACGCTTTATTGGGTGCGCGAAATTGTCGAAAAAGGAGATGCCTGGTTTGCGTCGCAGGGGCGTAACGGACGCAAGGGACTGCGCTCTTTTTCCGTCTCAGGCCGCGTCTGCAATCCAGGAGTCAAACTGGCACCTGCAGGTACAACGGTGCAAGAACTGATAGACAACTACTGCGGTGGCATGCAGGACGGACACACGTTTTATGGCTATTTGCCAGGCGGCGCTTCGGGCGGTATTTTGCCCGCCTCCTTGAACAGCATTCCACTGGATTTCGACACGCTGCAGCCCTATGGCTGCTTCATCGGGTCAGCAGCCGTGATCATCCTGTCAAACCATGACACGGCGACTGCCGCTGCGCGCAACATGATGCGGTTTTTTCAACACGAGTCTTGCGGACAATGCACACCATGCCGCGTAGGTACAGCCAAGGCAGTGCAGCTCATGGATCAACCCAAATGGGACACAGCTTTAATGGCTGAGCTGTCGCTGGTGATGCGTGATGCATCTATTTGCGGCCTGGGCCAGGCTGCACCCAACCCGATGGATTGCGTGGTTAAGTATTTTCCGCAAGAACTATGAGCCCCAGGCGTTTGTCGCTTTGCTAACTGCATTGTCCAGCTGGTGACTTTGCCTGTTTTGATGGCCTAGAGTTATGGCCTTGGCTGAATATAGAAAGTTAAGGATTTTTCATGAATATGATCGCACGACAAGAGCTGGCCATGCTGAGCGCTCCTACCGTCAGTTTTTCCCTGAATGGCCGCGAAGTAGTTGCCCGCGCCGATGAAACCCTGTTGCAGGTGGCAGACCGTGAAGGTGTCGACATTCCGCGCCTGTGCTACGCAGAAGGTCTGGAGGCAGTGGGAAACTGCCGTTCCTGCATGGTTGAAATCAATGGCGAGCGTGTCCTCGCACCTTCATGCTGCCGATACCCCACAGCCGGCATGCAGGTACAAACCAACAGCGATCGCGCAGTCGCTTCGCAAAAAATGGTGCTGGAGCTGCTGCTCTCGGACATGCCCGAAAAAGACTACACCCGTCACAATGAAGTCGACCAATGGGCTGACAAATTGGGGCTTGGAAAACCCCGTTTTGAAGCACGTCAGCAAGTTCGCCAAGATCTTTCGCATCCGGCTATCGCAGTCAATCTGGATGCGTGTATTCAGTGCACACGCTGTCTTCGCGCCTGCCGCGATGAACAGGTCAACGACGTTATTGGATTGGCATTCAGGGGCGACCATGCAAAAATTGTTTTTGACATGGACGACCCCATGGGCGCATCCACCTGTGTAGCGTGCGGTGAATGCGTTCAGGCTTGCCCAACCGGTGCGTTGATGCCCGCACGTGAAGCTGCAATGGCCGTACCTGACAAGCAGGTCGCTTCAGTCTGCCCGTATTGCGGCGTCGGATGCCAGCTGACCTACAACGTCAAGGACGACAAGATTATTTTCGTGGAAGGCCGCGACGGCCCGGCCAACCATGGTCGGCTTTGCGTCAAGGGACGCTATGGTTTTGACTACGCGCACCACCCACAGCGTCTGACCAAGCCGCTGATACGCCGCGCTGGTGTACCCAAGACGGGTGACTTCACGATGGATCCCGACCGGGTGATGGATGTATTTCGCGAAGCCACCTGGGAAGAAGCGCTGGAGCTGGCAGGTGGCAAGTTCAAGGCTATCCGGGATCAATTCGGTAAAAAATCACTTGCCGGATTCGGTTCGGCAAAAGGCAGCAATGAAGAAGCTTATCTGTTTCAAAAACTCGTACGCACAGGCTTTGGCAGCAATAACGTAGACCACTGCACCCGCTTGTGCCACGCGTCGTCAGTTGTTGCGCTGCTGGAGGGCATTGGCTCGGGCGCGGTGTCCAATCCGGTGATGGATGTGACCAAGGCAGACGTGGTCATCGTCATCGGCGCAAACCCCACTGTCAATCATCCTGTGGCTGCAACATGGCTCAAGAACGCCGTCAAGAACGGAACCAGACTGGTAGTACTGGATCCTCGCCGTTCAGAGCTGGCACGCATGTCCCACCGTTACCTGCAATTCAAGGCCGACACCGATGTGGCACTGCTGAACGCCATGATGCACGTGATTGTCTCTGAAGGTCTGGTCGATGCGGCCTTTATTGCCAGCCGCACCAGCGGCTATGAAGCGCTGCGCGCCAACGTAGAAGGCTACAGCCCGGAGCTCATGGCGCCGATTTGCGGCATTGATGCCGACACCATCCGTTATGTCGCGCGCCTGTATGCCACTTCCAAGGCTTCGATGATTCTTTGGGGTATGGGTGTGTCACAACACGTCCACGGCACAGACAATGCGCGTTGCCTGATTGCCCTGTCACTGATGACCGGGCAAATTGGCCGACCTGGCACTGGCCTGCACCCGCTGCGGGGCCAGAACAACGTCCAGGGCGCATCTGACGCGGGTTTGATACCCATGATGCTCCCTGACTACCAGCATGTGTCAAGTGCCGACGTACGCGCCAGCTTTGAAAAAGCGTGGCAGGTGCCTGCCGGCTCGCTGGACGACAAACCCGGCCTGACAGTTGTTGAAGTCATGCACGCCATCAAGCAAGGCGGTATTCGCGGCATGTACGTCATGGGTGAGAACCCGGCCATGTCCGACCCGGATGCCAACCATGCACGTGAAGCACTGGCTGCGCTTGACCACCTGGTGGTGCAGGATATTTTCCTGACAGAAACCGCGTACCTGGCTGATGTCATCTTGCCTGCAAGCGCCTTCCCTGAGAAAAACGGCAGCTTCACCAACACCGACCGCCTGGTGCAAATGGGCCGCAAAGCCATCAATCCGCCCGGCGATGCGCGCCAGGATTTATGGATCATTCAGGAAATCGCCAAACGGCTGGATCTGGACTGGCAATACGGCCATGTCAGTGAAGTGTTTGACGAGATGCGCCTGACCATGCCAAGCATTGCAGGCATCACCTGGGACCGGCTGGATCGCGAACATGCAGTGACCTACCCTTGCCTGAAAGAAGGAGATCCTGGACAGTCTGTGGTGTTTACAGACACCTTTCCGCGTGCCACGGGCCGCGCGCAGTTCGTACCGGCTGACATCATTCCTGCCAACGAACGCCCTAATGATGACTACCCCATGGTGCTTATCACGGGCCGGCAGCTTGAGCACTGGCACACCGGCAGCATGACGCGGCGGGCAACGGTTCTGGATGCGATTGAGCCTGACCCAGTCGCACTGATCCACCCCCTTGACCTGGCAGGCATGGGCGGGCAGCCTGGCGATGTGGTGACGATCGAATCGCGTCGCGGCAAGGTAGAGCTGTATGCACGGGCCGACGAAAGCTCACCACGCGGTGCAGTTTTTGTGCCCTTTTGCTACTACGAGGCGGCCATCAACAAGCTTACCAATGACGCGCTGGACCCTTTCGCAAAGATTCCTGAATTCAAATATTGCGCCATTCGGGTCACACTTGGCGGTGTTCCCCCGGTACAGGGTAGCTACGGCGGCGGCCAGGCATTGGCCAACGCAATGGCCTGAAGTGTTCAGGTCTGGCTGGCCTGATTTGAGCTGCAACGCGTGTCACCGCGTTTTCTCTTCTGTACGGCGTTTTCGACGTTGAAGGTAGATCTGCAACACATACAGCCAAATAATGTGCATTTCCCCTATGAAAAACATCTTTTCTCTAGTAGCATCCGCAGTGCTGCTGGAGACTAGTTATCTCTGGCGGTGATTTATCAACTTCTAGAAGGAAAATCAATCATGGCAACTGCAAAAAAAGCACCGGCTAAAAAAGCGCCTGCAAAAAAGGCTGCTCCGGCAAAGAAAGTAGCTGCGAAGAAAGCAGCTCCCGCGAAAAAGGCAGCCGCTAAAAAAGCAGCTCCTGCAAAAAAGGTAGCAGCCAAAAAAGCAGCTCCCGCCAAAAAAGTTGCTGCCAAAAAGCCAGCAGCCAAAAAGGCGCCTGCCAAAAAGCGTACCCCGAACGCCGCGTTCATGAAGGCATTGAC
>JANOWR010000144.1:0-17344 GCA_031417995.1 Polaromonas sp. | reverse complement strand
TCGGGCAGCGCACTGGCTTACGACAAGGCTGGGGCTGCACTGGACGCCATGGCTGCCAAAGTCTACAAACTGGGCGACAAGGCGGGCGCGGGCAGCAAGGTCAAGATCATCAACCAGTTGCTGGCAGGTGTGCACATCGCCGCTGCGGCTGAAGCCATGGCATTGGGGCTGCGCGAAGGCGTCGATGCCAAAGCGCTGTATGAGGTCATCACCCACAGCGCAGGCAACAGCTGGATGTTTGAAAACCGCATGGCGCATGTGCTGGCGGCTGACTACACACCACTGTCAAGCGTCGATATTTTTGTCAAAGACCTGGGGTTGGTGCTGGACATGGCACGCGCCAGCAAGTTTCCGCTGCCGCTGTCATCTACCGCGCACCAGATGTTCATGCAGGCATCGACCGCAGGCTTTGCAAAAGAAGACGACAGCGCTGTGATCAAGATTTTCCCGGGTATTGACCTGCCCAAGAAAGTGTGATGACAGCATGAGCAAGATGCTTCTGGGCTGCATTGCCGACGACTTCACAGGCGCCAGCGACCTGGCCAATAACTTGGTGCGTGCCGGCATGCGCGTGGTGCAAACGATTGGTATACCCACCTCGCCTTTGAACGCTGTTGTGGACGCAGTAGTGGTGGCGCTGAAATCCCGCACCATTGCCCCAGCAGAAGCGGTCAGGCAATCACTCGAAGCTTTGACCTGGCTGCAAGCACAGGGCGCTGAACAGATCTACTTCAAATACTGCTCTACTTTTGACAGCACGGCGCAAGGCAATATCGGCCCTGTGACGGATGCGCTGATGGATGCGCTGGCCACTGACTTCACCATTGCCACGCCCGCCTTTCCAGACAACAAGCGCACGGTGTTCAAGGGCTATCTGTTTGCAGGCGACACACTGCTCAATGAAAGCGGCATGCAAAACCACCCGCTCACGCCCATGCTGGATGCAAACCTGGTGCGCGTGCTGCAGGCGCAAACCCGGCGCGTTGTGGGGCTGGTGGACTACGCCGTGGTGGCGCGCGGCGCTGATGCTGTGCGCGAACGTATTCAGACACTCGAATCCGAAGGCGTGGGCATCGCGATTGTGGACGCCATCAGCAACGACGACCTGCTGCGCCTGGGGCCTGCACTCAAAGGCATGCCGCTGGTCACGGCGGGCTCAGGTGTGGCGATTGGCTTGCCACAAAACTTTGGCATTGCGCCCTCGCTAGAGGCCAGTGTGCTGCCCCAAGCATCTGGCTTGCAAGCCGTGGTGTCGGGAAGCTGCTCACTGGCCACCAATGCACAGGTGCTGGCCTTTATCACCGCCGGGCGGCCAGCGCTGGCGATCGACCCGCTGCGCATGGCCAGCGGTATTGATGTGGCCGCTGAGGCTCTGGCGTGGGCCGCACCTCTGCTTCAAAGCGGCCCGGTGCTGGTGTATTCAACCGCAGAAAGCAGCGCCATCAAAGCCGTGCAGAACAAGCTGGGTGTTGAGGCAGCCGGTGCATTGGTCGAGCGCACGCTGGCAACGATTGCCAAAGGCCTGGTCGCGCTGGGTGTGCGCCAGTTGATCGTGGCAGGCGGCGAAACATCCGGCGCTTGCGTGCAGGCACTTGGCATCACGCAGATGCAGATCGGCCCGCAAATTGCACCCGGTGTGCCGTGGTGTCATGCATTGGGTGAAGGCGTGGCGATTCACATCACTTTAAAGTCCGGTAACTTTGGCGGCAATAACTTCTTCACCGATGCTTTTAAGATGCTGGCATGAACCAGGAATCCCGGGCCCGAGAAGACATCTGCAGCGTCGGCAAAAGTCTGTTTGACCGTGGCTACGTCCATGCCACTGCGGGCAACATCAGCGTCAAGCTTGACGACGGTTTTTTAATCACCCCTACCGATGCATGCATGGGCTTTCTAGACCCCGCAAAACTGGCAAAACTGGATGCCGGCATGCAGCAGATCAGCGGTGACCGTGCCAGTAAAACGATAGCGCTTCACGCCCGTATTTATTCGGCTACAGCCTCATTTAATGCCCCGGCAGGCTGCATCATTCACACCCACAGCACCCATTGCGTGGCATTGAGCTTGCAAACGTCCGCAGCGGAGCTGTTGCCCGCGTTAACGCCCTACTTCGTCATGAAAGTCGGCCATGTGCCGGTCATCAGCTACCACCGCCCGGGCAGCCCGGCTGCTGCGCTTGAAGTCGCCAACACCATCAAGGTGCATGGCGAGCGCGGCACGCCGATTCGCGCTGTCATGCTGCCGCGCCTGGGGCCCAATGTGTGGGCCGCCAGCCCGTTTGAAGCGATGGCCGTGCTCGAAGAGCTTGAAGAAACCGCCAGACTTGCCTGCCTGCAACCGGGTACTGTGCCCCTGACGGACGCACAGATCGAAGACCTGCGGCAAAGCTTTGGCGCAGTTTGGTAAACAGGAAAAATCATGCCCAAATTCGCCGCCAACCTGTCGATGATGTATGTCGAGCTGCCGTTTTTGGACCGCTTTGAAGCCGCCGCCAAAGACGGTTTCAAAGCGGTTGAATATCTGTTCCCCTATGCGTATGAAGCGCAAGAACTCGCCGCCCGCCTGAAAGCCAACAACCTGCAGCAGATACTCTTCAATGCACCGCCGGGCGGCACTGACAGGGCCAGCATTGCCAAAGCATGGGACACAGACGGCAGCAAAGGCACGGCCTGTGTACCGGGTCGCGAAGCTGAATTCAAAGCCGGCGTTGCGCTGGCCCTGGCCTATGCCGAGGCATTGAATTGCCCGCGCATCCACCTCATGGCGGGCTTGATCCCTGAAGGCCTCAGCCGTGAAGACGTGCAAGCTACCTACACCAGCAATCTGCGCTGGGCCGCTCTTGAAGCTGCCAAGGCCGGTCTTGATGTGCTGATGGAGCCGATCAACACGCGTGACATTCCGCGCTTCTTTTTAAACCGCCAGGACCACGCGCATGAAATCATTGGCTTGGTCGGCGCGCCCAACCTGAAGGTGCAGATGGACCTGTACCACTGCCAGATTGTGGAGGGCGACGTGGCGATGAAGATTCGCCAATACCTGCCCACGGGCAACGTCGGCCATTTTCAAATCGCTGGCGTGCCCGAGCGGCATGAGCCGGATGTGGGCGAGCTGCATTACCCCTACCTCTTCAATGTGATTGACGAGGTGAGTAGGCAATGCAACTGGGACGGCTGGGTGGGCTGTGAATACCGCCCCAAAAAAGGCGGGCAGCCAGGAGGCACGTCAGCCGGGCTGGGCTGGTTACAGGGAATTCGTGACAAAAATTAGCCTGCCGTCTTACAAGCAGGGCAGGGATATCAGCATAACAATGGGTGATTGATATTTCTTTGCTATCCATGACCTTACCCGAATCGCTAGACGCCAGAGTCAAAGAAAAAAAGTCCAACATTGCACCGCCGATCCTTGTGACCGATGCAGATGTACGCGCCGAGGCACAAGAAGCGCTGGCCACAGCTGCCAAAACCTTTTCCATCAAGGTGCTCACCGTCAACATCCACAAAGGCTTTACGTTTTTCAACCGCAAGTTCATCTTGCCCGAGCTGCGAGAGGCGGTCCGCAAAATCGGTGCCGACGTGGTGTTTTTGCAGGAAGTGACGGGCAGCCATACGCACCACGGTGACAAATTCGACAACTATCCCGACACGCCGCATTACGAGTTTTTGGCCGACAGCATCTGGCCAGACTTCGCCTATGGCCGCAACGCCGTGTACGACAAGGGCGACCACGGCAACGCGGTGATGTCAAAATTTCCCATTGTGCGTTTTGAGAATCACGACGTATCGATCAGCGGGCCAGAACGACGCGGGCTGCTGCATTGCGAACTTGCTATTCCAGGCCGTAGCGTCAACCTGCACGCCATCTGTGTGCACCTGAGCCTGACAGAAACCCACCGCACCCAGCAGATGGACAAGCTCTGCCATCTGATTAACGCCAACATACCGCCGCAAGCGCCTCTGGTGGTGGCGGGTGACTTCAATGACTGGCGACACCGCGCCAAAGCGCAGTTGGCTGAAGGCGCAGGCTTGCATGAGGTGTTTGTGCAGGCCCATGGCCAACCGGCCCGCACCTTTCCGGCACGCAAGCCGCTGTTGCGGCTTGACCGCATTTACGTGCGCAATGCCATTGGCCACAAGCCCGTGGTGCTGCCGCACAAGCCCTGGTCGCACCTGTCAGACCATGCACCACTGGCCGCTGAAATAGAGCTGTAGTTATCTATTCGTCTGCGGGCGTATTGCCGTTTTCTGGAATCGCCATGCAATGCGCATGCAGCTTTTTAAGTGCGCGGTAAGTCACTTCGCGCTCTTCGGGCGTCAGCAGCCGAATCATCGCCGCCTGCCGCTGCCGCGCGATAGGTATCACCTTTTCATGAAACGCCTGCCCTGCTGGTGTGATGGCACATGTCAGCTTTTTGCGGGGCGTAGAACCCTCAGCGTGTATGGCCACCAGGCCTTGTGCCTCCAGGCGGCGCACGGTGCGGCTGACCTGCGCCTTGTCAGATGTGGACTGCACCACCAGCTCGGCAAACGGCAAACTTTTGGCGTGCGCCAGCAGTGACAGCAGTCGCCACTCGGGCACCGTCACACCAAACGCTTCTGCATAAGGCAAGGTCACTGTTCGCCGCAAACCATTGATGACCTGACTGACCATCGTGGTCAAAAAGTGATCAACGGTCAGGCCGCTGCCCTCATCGTCCAGATTTACCCAAGGGCACGGATCGTCAAGCTGGCTGCCAGGCGGGGCCGGAGCAAGATCAATGGGCACGCCATCTTTACCCTTGAGTTTATCCATATATTTATTTGTTTTTGTCAATCAGTGTTTGCAGCAAGTTGATAAGTCAACATTAAACTTAGTATCACATCCTAGGCCACTCAGCTCAAGGATTCCATGTTAACCACCATAGGCATCAACACCCCGCAAGTCACAGCCCGTGAAAAAGTGCAGGGCCGCGCTGTGTATGCGGGTGACATCAAGCTGCCCGGCATGTTGCACGCCAAGGTGCTGCGCAGCCCCTACCCGCATGCCCGCATTGTGCGTATTGACACCTCAGCGGCCATCGCGCTGCCGGGCGTCAAGCTGGTGTTGACGGGCGATGACACGCCCACCCGGCTGTGGGGCACGCACCGCAAAGAGCAGCGCATCATGGCTGCAGGCGTGGTGCGTTATTGCGGCGAAGAGGTAGCGGCAGTGGTGGCGACCGATGAAGAAACCGCACGTGATGCTCTGGACCTGATACAAGTTGAGTACGAAGAGCTCCCCGCCCTGCTGGACCCGCAGTTGGCCTTGCTAAAGGGCACAGCAGAGATTCACCCCGGCACAGGCAACATCGGCCATGAAATGCGGATTGAACGCGGCGATATAGGGGCGGGCTTTGCCAGCGCAGCATTCGTGTATGAGGCTACGTACGACGTGCATTCGCAGTACCCCGGCTACCTGGAGCCCATGGGTACGGTCGCTGCAATGGATGGCAGCGGCAAATTAACGGTGTGGACATCCACCCAATCCGTGTTTTTGGCGCGGGCGCGTCTGGCAGAGGCGCTGGACATGCCGCTGTCCACCATCCGTGTGGTGCAGGCGGTCACAGGGGGCGGCTTTGGCGCAAAAATCGTTGAAGAAAGCAACAGCCTGATTTGCGCCTTGCTGGCCAGCCGATTGCAGCGCCCGGTGCGGCTGGTCAACAACCGTCTCGAAGACTTCATGGGCGCACGCTCCAGCGTGCCCATGCAGGTACGGCTGAAGATGGGCGTGGACAGCAACGGCATGATTGTGGCCAAAGACGTGCACATACTTGCTGAATGCGGCGCTTACAGCGGCCTGGCGGGCGATGTGATGCACGTCACCGCCATGCGCAGCGACTCGATGCACCGCATTCAAAACGTGCGCTCGCATGCCACGCTGGTCTACACCAACAACCCGCCGCGCGGTTCGTTTCGCGGTTTTGGCGGGCAGCAGATGCAGTTCCCCCTGAATTGCCACATGACGGTGCTGGCTGGCATGCTGGGCATCGACCCGATGGAGCTGCATGCACGCAACGCCATCCGCGCGGGCGATGTCAGCATTCACGGCTGGCAGATAGGCAGCACCGGGCTGCTTGACTGCCTGGCGCAAACCCGCAACGCCATAGGCTGGGATGCCAAGCGCGCAAGGCCGCGCACCCCCGGCACATCGCAGCGCGGCGTAGGCATGGCAGCCGCCATGCACGTCAGCGGTAACCGCACGCTGGGCAACTGGGATGGCTCCACCATCGTGCTCAAAATCAATGAAGACGCCCGCGTGATGCTGATGACCAGCGAATGCGACATGGGCCAGGGTGCCAACACCATGCTCAGCCAGATCTGCGCGCATGAGCTGGGCATTCCGCTGGCACACGTCAGCGTGGCCACGCCTGATACAGACGTGTCTCCTTACTGCCTCGGCTCGCTGGCATCACGCGTCACCATCATTTCGGGCAATGCCGTGTTGCGCGCTGCGCGTGAGGCCAAGGCCAGGCTGATGCAAATGGCTGCTGACAAATTGCAAACGCCACTTGACGAGCTGATCTACGCAGACGGCGTGGTCTGTGTCAAGGATGCGCCTGAGCGCAAAGCCACGCTTGCCGAGCTGTCGCGCCTGCACATCTTCCGCCATGGTGGGCAAGGCCTGCAGGTGCAAACCACCTATGACGCACCCACTGTCATGCACGATGCCAACTACTACGGCAATGTTGCCCCGGCGTACTCATTTGCCACGCAAGCGGTTGAGGTTGAAGTCGATACCGAGACCGGGCAGGTCACGGTCGTGGATGCCTTCGTGTCTGACGACTGCGGCAAGGCACTGAACCCGCTTGCCGTACATGGCCAAACGCAAGGTGCGATGGCCCAGGCCATCGGCTGGACCCTGTATGAAGAGCTGCAAATTGAAGGTGGCCGCATGATGAACGGCAACTTTGCCGACTACACCATGCCGACGGCTGATTCATTGCCATCACTGCGAACCGATCTGATTGAGTCCATAGAGCCGAACGGCCCCTATGGTGCCAAGGGTGCGAGTGAAACCGCCATGCTGCCCGGCGCAGCAGCCATCGCCAACGCGGTGTTTGATGCGGTGGGTGTGCGCATCAACAACCTGCCCATCACGCCAGAAAAAATACTTGCGGCATTGCGTGCAAAACATGAAAGCGCGGTGCAGCATGCGTGATTTTGAATTTCTGGAGCCCGCCAGCGTGCACGAAGCCAGCCGCATGCTGGCCGACCTGGGCGACAACTGCCGGGCCATTGCGGGTGGCACCGCACTCATGCTGGGCATGCGCCAGCGCATGCTGACACCCACGCACCTCGTGTCGTTGGGACAATTGCATGAGCTGCGTCACATCAGTTTTGATGCACAAAGCGGCCTTAGCATAGGCGCACTGGCGCTGCATCACGACATCGCGCGTTCGGCGCAGGTGCAAGCCCATGCCCCGTTGCTGGCCAGCATGGCATCGCGCCTGGCCAACCCGCAGGTACGCAACCAGGGCACGCTGGGCGGCAACCTTTGCTATGCCGACCCGGCGACGGACCCGCCCGGTTGCCTGATGGCATTGAATGCGCATGTGGTGCTGCAAAGCGCGCATGGCGAACGTGTGTTGGCCATTGAAGATTTTTTGATTGATTACTACACAACAGATTTACAGCCAGACGAGCTGTTAACGCACATCCGTATCCCGCCCCTGCCATCTGCCACCACTGGCCTGTACACCCGATTTCTGCGCACACCTGCCGAGCACCGCCCCCTGGCCAGCATCGCCCTGCTGGCCCAGCGCAGCGGTGCGGTTTGCACGGGCGCACGGCTGGCTGTGGGTGCGTCCACCGCCGTGGCGCTGCGCATCCCGCGTGCTGAAGCCTTCATGAACGGCAAAACCATCACGCCCGATGTGGCGCGTGAGGCTGCCGAGATCGTGGCGGCCGATATTGACCCCATTTCAGATGCGCGCGGCAATGCCGGCTACCGCCGAGACATGGTGCGCATCGTGGCCCGCCGCACCATTGCTGAGCTGTTCAATTTGCAGGAGGGCTGACACCATGAACAAACACATCATCAACATCACCGTCAACGGTGAAGCCTGCAACCCCGAAGTCCCCGCACGCCGGCTGCTGGCAGACCTGCTGCGCGACGACCTCAACCTGACGGGCACCAAACGCGGTTGTGAAACAGGTGTGTGCGGCGCATGCTCCGTGCTGGTCAATGGTGAGGTCGTCAAGTCCTGCCTGAAGCTGGCGGTGCAGGTCAAAGGCTGCGCCATCACCACGGTTGAGGGCCTTGCGAAAAACAACAAACTGCATGTCTTGCAAGAATGTTTCATGACGCATGGCGGCTTGCAGTGCGGCTATTGCACGCCCGGTTTTTTAATGACCGCCTGCGATCTGCTGGCCCACAACCCCAACCCCACCGAGCATGAAGTCCGCGCGGGCCTGAGCGGCAACCTGTGCCGCTGCACGGGCTACAACGGGATTGTTGATGCCATTTTGGCCGCTGCAAAAATCATGAGCGACTCGCCAGAGGAGGCCACCCATGGACATTGAAAAAACCCTCAGCATTGCCGCACCCGCCGAGCGTGTATGGGCCCTGCTGCTGGACCCGAAAGTCATGGGCGAGTGTGTGCCCGGCATGCAGTCTATTGAGGTCATCAGTGATGTTGAATATGTTTCGGTCATTCAGGTCAAGATTGCTTTTGTCAGCGCCCGCTTCAAAATCAAAACCACCATCACCGAGCAGCGTGCGCCGCACTATCTGCGCAGCGAAGGCACAGGTGAAGATGCTTCGGTGGCCAGCTCACTCAAGCAGACCAGCGAGATTTTCTTGACCGAGTTGCCTGACGGCAGCACCGAACTCCGCATGACCATCAGCGTTGACGTGCTGGGCAGGTTAGGTACCTTTGGCCTGAATGTGATGAAGACCAAAGCCGACCGCATGTGGGACGAGTTTGCGGTCAAGCTGCAAGCGCGGCTGTCGCCCGCCACAGGCGCAGCACCGCAAGAATCCACAGCACAAGCTGCTATTGAAGTGCCAAAAGCAGTACCCATGCCTGCACCGCCGACGCATGCGGTCACACCAACAGCCCCACAGGCCACGCACAGCACCTGGTGGTCGCGCCTGTTTGCATCTGGCCCCGCGCCGCTATACAGCCAGCGCGAGCTGACCGATATCTGCATTGAAGTGCGTCGGCCAGACACCACCATCACCATACGCTGGCCAGTACAAAGCGCCAACGAATGCGGGCAGTGGCTACAACAGTACTTGAAGTAAGCCTGTTTTTTTAAGATAGCGCGAAAGCCCAAAACACTGTATATTAATACAGTGTACGATTCAATCTCAACCTCTTCATTGCAAACCGTCCAGCGCAAGCTCGCGGTACTTGCTGATGCAGCCAAATACGATGCCTCGTGCTCGTCCAGCGGCACGGCCAAGCGCAACTCGGTGGGTGGCAAGGGCATCGGTTCTACCGAAGGCTCAGGCATTTGCCACAGCTACGCGCCTGATGGCCGCTGTATCTCGCTGCTCAAAATTCTGCTCACCAACTTTTGTACCTATGACTGCCTGTATTGCGTCAACCGCGTCAGCAGCAACGTGCCGCGCGCCCGGTTCACTGTTGATGAAGTCGTCAACCTCACGCTGGACTTTTACCGCCGCAACTGCATTGAAGGCCTTTTTTTATCCAGCGGCATCATTCAGAGCCCCGACTACACGATGGAGCAGGTGGTTGAAGTTGCGCGCCAACTGCGCGAAGACCATGACTTTCGCGGCTATATCCACCTCAAAACCATTCCCGACGCATCACCCGAACTGCTGGCACGTGCGGGCTTGTACGCTGACCGTTTGAGTATCAACATCGAGCTGCCCACGCAAGAAGGCCTGGCCGCACTGGCCCCTGAAAAAAACGGCCCGGCCATTCGCCGCATGATGGGGCGGCTGCGCGGGCACATTGACGATGCCAAAGGTGCGGTACAAGACCAGGCCAAAAGCAGCATCATTTCTCTGCCGCGTTCATTAAAGAGCCGCCGCGCCACCGCGCCATACTTTGCGCCCGGCGGGCAAAGCACGCAAATGATTGTGGGGGCTGATGCAACGGACGACCGCACCATTTTGAGCGCCAGCGCCGCGCTGTACAGCGGCTTCAAAATGCGGCGCGTGTACTACTCGGCCTTCAGCCCTATACCTGATGCCTCAAAGCACCTGCCGCTGGTGCAGCCGCCGTTGATGCGCGAGCACCGCCTGTACCAGGCCGACTGGCTGATTCGTTTTTACGGCTTTGCGCATGACGAAATCGTGCCCGACGATGCAAGCAACACCAGCGGCATGCTGTCGCTCGACCTAGATCCCCAACTCGCCTGGGCACTGGCCAACCGCGCGCAGTTTCCGGTCAACATCAACACCGCCGCGCGCGAAATGTTGCTGCGCATCCCCGGCCTGGGCGTGCAGTCGGTGCAGCGCATTTTGCAGGCACGCCGTGTGCGGCAGGTGCGGTTTGAAGATTTGCAGCGCCTGCATGTGCCGCTTAAAAAAGTCATGCCCTTTGTGCTGCTGCCCAACCACCAGCCCGGCCACACGCTGGACGCCGCCAGCCTGCCCGCGCAACTGAAGCAACTTGCCAGCCCCGCGCCGTTGCAACACGCCCTGTTTTAAAGGAACGCCATGAACGATCTTTTTGCAGATGACCTCCAGCAAATCCATCTTGCCAGCCCAACAGACTTGGCCGGGTTTCGCCGCGCTGCACGTCACTTGCTGGCTTGCAGCACGCTGCCAGAGCAGGTGGCGTGGCACAGCACAGGCGGCAAAGCCAATCTTTTTGATACAGACATGCCGGACAACGCGCCTGCTTTTCACGTCGCGCCTGACTTCATGGCCCTGTGTGAAACCGTCATTCGGCACAGCGATGCCGCCCGGTTCGAGCTGCTGTACCGCCTGCTGTGGCGCATGGCGCATGAGCCCGGCTTGCGGCACGACCCGCTGGATGCCGACATGCTCAAAGCCCAGCACCTGGCCCAGGCCGTGCGGCGCGACATGCACAAGATGAAAGCGTTTGTGCGCTTCAGAACCGTGGCCGACGAAACTTTCAAGGCACATCCAACCGGCGGGCCACTGCATGTGGCGTGGTTTGAGCCCGAGCACCACATTGTTGAAGCCATCGCACCGTTTTTTGCCCGCCGCTTCACGCAAATGCGCTGGGCCATTCTGACGCCCGAGCGTTGCATGGCCTGGGACGGTGCAAGCATGCGCTTTAGCTTAGGTGCCCAAAAAAGCGACGCACCGCCGCCCGATGCAGGCGAGGCGCTGTGGCTGACGTACTACCAAAACATCTTTAACCCGGCCCGGCTGAAGCTGAAAATGATGCAAAAAGAAATGCCACGCCGCTACTGGCACAACCTGCCCGAGGCACAGTTCATCAGCACCTTGAGCGCCAACGCCAACCAGCGCCAGACGCGAATGATCGAGCAAGCCGCCAGCACACCGCAGCGGCGCATTCCGGCCTTCAAGTTGCCTGGTGCCGCCCAGCAGTCGCTATCTATTTAGTAGCTGCTCGCGCCCAAATTTATTGGGCTACAGGCTAATTTGCCAGTAAAAAATGGTGGTTTTAAGGATCCGTCGCGGTCCTGAACCTTAAACGCCTTACAGGGGCATCAGCTTTTTTTGTGCTGCAAAAAAAACGCCAGCATCGCAGCCGATGCGTCTGGCCCGTCCGGGTCGGTGTAGCTGCCTGCTGCGTTGCCGCCCGACCAGGCGTGGGGGCCAGCCAGGATGGTCCAGCTTTCAACAAACGGTGTGCCGCTGGCGTTGCTGTACAAAGTACGCTCGGCGTGCTCGGGGCTGCCGGGCGTGGTGCTGCTTTCTATTTTGCTGTTGCTTTTGGCCAGGCTCATGCCCGATGATTTGAAGGCTGCCAGTGCTGCGTCGGCAACAAAGTCGCTGTTGTCAGGGTGCACCGTGGTGTCTGCCGTGCCGTGAAAGACGATGGTTGGCAGTGCCGTTGTTTTGTGGCCTTTGGCACCCGAACGCATGGCATTGAAGGCCGACATCATGTCCTGCGCTGCACCTGCGGCCAGGCCTGAATGCACGCCGACGGCCGCGAACAAATGGGGGTGCAGGCCAGCCACCACGGCGGCCATGGCCCCACCGGCTGACAGGCCAGCCACGTAAATGCGGGCCGGGTCTGCGCTGTGCTGGGCGATGATTTTTTGCGTCAGCGCGGCAATCATGCCGGGCTCGCCGCGTCCGGCTTGCTGGTGGCTGGGTTCAAACCAGTTCCAGCAGCGCATGGCGTTACCGCTGGTGGTTTGCTCGGGGTACAGCACCATGGCCTGGTGCTTGCCAGCCAGGTCGTTCATGGCGGTGCCGTGGGCAAAGTCAAGGGCATCCTGCTTGCAGCCGTGCAGCAGCACCACCAGCGGCGTCAGCTGGTCAACGGCATCGCCAGCGGCTGCCGGGATGTACAGGCGGTAGGGGTAGTTGTCACCCTCATAAGTGAAGGCGTGCTTGGTAAATGATGCTGCGCGGCTGGCCTTGCGGCCGGGCACAGTTGCCGGGGGTGTCTGTGGCAATGGCTGATACCCGCTGGGCACAGGCAGGATGATGACGGGTGGCGGGGTTTTTTCAGCGTGCGGGTCGTTCGCGGCGGGTTTGGGTTGGGTGGGTGTCTGTGACGGCACTGCGCCAAACAGGGTGCGCTGTATCAGGCGGGTGGCGTCCAGCAGCTTGCCCACACCTGTGAGCTTGGTCGCTTTGAGCATGGCTTGGCTGAATGACTTTTGAACGCGGGATGAGGGCATGCGGTTTCCTTATTGCAGCAATTGCTGCACTGCAACAAAGGATACGCTTTTTAAGGCATGTCTGTGTCGGACAGCTGCCCGATTTCATGATGTCATACGGTTAACCACCGCAGCCTAGCCAGGCAATGCGGTTGGGGCTATTTTGCAGCCGCACCCAATGTCTCGCGCAGGACGATGGCCTTGTCAGAGTCATACGGTCCTTCGACTCGTGCCAGCACTTCACCCTGGCGGTTGAACACCACCGCATAGCCTCGTTCGGTGCTTTTCAGGCCAGTTGCTTTGGCAAACGCAGCCTTGTCGACAAACATCGGCAACATTTTGGCGCGCTCAACGTCAGCGGTGTAACGGCCCAGCAAACGCTTTTCTGCATCGCTTTTAGTGTCAGGCGTAGCAGCTTCGCCCAAAACCGGGATGCGCACCCAGCTGATGCTCGGGTCGTTTTTCAGGTTCAGGCCTTCTATCCAGCTGTCGGCCTGGCTGCGCTGGTCGCGGTTGAAGGTGACCAGGGCCAGGGTGCGATCAGACGGCAAGCCCTCCGGCAGACTGACAGGCGCGCGCGTCAACGACTGTGTGCTGTGCGCTGGCAACTGCCCCATCACGCTGGCTTCAGTCGGGTACCACATGGCAAAGCCCACACCCGTGCCAGCAGCGGCTACCCAAGCCAAAGAGGTCACAGTGGTTCGGTTCATGGCGTTCTCCGTAAATTCAGGCAATTGCAACACAGGTAACAAGACATGCAAGAAGTGTGCAGGTTACTCTTTTCGTGCCAACTGCGTATCAGGGCAAAAGTAAAAACCAGAATAAATTGTTAAACACCCATGAATACTTTAAGGTATTTTTATGGTCGTGTCGGCTAAAAAGTGACATTGGCACATGTTTTATGGATGCTTTACCCACGCCCTGCCTACAATAAGTGATGAACACCGTCCTGACTGCCCCACCCGTAACCCCCAAGATCAGCTTTAAAGCCCAGATGCTGCTGGCCCGTGAAGACGCCATCGTGGTGGCCGTCAACCGCCTGCTGGCCGAAAAAGGGTTCGATTTGATGACGGTAGACGAAGTAGCGCTGGACGTGGGCATTGCCAAAGCCAGCCTGTACAAACACTTTTCCAGCAAAGAAGACCTGGCCGCTGCCGCCATGGTGCGCGTGATTGGCCTGGCGCAAGCGTTTTTAGCCAGCCTGCCCGCTGGCGCGCCGCCGCTTGACCAGCTCAAAGCCATTGCCCGCTGGATGCTGCAATTGCAAATCAAAGGCGAAATGCCGTCGCTGCCCAGCCAAAACTCCAGCCTGCGTGCCAACCTGATGGCCAACAAGGCGTATCTGGACGGGCTGATGCAGATCAGCGACCAGATGGGTGGCTGGATAGAAGCCGCACAAGCCGACGGCTCCTTAAGCAGCAAAATCCCCCCGCTGGTGGTGCTGTACACGCTGTACGCCCGGGCCTGCGACCCGGTGCCCGGCTTTTTGAAAGCAGGCGGGCAACACAGCGACGAAGAAATCATCGACCTGGTGCTGGCCACCTGCTTTGACGGCCTGAAGGCGCGTTAAAGGTCAAATAAGGCTAAAAAATGCCGAAAAGAGGCTGAAAAAGGCCATTTTTAGCTGTCAAATAAGGCTGCAGCCCAATCGATTCGGGCGCGAGCAGCTACTAATTTTATAGTGTCTGTCGGGTGCGACTCAGGCGCTACGTCACACCGTGATGCAACTCTGCGGCTTGAAGTACAGCTGCTCGTTCTTGCGCGCGTAGCCCAGCGGGTTGGCCACCACCCGGCAGCCAGCCACGGTGTAGTCAATCGGGCAATGCAGGTGCCCGTGCAGCCACAACTGCGCTTTGGGCAGCAAATCATCCAGCGCATTGCAGAAGCCGGCCGTGCCGGGGTTGACGCCGTAACGCGGGTCCGCACTGCGCAAGCTGGGCGCAAAGTGAGTCACCACTACCGTTGTACCACTGAAGGGCAGTGACAACGCCTGCCGCAGCCAGGCCTGGTTTTGCAGGCCGAGTGCGCGCACTGCATCCGCCATCATGGGCTGGCCGGCTTGCAGGGCGTGGTTTCGCTTCAGGGCAAAGTTGGCGGCGCGAAAGGCTTTGTCACGCGCTTCCAGTTGCTGGCCTATCGTCACGGGGCTGGTGGCTGCGCTGGTCGAGGTTAGCGCGTCAAAGTCTGTCCACAGCGTGCAGCCGACAAATCTGATGCCCTGAATGATCGCCACCTCGCGCTCCAGCCAGGTAAAGCCGAGCCGCTTGCACACCTCTTGCAGCCGCGGATGCGCTTGGTCAAACTCCTGGCCATCGTATTCATGGTTGCCGGGTACATACACCACCGGGCAGGGCCAGTTGGCAAAGCGCTGCAAGCCAAAGTCAGCAATGCCCAGCTCGGTCAGTGACGAATTGGCCTGGTAAGACCCAATGTCGCCCGCCAGCACCAGCAGGTCAGCACCGGGTGCGGGCTGGGGCATGAAGTTGGGATTGGACTCGAAATGCAAATCTGACAGGAGCTGGATGTTCACAAGCAGGATTGTGGCCGATGCAGAGCTGCCCATCAGCTTATGCGTTTATTGCATTGGAAACAGGCCACTCCAGGGTTGAGAAACTAGGGAAAACCCGTATATTCAATTCACCGTAACTTTTAGCGTTGATCAAACGCAAAACCATGACTGAATTGCTCAAGCAAATTGCTGATTTCATCAACCCCCAGGACACCTCAGAAGCAGCCCCCGGCGTGGCGCAAAACCTGATGGAGCGCGCTGAACATGAAGCGGGCCGCAACCCAATTGAAGCCGCAGAACTGCGCACCGCAGCTAGAGCCTTTTTAAGCGTCGTTCGCTAAAAGCAATACGCGGCATAAGCGCTGCGCTATGGGCGCGCATGGGCACCCGCTTCACAATTGAAGCATGACCCAAAGCCCCGCTCCGCGCGAAACATCCCGCAAAGAACCGCTGCGCATGCAGCTCAACACCTTTTATTCGGGGCCGCAGGCTTGGTTTTTTCTGGCGCACGAGCGCGGGTATTTGCGCGACGAGGGCCTGGAGATTGAATTTACAGAAGGCGACACCGCCGCCAACACCGTTCCCAAAATGGCGGCAGGCGGTTTTGATGTCGGCTATGGCGACATCAACGCGCTGATTTCGCACGCGGCCAACGGCCTACAGAATGCGCCGTTGGCAGTATTCGCCAGCTACAACGCGTCGCCCTACACCATCGCGGTGCCTGCCAAAAGCAGCATTCGCACACCACACGACCTGGCTGGCAAGCTGCTGGCGGCACACCCGCAAGACGCGGCCATGCTGCTGTTCCCCGAGTTTTGCCGCAAGACGGGGCTTGATGCATCAACCGTACGCATCGTGATCGACGCGGCCCCACACAGCGCCATGGTGCCCGAGCTGTTGGCCCACAAATGGGACGGCATGTTTGGCTTTGTCAACACGCTGGTTGCCGCATCCATCGACGCGGGGCTGGACCCGAAAGACCTGCATTTCATTGAATACCACGACCACCTGCCCGAGTTGTACGGCATGGCACTGATGGTGACGCGTGAGCTGGCCACCAATGAGCCCGACACGGTACGCAAACTGCTGCGCGCTTTCAATCGCGGTTTGATCGACACCATTTTTGAGCCACAGGCGGCCATCGACGCATTGTTCAAGCGCAACCCCAAGATGAACCGCGAGTCAAACTACCGCCGCCTGATGGGCACGCTGCAACTGGAGATGAGCCGCGCAGAAGGCGGCGTGCTGGGCATTGGCGACCTGGACGACGCCCGCTTTGCGCGGGGCATCGACTTGCTGGTCACCACCAAAAACCTGCCGCATCACCTCAAGGCGGGCGAACTGTTTGACAGGCGCTTTTTACCGCCGTTGGGCGAGCGGGTGCGCAGCCTGGTGCGCGACCCTGGCGCTTAAATCTTCACCCCGGCTCCTTTAACAGCAGGCCCCAGCACGGCGACCTGCTCTTTCACAAAACTGTTAAAGCCTGCCACATTGGTCGGCACGGCGGTGATGCCCAGGTCGATGAATTTCTTTTTGATCTCTGGCATCAAGAGCACTTCGTTGCACACCGCGTTCAAGCGCGTCACCATGTCTGCCGGTAATTTTGCCGGGCCCGTCAAACCAAAAAAGTTTTCAAGCACCAGCTTGCGGTAGCCCAGCTCGACCACGGTGGGCACATCGGGCATCAGTGGTGAACGGGTGTTGGAGGTGACGGCCAGCGGAATCAACTGGCCCGATTTAAAAAACGGCACATACGATGTAATCACATCAATACCAATCGGAATCACCCCGGCAATCAAGTCTGTCGTCATCGGTGCGCCGCCCCGGTAGGGCACGTGTTGCAGGTTCACGCCCATGGCTTTTTTCATCAGCTCGCCGTGGATGTGGCCAATCGAGCCCGGCCCGCCAGAGCCAAAATCGACCCGGCCGGTTTTGCGTGCAGCCGCTTCAATATCAGCCATGCTGGTCATGCTGGCCTTCGGGTTGGCCATGACGACCAGTGGCGCAGAGCCCAGATAACTGACGTGGGTAAAGGCCTCAATCGGGTCGTAGGGCAGCTTGTCGAGCGTGAAGGGGC
>JANOWR010000143.1:0-8669 GCA_031417995.1 Polaromonas sp. | reverse complement strand
CCAGGTTTCCCATATGGCACCAGCGGCGGTCTGGCGTGCTTCACACCCTGATTATCGGTGCAACTTAAAATAGTGGCCTGATCCGAAATACAGATCCACGAAAGTTGCCATGATCCGCATCACTGAACTCAAGCTGCCGCTTGACCACGACGAAGCCGCACTGCCTGCGCTGATTGTCAAGACGCTGGGTATCACACCCCCCGAGCTGACAAGCCACACCATCTACAAACGCAGCTACGACGCGCGCATGAAAAAGCTGCTGCTCGTCTACATCGCAGACATTGAGGTGGCAACCACGCTTGAAGCCACGCTGCTCAAAAAGTTTGAAGCGCACCCGCACATTCGCCCCACACCCGACCAGAACTACTACCCGGTCGTGCAGCTCAACACCGCACCCGCCATCAGACCCGTCGTCGTGGGCTTTGGCCCCTGCGGTATTTTTGCGGCGCTGCTGCTGGCGCAAATGGGTTTTAAGCCCATCGTGCTGGAGCGTGGCAAAAAGGTGCGCGAACGTACCAAAGACACCTGGGGGCTGTGGCGCAAAGCCAAGCTGAATCCTGAATCAAATGTGCAGTTTGGCGAAGGCGGTGCGGGTACGTTTTCAGACGGCAAGCTGTGGAGTCAGATAAAAGACCCGCGCCACTTGGGCCGCAAGGTGATGATGGAGTTCGTCAAGGCAGGTGCGCCGCCCGAGATTTTGCTGGTCAGCAAGCCGCACATTGGCACGTTCAAGCTGGTCAAGGTGGTCGAGCACATGCGCGAGCAAATCATTGCGCTGGGTGGTGAGGTGCGGTTTGAACAGCGCGTCAGTGACCTGCTGATTGAAAACGGCAGCATTCGCGGACTGACGGTGCAAAACCTGAGTGACAACACCCAGTACGACATGCGCGCTAACCACGTTGTGCTGGCGCTGGGCCACAGCTCGCGCGACACCGTGGCCATGTTGCACCAGCGCGGCGTTTACATGGAGGCCAAGCCGTTTTCCATCGGCTTTCGCATAGAGCACCCGCAGGGCGTGATTGACCGCGCGCGGTTGGGCCAGCATGCCGGCCACCCGCTGCTGGGCGCAGCAGACTACAAGCTGGTGCACCACGCCACCAATGGCCGCAGCATTTACAGCTTTTGCATGTGCCCCGGCGGCACGGTGGTGGCGGCCACGTCTGAACCCGGCCGGGTGGTGACCAACGGCATGAGCCAGTATTCGCGCAACGAACGCAATGCCAATGCCGGCATCGTGGTGGGCATATCGCCCGCTGACTACCCGGGCAACCCTTTGGCCGGGTTTGAATTTCAACGCGCACTCGAATCACACGCCTACACGCTGGGCGGCAGCAACTACCAGGCACCGGGCCAACTGGTGGGTGACTTTATCGCAGGCAAAGCGTCCACCCAATTGGGCAGCGTCGAGCCGTCCTACAAACCCGGCGTGTTGCTGGGTGATTTGCACGGTGCCCTGCCCGCCTACGCAATTGCCGCCATGCGCGAAGCACTTCCAGTGTTCGGTAAAAAGATTCGCGGCTTTGACATGCCTGATGCGGTGTTGACAGGCGTTGAAACCCGCACCTCGTCACCCGTCAAAATCACCCGTGGCAATGACTTTCAAAGCCTGAACGTCAAAGGCCTGTATCCGGCGGGTGAAGGGGCCAGCTACGCGGGCGGTATTTTGTCGGCGGGGGTGGATGGGATTGAGGTGGCTGAGGCGGTGGCCATCAACATCACAAGGCCGCGATAATGCAGACCATGCAAAACAATGCCAATCAACAGATGACTGAAGCCACCGATACCGCTGCGCCTGCCGAGCCAAAACAAAAACAACACGCCCCACGTCAAACTCGAGAAGTGAACCCGGTGCTGGAAAAGCTGTTTGAGCTGCACCCGAACTTGTTTGGCGCGAAGTTTTTGCCGCTCAAACTGGGGATTTTTCACGACCTGCTGGCACGCCACCCGGATGTGTTTAAAAAAGACGAACTGAAACTGGCGATGGGCCAGCATGCCCGGTCAACCCGCTACCTCGAATGCGTGGCCGCAGGCTTGGCGCGGCATGACCTGGACGGTGTGGCGGTAGAGCCTGTTGCGCCTGAGCACGTCCACCACGCGATTCTGGAAGTCTTTCGCAGGCGACAAGCCCGCTCAAAAGAAGACCTGCACCCGCGCCTGCGCGTGTTGCTCAAGCAGGCGATTGAAAACTCGGGCCTGGCGCTGGACGACTACGCAGCCCTGGTACGTGTACAAGACGAAGCCACCAATTCCTTGCTCGACGACGCGATGGTCGAGCTGAAGGCTGAGGCTGCCAAGCGCGAGGCGCTGATGAAAACCTTCACCGCCAGTGGCAAAACCGAGGCCGAGTTTGCCGACATGTACGGCATGGACCTGAAGCTTGTCAGCAGCGTGCTGGCGCGGGTGCGGCAAGAGTTGGCCGAAAAACCCGACGCCTTAACGTAAAAAAAGGCCAGAACTGGCCTTTTTTAGGTGTCAAATTGGCCAATAAGCCAATAAATACGTGCGCAAGAAGCTACGTATTTAATAGCAATTCAATACATCATCACACCTTGCCAGGCTGCGCATTTTGAAGCGCGGCAATGCGCTCTTCAATCGGTGGATGGGTTGAAAACAGCTTGCCAATGCCGCCCGTGATGCCCATGGCCGCAACTGACTTGGGCAGCTCACCTGGCACCATGCCACCCAGGCGGGCCAGCGCATTCATCATCGGTTGGGTTCTGCCCATCAGCTGCGCTGCGCCTGCGTCGGCGCGGAACTCACGGTGACGTGAGAACCAGGACACCACCATGTGCGCTGCCACACCCAGGACGATGTCCATCACGATGGTGGTGACGTAGTAGCCGATGCCGGGACCATCGTTGGTATTCTTCAGAATCACTTTATCGACAAAGTAACCAACAACGCGGCTGATGAACACCACAAAAGTGTTCATCACGCCCTGAATTAACGTCATGGTCACCATGTCGCCATTGGCAATGTGCGCGACTTCGTGGCCAATCACGGCTTCGATTTCTTCTCTGGTCATGCCTTGCAGCAAGCCGGTTGACACAGCTACCAATGCCGAGTTTTTAAAAGCGCCAGTGGCAAAAGCGTTGGGTTCGCCTTCAAAAATGCCCACTTCAGGCATGCCAATTTGCGCTTTGTCAGCGAATTTTTTGACGGTGTCCACAATCCAGGCCTCGTCGGCATTTTGTGGCTCGTTGATGACCCGAACGCCCGGACTCCATTTGGCCACCGGCTTGCTGATCAACAGCGAAATAAAGGCGCCGCCAAAACCCATGACCAAGGCAAAACCGAGCAATGACGTGAGGTTCAAGCCCTGCGCTGTGATGAAGCGGTTCAGGCCCAGGATATTGACAATAATGCCCAGCACGACGATGACGGCCAGGTTGGTCATGACAAACAGAAAAATACGTTTCATGGATTCTCCGGGTGGAAGTTAACTCAACAGTTCCCCAATTGGGGGGCGGGGTGACAAGCTCAAGAGCTGAAGACCGCTAGACGAATGATTTTTTTACTATTTTCTTGCTTTCTGGCCTGAAAACAAGAATGTCCTCATAAAAGGAAAGTTTCTCGTTGTCAGCCCACCAGCCAGGCACGCCCAGTACGGGCAGTGGCGCAAAGGGTTTGTTGGCCAACTTGTCAGCCGTGATGTCGCTGGCGATCCATACATCCAGAGCCGCTATGGAATCAGTAGTTGGTTGCGCCCGGTAAACGTGGGCTGTGATGGGTTTTCGTGGATTGACCAGCTTTTCCAGCAGTGCGTGCCCAAACAACACCAGTTGCGCATCTATCCACAGGGGGCGCAGCTTAACGAACAGATGCTGCCAGTCTTTGGCGATCAGCGCGTCCCACAGTGGCTGCGGTGCGATCAAAAAAGCGGCGTTTTCATCGAACAAAGTGAGTGCATCGCGCACCGGGCCGCGTACTTGTTGCACACCATCAAACGCCAATTGCTCGGCTTGCAATTGGTTGAGCTTTTTCTTTATCTCTGGAAAGGTCAGCCAGCACAGACCATTGAAAAAATCGTGCAGGTTGTCGCGCGTGGGGACGGTTTGGGTGTCAAAGATGAACTGCTCGTAGGCTTGGCCGTCTGGCAAATGGGATTGGCTGACGAATCGAACAGGTGAGTAAACGGTGGAGTTCAATGCTTCGGCAACACCACTGTCTGGCATGTCAAGGGCATGGGCTGCATATGGCGCAAGCCAGGGCGCACTCCAGTCGATCACATCACGGGTCACACCATGCGCCAAGCAAGGCTTTCCCCACTGCGCAGCGGCTTGAGCTGGCCTTCACCAAACGCAAAACTCTCAGGCGGTGTCCAGCTTTCTTTTTTGAGAGTGACCGTCCCCGTGTTACGCGGCAAGCCATAAAAATCAGCGCCATTGAAGCTGGCAAAAGCCTCCAGCTTGTGCAGTGCGCCCGCTGCCTCAAAAACCTCGGCATACAGCTCCATCGCGGCATGCGCGGTGTAGCAGCCTGCGCAGCCGCTGGCATGCTCCTTCAAGTGCGCGGGATGGGGAGCGCTGTCGGTGCCCAGAAAGAATCGTGGGTTGTCACTCACCGCTGCCTCAACCAGCGCCAGGCGATGCGTTTCGCGTTTAAGCACAGGCAGGCAGTAGTAATGTGGGCGAATACCGCCAGTGAAAATCGCGTTGCGGTTGTACAGCAAGTGGTGTGCGGTGACTGTGGCTGCGGTAAAGCCGTCGGCATCACGCACATAGTAAGCCGCTTCCTTGGTGGTGATGTGCTCAAACACGATTTTGAGTTCTGGAAAGTCGCGGCGCAGCGGGATCAATTGCGTGTCAATGAAGGCTGCCTCACGGTCAAACAGGTCGATGTCTGGCGAGGTGACTTCACCGTGCACCAGCAGCAGCAAGCCATCGCGCTGCATAGCCTCCAGCGTTTTATAGGTCTTGCGCAGGTCGGTCACGCCAGCATCGCTGTTGGTGGTGGCACCCGCCGGGTACAGCTTGGCGGCAACCACGCCTGCATCTTTGGCCCGTTTGATCTCATCAGGCGGCAGGTTGTCGGTCAGATACAGCGTCATCAAAGGCTCAAACGCCACGCCTTCGGGAACAGCGGCTTGAATGCGGCTTTTGTAGGCCAGTGCCTGCGCTGCCGTGGTGACGGGTGGGCGCAGATTGGGCATGATGATGGCGCGGCCAAACTGCGCTGCGGTGTGCGGCACCACAGTATGCAGCGCGTCGCCGTCGCGCACATGCAGGTGCCAGTCGTCGGGGCGGGTGATGGTTATTTGAGTCATGCCGCTATTGTCGCTGCGTCATGGTTACCGAAGCTGTTAGGCAAGGTCCGGCGGAGAAGGCTTTGCCGGGCCGCCAGCGGCGCCTCCTGATGGGGAGGCGGCAAAGCCGCTTCAGGGGGGAGCCTTACCTTCAATGCGCCAGAATTTTGTTCAAAAAATCCTTGGTACGCGGCTGGCGATTTTCCGGGTGCTGGAAAAACTCGTCGGTAGAGCAGTCCTCTAGAATCTTGCCGCCGACGTCCATAAAAATCACGCGGCTGCCGACTTTTTTGGCAAAACCCATTTCATGCGTCACCACCATCATCGTCATGCCCTCTTTGGCCAGGTCCATCATGCAGTCCAGGACTTCGCCCACCATTTCAGGGTCAAGTGCAGAAGTGGGCTCGTCAAACAGCATGGCAATCGGGTCCATGCTCAGGGCACGGGCAATCGCCACACGTTGCTGCTGGCCACCTGAGAGCTGACCAGGAAACTTGTCTTTGTGCAACATCAGACCCACGCGGTCCAGGTACTTCAGGCCGTGCGCTTTGGCTTCTTCGGCGCTGCGGCCCAACACCTTCATTTGTGCCAGCGTCAAATTTTCGGTCACGCTCAGGTGCGGGAACAGCTCAAAATTCTGAAACACCATACCGACGCGGCTGCGCAGTTTTGGCAGGTCGGTTTTTGGGTCATGTACCGCCTGGCCATCGACAAAAATCTGGCCTTTCTGAAAAGGCTCCAGCGCGTTGATGGTTTTGATCAGCGTTGACTTGCCTGAGCCAGATGGCCCGCACACCACCACCACTTCGCCCTTGTTGATGCTGGTGGTGCAGTTGTTGAGTACCTGCACCGTGCCATACCACTTGGACACTTCTTTCATTTCAATCATTGCCATGTTTTTCTCCAATACCTGTTCGATTGTTTTTTATCAATGATCAACGGATGATCGCTATCTTGGCTTGCAGGCGCTTGACCATGTAAGACAGACCAAAGCACATCACAAAGTAAACCACCGCCGCCAGCAAATAAGCCTCTTCGGGTCGGCCGTAAATTTTGCCTGCGGTGCTGAAACCCTTGAGCAGGTCATACGCGCCGATGGCGTACACGAGTGAGGTGTCCTGAAACAGAATAATGGTTTGCGTCAGCAAGATCGGCACCATGTTGCGAAACGCCTGCGGCAAGATGATGAGCTTCATGTTTTGCGAATAGGTCATGCCAAGCGCCCGCCCGGCATTGACCTGCCCACGCGAGATGGACTGGATGCCCGCCCGCATGATTTCGCTGAAATAAGCCGCCTCAAAAGCCACAAAAGTGATGATGGCGGAGATTTCGGCGCGGTTGTTGGCACCGCCTGGAATCAAGGCATAAAACCCGGCAGGCACCAGCAGAAAGAACCACAAGATCACCATGACCAGCGGCACTGACCGCATGCCATTGACGTAAATGGTAGCGGGCGTCGCCAGCCATTTTTTACCGGACAAACGCATCAACGCCAGAATGGTGCCCAGAATGATGCCGCCAATCGTGGCAATGATGGTCAGCTGGATGCTGAACCAGAAGCCCTTGATGACGAACTTCGAGATGATGTCCCAGTTTAAAAAGGAGAGGTCTAGTCCAAACATGTCAATGCCCCCCGCCTGTTGCGCCTGCAATCACCATGCCCGGGATTTGCACCCGCTTTTCAACGAAGGCACATATTCTGTTGACGGCAAAGGCAGAGACGGCATAGACCAGCGTGACTGCCAGATAAATTTCAATGCCGCGCGAGGTTTCTTCCTGCGCCTGCATGGCAAACATCGTCAGCTCTGCAATCGACACCGCAAACGCCACCGATGAGTTTTTAAGCAAATTCATCGACTCGCTGGTCAGTGGCGGAATGATGATGCGAAAGGCCATCGGCAAAATCACATAGCGGTAAGTCTGCGCGGTGGTAAAACCCATCGCCATACCGGCGTAACGCTGGCCACGCGGCAAGGCCTGAATACCCGCGCGAAACTGCTCGGCAATCCGTGCCGAGGTAAAAAAGCCAAGTGCAAACACCACCAGGATAAAGCTGGGCAGCTCCTTCATGGGGGGGAAGACTTTGGGCACCACAAAGTACCAGATGAAGATCTGCACCAGCAGCGGAATGTTGCGAAACAGCTCAACCCACGCATTGGCCAGTTTGACCAGCCACGGGCTGTTGGGCAGCGTGCGCAGCGTGCCGACCAGTGCGCCAACCAGCATGGCCACAACCCACGAGGCACCCGCAACAGACAGCGTCCAGCCCCACGCATCAAACATCCACTGAAGGTAGGTACGGCCACTGCCGTCGTCGTTCAAAAATACTTTCCAGTCCCAATTCATGGAGGCTCCTCGATGTTGTTATTTGTCTGGCTATTATTTGGGTCGTTTAAAGATTTGCCGGACTTGAAACAACAAACCCCGCCGATTCAATTCAGTTGCGGGGTTTGTACTCAAGCCATTAACTGCACTACGAAATTACTTTTTGGCGTAGTCTTCCATGGGCTTGTCGTTGGGGTTGGCCCAAGCGGCCTTGGTGCTTTCGCTGGCGGCGTAGCCGACTTTGGTGTTTTTTGGTGGGATGGGTTGCATGAACCACTTGTCCCACAGCTTGGCCAGCTCGCCCGACTTCATCATGTCCTTGACGGTGTCGTCGCCAATTTTCTTGAAGGCGGTGTCGTCCTTGCGGATCATGATGGCGATGGGCTCAACGCTGAGCACTTCGCCGACCAGTTTGAAATCAGCCGGGTTTTTAGCGGTGGCAATGTTGCCAGCCAAAATCGCACCGTCCATCACAAAAGCCTCTGCACGGCCTGACTCAAGCAGCAAGAAGCTGTCGGAGTGGTCTTTGCCAAAAACCTCCTTGAAGTCAATGTTGCTGGCGCGTTCGTTTTTACGCAGGGTTTGCACAGACGTGGTGCCAGTGGTGGTGGCCACATTTTTGCCGTTCAACTGAACGATGGAAGTAATGCCAGAGCTGGCTTTGACGGCAATACGCACTTCCTCGACAAAAGTCGTGGGCAAGAAGGCCACGTCTTTTTGGCGGGTGGCGTTGTTGGTGGTCGAACCGCACTCAATGTCAACCGTGCCGTTTTGCACCAGTGGTATACGGTTTTGTGAGGTGACAGGCTGGTATTTGACTTCCAGCTTGCGGCCAGCGGCCTTTTCAAGGTTGGCAATGACCTTGTTGCACACCTCAATGTGGTAACCGGTGTATTTGCCTTCACCCAGGGTGTACGACAGCGCGCCTGAAGAGTCACGAACGCCCATGGTGACCACACCAGAGGCTTTGACTTTGGCGACCGTGTCGGTGGCCTGGGCAAAAGCACCCGTGGTGGCCAGCAGTGCAATTGAGAGGGCAGCGAGTTTGAATTTCATGAGAAGTCCTGAAGTGAAGGAGAATAATTTAACGTAGCATTTT
>JANOWR010000142.1:0-31540 GCA_031417995.1 Polaromonas sp. | reverse complement strand
GCCGACCGACACCATCTGATAGTCGATGCCAGAGCTAAGACCAGCCGACAATGGCGAAGAGCCGATTTCAGAAATTTGAATGCCGCCAGAGGCCATGGCCGCATTGACCTCAGCGCCTGAAGCGAACTGACGCCACTCAATCGTCCATCCCGTGGCTTTTTCAAGCGCTCCGTTGGCAATAAGCGCTTTATAGGGAACAGGGTCGCCAAAGTGGCCAATGACCACTTTGGTTTGAGCCACGGCTTGCGACAGCATGGTGAGCGTGAAGGCCGAGCCGATGAGCAGTGTTTTAAGCAGGTGTTTCATGGTGTCCATCCAGTAAAAGAGTTGCAGACGTTGTTGGGTTTGAAAGGGGCTCACTTGCAAACACGCATGTGACCTGTGCGAATAGTAGGCAAAACTCATTTCCTAAAATAGTGCCAGACTGATTTTGCTTTGGTGCCAAAATGAAAACCCCTAGGGTTTTTCATCGCGCTGTAAAAAACGCACCCTCTGGTTGCCAAGGTACTTGCGGGAATACCCTTTGTTGGTGCAGAACGCCAAGAAGGTGCAACAGAATTTCGTTTTTTGAGAGGATGACGCGGTGCGGCAAAAACAGGAAATCACAGGTATCTGGGCCAAACTGTTCCCGGAGTTCTCGGGCAGCAGCACAACATTGCAAGGTCGGGTCAAAGAGATGATGGTGCATTCCATCCTGGTGGGTCTGGTGCCTGCAGGTGCCAAAGTACCCACCAGCCGCGCGCTGGCCGCTGCACTCGGTCTGTCGCGCAACACGGTGTCGCTGGCGCTGCAGGTGCTGGTGGACAAGGGGTTTTTGATTGCTGCTCCCCGCAGTGGCCTGGTGGTCAATGGCGATATTTTGCTGGGGCAGGCTGTGCAGTCCTCGCCGCAAGCGTCCGCGTCCATCGGCATGCAGTGGGGCGCTCGGCTGGTTTCCAGTGTTGCCGGGCAGCGCAACATCATCAAGCCGGCCAACTGGCAAGACTTTGCCTACCCGTTTGTTTATGGCCAATTTGATGCCAGCCTGGTGCCATTGAAGGACTGGCGGGCCTGCGCACACCAGGCGCTGTTTGTGCCTGCCGTCAAAAAGTGGGCGCAAGACCATATCAACCGTGACTCAGAAGCGCTGATTGACCAGATCCAGCACCGGCTGCTACCAGCGCGGGGCATCATGGCCAGGCGTGATGAAATCCTGGTCACCGCAGGTGCGCAAATGGCCTGCTATTTGCTGGCCAATGTGCTGCTGGACCGCAAAACGGTGGTGGGCATTGAAGACCCCGGTTACCCGGATGCGCGTAACAACTTTTTGCTGCGCAGCGACCATGTCAAAGCTCTGCCGATTGATTCGGATGGCCTGACCCCATCGCGCGCCATGGGTCAGTGCGCCTATGTTTACGTCACGCCCAGCCACCAGTGCCCAACGACAGTCACGATGCCTTTGGCACGCAGGCAGGAGATTCTGGCGCTGGCAAAAAAGCGCGATGTCGTGCTTTTTGAAGATGACCACGAAAGCGAGCTGAACTTTTCTGGCAGGCCGCTGCCAGCACTGAAAAGCCTGGACACCGATGGACGCGTGATTTACCTGGGCAGCTTGTCTAAAACCCTGGCCCATGGCCTGCGGATTGGCTATATCGTGGCACCCGCCGAGCTGATACGCGAGCTGCGCGCCTTGCGGCGCCTGATCATCAGGCACACGCCAGCCAACAACGCACACACCGCCAGCCTGTTCATTGCGCAGGGCCACCATGATGCTTTTATTCGCAAGTTGAATGTGACGTATCGGGAAAGGCGCGAGCTATTGACCAACGCATTCGCAAAGTACTTGCCGCAGTTTCACATCATGCCGTCACAAGGTGGCTCGGGCGCGTGGATCAAAGGGCCAGACGGATTGAACACACAACTGTTGGCAGAAAACTGCGCGGCGCGGGGCGTACTGATCGAGCCAGGGGATATCTTCTTTAAAAAATCATCCGTGGCAAGCCAGTCGCATTTGCGCCTGGGTTATGCCGCCATACCCGGCAACCTGATTGATGCAGGCGTGCAAGAGCTGGCCAAAGCATACGCATTGAATTAAATCAAACGCTATAAATTTAATAGCTGTTTGCGCCCGAATTTATTCGTCTAGAGGCTGATTTGATACCTAAAAACGGGCATCCAGCCAGGTTTTGAGCATTTCAAATACAGGGGCAGGCTCCAGCTCGTTGAACAGCTCGTGGTAATAGCCGTCAAAGCGCCTGGCTGTCACGATTCCTGGCTTTACCGCTTTTGAAGTGCTGACCAGCCGCGCGAACCGGTCGCTCCCAGCCGGGTTCACCAGCTTGTCGGCACCGGCATACATCAGCAGTGTCGGTACGCGCCAGCTTGCAGCCGCTGCCACTGTGGCCGGGCCAGCCGTAGCGATGAACTGGCCCAGCCGGGGCGAGATTTTGTTGTGCACCAGGCGGTCCGCCAGGTAGGCTTTAACCACCTGCGCATCGTGCGAAATAAAGTTGGCGTCCAGTCCGTTGCCCACACACAGGTTGGGCGCCACGCGCGGTAGCACTTTGAGCAGCAGTTTTTGAAACGCGCCCAGCCCGGCATCCAGTGCCGGTGACGACATCACCAGTGCATCAACTGGCCGAATGCCAAGTGCCGCAAAACGGCTGACCACCAGGCCGCCCATGCTGTGGCCCAACAAAATCAGAGGCAGCCCATGGCAGTGCGCGCGGGTGTCGTCCACCACCTCCGCCAGGTCGTCCAGCAAGGCCGTGTTGTTGGGCAGCGCGCCGGGTTTGCCGCCTGATTCACCATGGCCACGCTGGTCATAGGCGCGTACATCAAAGCCCCAGTCACGCAGGGCATGCGCCACATGCTCGTAGCGGCCCGCGTGGTCGCCCAGGCCGTGAACGATCAGCACCACACCGCGCATGTGGATACCGGCACGGCCCAGCTGTCTGGTGGAGTCTTCGGGTAGCCAGTTGTAAAGCGCCAGGTTTTCGCCGTCGCTGGCAGTAAAAGGGGTTAAGGCGCGTACATACACAAGTACGCTCGCTTTCGCATCAACCTGGTACGCGCGCCATCACGTGAGCGACAGCAGCTGTGAGCTTTTTGGCATACGGCACATGCAAAAACTCATTTGGCCCGTGCGCGTTGCTTTTGGGGCCCAGCACGCCGCAAACCATCATTTGCGCTTTCGGGAAGCCCTTGCTGAGCATGTTCATCAGCGGTATGGTGCCGCCCTGGCCAATGGTGCCGCAGGGGGCGCCGAAAAAGTTTTGTGACGCGTCGTTGAGCGCATTTTCAAACCAGTCAACGGTGCTGGGGGCATTCCAGCCTGTCGCGCCGCCGCCGCCTTCAAAGGTGACTTTGGCGTTGTACGGGGCGTTGTCTTCGAGCAGTTTTTTAAGCTCTTGTACGGCTTGGGAAGCATCAACCAGTGGCGGAAAACGCAGTGATAGTTTGAACGCGGTGTAAGGCCGCAGCACATTGCCCGCGTCTTTCAATGCCGGAAAGCCTTCCGCACCTGTGACACTTAACGTCGGTCGCCAGGTACGGTTCAACAATGCCTCAACCGGGTCAGTCGTCATCGGCAGCGTGAAGGCGCTCGAGCCTTCACAGTCGTAATGCGCCCACGGAAAGCGCTTGTACAGCTCGTCGCCCAGCGTCGCCGCTGTGGCCTTGGCTTGCGCCAATCGGTCAGCGGTAATGGCGCAGTGAAAGCTTTGCGGCAGCAAGCGGCCGGTGGCGCTGTCCTCCAGGCGGTCAAGCACATGCCGCAGGATGCGAAAGCTCGACGGCACCACGCCACTGGCGTCGCCTGAATGCACGCCTTCGTCAAGTACCTCCACTTTCAGCACGCCACCGCCCATGCCGCGCAGACTGGTGGTCAGCCACAGCTGGTCGTAATTGCCCGCGCCTGAATCCAGGCACACGACCAATGCCACATCGCCCAGGCGCTTGCGCAGCGCATCGACGTAGGGCAGCAAGTCGTAAGAACCGCTCTCTTCGCAGGTTTCAATCAAACCGACGATGCGCGGGTGCGGCACGTTTTGCGCTTTTAACGCTTGCACCGCCGCGATGCTGGCGTACACCGCATAGCCGTCGTCAGCGCCGCCGCGCCCGTAGAGTTTGCCTTCCTGATACTTGGCCGTCCATGGGCCCAGGTCACTGCGCCAGCCGGTAAATTCGGGTTGCTTGTCGAGGTGGCCGTACATGAGGACTGTTTGTGTTGAGTCGACACGGGTGGCAGGGATTTCAAAGAACAGCACCGGCGTGCGGCCTTCAAGCCGGATGACTTCCAGCGTCAAGCCCTCAACTTTTTGCGCTTCAACCCATGCTGCAGCGTTGCGCATGACGGTGTCGATGTAGCCGTGCGCCTTCCAGTCGGCGTCAAAGCCGGGTGACTTGGCCGGGATGGCAATGTAGTCGCTGATTTGCCGGACGATGTCGCCGTCCCATTGGGCGCTGACCTGGCTCAAAGCCTTGGCAGCGTTCAGGATGTCAGCGGGGATTTCTTTGTACAGGGGTGCGTTCATGTTGGCTCCTATTCATCGGTAAGAAAGTTTGCCATCGACTCACCCAGACGGATGGCCTGCGTCGGCTGCCAGGCCGGGTTAAACGCCAGCCCGGCCTTGGGAAACAGCATGACGACGGTAGAGCCTAACAAAAATCTGCCCATCTCGTCGCCCTGCTTTAATGCCACCTTTTGATCAGCATAATTCCAGGTTTTGACATCGGGCAGGCGCGGCGGATTGACCACGCCGTGCCATACCGTGGCCATGCTGCCCACAATGGTGGCGCCGACCAGCACCAACACAAACGGCCCACGTGTGGATTCAAAAACACAGACCACCCGCTCGTTGCGCGCAAACAGCCCCGGCACGCCGCGTGCCGTGGTGGGGTTGACGGAGAACAGATCGCCCGGTACGTAAACCATTTGCGTCAAGCGGCCAGCGCAGGGCATGTGAATGCGGTGGTAGTCCCTCGGGCTCAGGTACAACGTGGCAAAGCTGCCGTCCCTGAATTGCTCAGCCAGCCCCGCGTCGCCACCGACCAGCGCGGTGGTGGAATAACGGTGGCCCTTGGCCTGAAAAATCTGGTCACCGGAAATCGGGCCGAACTGGCTGATCGCGCCGTCGACCGGGCAGATCAGATCGGCTTGAGCAGTTGGCCGTGCGCCGGGTTTCAAGGCGCGGGTAAAAAAGTCATTGAAGCTGGCGTAACTGGCAATGTCGCTGTTCAGTGCTTCGTCCATGTTGACGTTGTACTTGCCTACAAACCAGCGAATGGTCTCGGTCGTGATCCAGCCACGTTTACCGCCAGCAACCCAGCCTGAAAAGGCGTTGATGGCGTGGTTGGGGGTTAAATATTGGGGGAGGACTGCTAGACGTGGGTGCATTGGCTTATTTTATGAGAGCGCGCCTGGGGGTTTTGGAACGCTTTTGCATTCCCAAAAAATGCGCGCCGTACAGGCGCTGCAAATCTGCGGGTCGAGCTTTGGGAAGATGGTGGCAATGGCCACCCGCTTGTCGGGGAACTGGTGCTCCGGCCCCAGCAGGCGGGTGAAGCCTGTGGTCTGCCACATGGCTATCACCTCGGGGCGAGGGCGGTGAAAGTACAAGTCACCGCCCATGGCGCGGCGGGCGTTCAGCTCCTGCTCCCACAACTCAGCCCCGGCCAGGTCAATAAAGTTCATGCTTTTGCCCATCACCAGCAAGTGCTTTTGCGGGTTGGCTTCGTTGCGCAATGCATGCAACTTGTCGGCCACGTGCTGGGTGGCGCCAAAATACACCTCACCTTCCATGCGCAGTAATTTGAGCTGGGGGCATTCAGGCAGGCTTGATGAATTGTTGTCCAGCACCACGAACTGGCGGTCATCACGCGTGCTGTCAAAACCCATGGTGCGCATCGCTGGTTTGGAGGTACGGTATAAAAACGTCATCAGTGACAAAAGCGTGCCCAGCAAGATGGCCATCTCGAGGCGAATCGTCAAGGTGGCGATCAACGTGGCCAGCGCGACTGTAAATTCGACACGGCTTAAGCCGAACACTTCACGCCAGCGCGCGATGTCAAACAAAAATATCGCCACCAGCAGCAGCAAGCCTGCCAGCGCCGCCATCGGGATTTTGGCCAGCAGCGCGCTGCTGATGGCTACCAGTACCAAGACCAGCACCGCAGAAAAAACCGCCGCCAGCGGCGTGCGCGCACCGGCTTGCAGGTTGGGCATGGAGCGGTTCATGGACCCGCATGACACATAGCACGAGAAAAACCCGCCCACAATATTCGACAAACCCTGTCCGCGAAACTCGCGGTTCGCATCAATGCGCTGACCCGACTTGGCGGCCACCGCTTTGGCTATCGATATGGCCTGCCCCAACGCCACAATCGTCAGGGCAAAAGCCAAGCCGAGCAGCTCTGACACCGACGCCCAGCTGATCTGCGGCAACACAAACTGCGGCCAGGGTGTGGCGATGTGGCCAATCGTGCGCACCGCCATGCCAGTGCCCGTTGCCAGCGCGGTCGCCACCGCCAAACCGATCAGCATGAAGGGCCAACCTGGCCGGAAATAACGCACGCCCAGCGCCACCAGCACAGTCGTTGCACCCACCAGCAGTGAAGCCTTGTCCATCTGCCCAAGCTGCGCAAGCACATGCATCAACACACTTGACGCGCCACGCTCTTTGGCGGGCGACAAGCCCAAAAAGTCAGGCAGCGCATACACCGCTATCAGCACCGCAGCACCTGACGTAAAGCCAAACAGCGCCGCAGGTGAAATAAAGTTGGCCAGGCTGCCCAGACGCAGGACGCCAATCAAAAACTGCATCACGCCCACCATCAGCGTGACGGCCAAAGCCAACTGAATGTAGGCCGGGGTAAAGCTAAGCGCCAGCGGCGACAACATGGCAAACAAGGCCAGCGAATTGGCATTGGTCGGCCCTGACATCACATGCCAACTGGAGCCGAATAGCGCTGCAATGATGCAGGGAACGACCGCTGTGTACAGGCCATACTGCGGCGGCAAACCCGCCAATGTCGCAAACGCAATGCCCTGGGGCAACACCAGCACGGCACCCAACAGCCCAGCCAGCGCATCGGCGCGAAGAGTGGTGGGCGTGACGCTTTGCGTCCAGTCGCCAAAAAGGCGCTGCCAGACAGAGATGTTGCGGGTCGTCGATGCATCTTGCATGATCAGAGCTTAACGCGGGTTTAGGTATTGTCATCCCGGGCATGACCCGGGATCCATGACTTCAGCGATGCTGGTCAAGGATCGGATTCATGGATTGCGGCTCAAGGCCGCAATGACCAGTTCACGCCATGCCAGCCAAACGCAGCAACAAGCCCGTCACCGCTGCCACAGCAATCACGCGAATCACACCCCATTTCAAGTACCACAAAGCCAGCGCCGCAGCCACCACTATTCCCAATGCTATCCAGTCAAAATGGCCTCCAGCGCCCAAAGGTCGGGCCACAGCAGCTATAAAAAACAGAGCCAGATTGGCAATGACACCGACAACTGCCGCAGTCACCGCCGCCAGCGGTGCAGTGAGTTTGAGATTGCCCCGTGTCGATTCCACATAAGGCCCGCCCGCCAGAATAAAAATAAACGAAGGCAAAAACGTGAACCATGTCGCCACGCAAGCCCCAAGCGCCGCCCCCAAAAACAGCGCCTCAGGCCCCATCACCGCCTTGCCCCAACTGGCCACAAACCCGACAAACGCCACGATGATGATGAGCGGGCCGGGCGTGGTTTCGCCCAGCGCCAGGCCGTCCATCATTTGCGCTGTGGTGAGCCACTGATAGTGCTCAACCGCCGACTGGTTAACGTAGGGCAGCACCGCATACGCACCGCCAAACGTCAGCAACGCCGCCTTGGTAAAAAACCAGCCAATTTGAGTCAACGTGTCTTGCCAGCCGTAGTTAAAAAATAGCAGCGCCATCGGCAGTAACCACAGCACCGCACCAGCCGCCAACACCATCGCCAGCCGGGAGATTTTGAACAGCGCATGAAGAGGCGTCGGCGTATCGTCATCAATCAACGCCGCTTCATGTGTACTGCTGGCCTTGCCCGTATGTCCGCCGCCCTTGCCCAACGCGCCAGGCGCTACCCGCGACACCACCACGCCGATCAACATCGCGGCCAGAACCACCAAAGGAAATGGCGCATGCAAAGCCCAAACAGCTATAAAGCTCATAGCCGCCAGCACCCATGGAACGGGGGCTACCAAAGGATTACCCAGCGATTTGCTGGCAATGCGGTGCAGCGCATGCAGCACAATTGCTGCAACAGCGGGTTTGATGCCGTAAAAAATCCCCGCCACGATGGGCTGCTCGCCATAGGCCATGTAGACCCAGCTCAGCACGATCAGCAACACCAGCGATGGCAACACAAACAGCGTGCCCGCCACCACGCCGCCCCAGGTGCGGTGCATCAGCCAGCCCAGGTAGGTGGCCAGTTGCTGCGCCTCCGGGCCGGGCAGCACCATGCAAAAGTTGAGTGCGTGCAAAAAGCGTTTTTCAGAAATCCAGCGGCGCTTTTCAACCAGTTCGCGGTGCATGATGGCAATTTGCCCGGCAGGCCCTCCAAAGCTGATAAAGCCGAGTTGCAGCCAGAAGCGAAACGCTTCGCTCAATGAAACAACTGGCGCCAGCTGCGTCGTCATGGCTTGCCTTTTGCAACGGTTGGCAATTGGGCACTGCGCCACTGGGCAATATCCTGCGCGGTGTCAACGCCGTCTTCTCCACCCTCAAAGCCGCCTGCCAAAGCGCGCGCATTCAAGCCTGCGGCTCGAAAGGCATCCGCTGCATTTTGGCTCACTTGGTGGCCGTACACGCAGTACGTCACAACTTCCTGATGCGGGTTTGATACAAACAAGGCCGCAGCAAAAGTGGGTATTTGATCGGCAGGACATCGCTGCGCACCCATCAACATGCGCGCACTGGCATCAAAGCGTGCTTGCGGCCGCACATCCAGCAGCAATGGCGCATCAGCGCGGCTTAAACGGCTGCCAAGTTCTTGCGGCGAAATGAAAAGGGAAGAAGCGGAATCAGAAGATTTGATATGGGTGTCCACAAAATACTCCAACCGAGTTGCCAGCGCTTGGACGGGACACCGTCTATCAACCAAGGATGCTCGGGAGGCTGTGTTCCCGATGGCAGGATATTAGCACCTGCCCAAACCTACCCGCGCTGAAACTTGAACACCGCCCGGCTGGCCAGCGCGTTTGACCAAAAGCGGACTTCGCGGCCGTCTTGCAAGCCGAACTGGTCGAGTATTTCCAACTGGTTTTTGACTGCGAGTGCTTCAAAATCTTGCAGCGTACCGACGCGAATGTTGGGCGTGTCGTACCACTGGTAGGGCAGCACCTTGGTCACTGGCATACGGCCACGCAACACGGCCAGGCGATTTGGCCAGTGGCCAAAGTTGGGGAAAGCAACGATGCCCATGCGGCCCACGCGTGCGGTCTCGCGCAACATCACTTCGGCGTTGCGCAGGTGCTGGAGCGTGTCGATTTGCAGCACCACGTCAAACGAGGCGTCGCCAAACACGGCCAGACCTTCGTCAAGGTTGAGTTGAATGACATTGACGCCGCGGGCCACGCAGGCCTGCACGTTGGCGTCGTCAATTTCAACGCCGTAGCCTGAGCAGCCGCGCGCCTTGATCAAATATGCCAGCAGCTCACCTGTGCCGCAACCCAGGTCCAGCACACGCGAGCCATGCGGCACAAGACGGGCGATGGACAGCAGGTCTTGTGAAGGTGCTGTTGTCATACCGCCACCCTGCTTTGAAAATAAGACCGTACGACACCCATGTAGCGGGCGTCTTCAAGCAAAAACGCGTCGTGACCGTGCGGCGCATCAATCTCGGCATAACTCACGTCTATCTGGTTGTCCAGCAGCGCTTTGACGATCTCGCGACTGCGCGCGGGCGCAAAGCGCCAGTCGGTGGTGAAGCTGACCAGCAAAAATTTAGCCTTGGCTTGTCTTAGAGCGGCGCTTAAATCACCGCCAAATGCAGCGGCAGGGTCAAAGTAATCAAGCGCACGGGTGATCAGCAAATACGTGTTCGCATCGAAGTATTCGCTGAATTTGTCGCCCTGGTAGCGCAAATAGCTTTCGATCTGAAATTCAACGTCTTGTGTTGAAAATTTGTAGCCACTGACGTGTGCGCCAGAAACTTCTCTGAGCTGCCGTCCAAACTTCTCATTCATCACGTCATCGCTAAGGTAAGTGATGTGGCCAATCATTCGTGCAATCCGCAAACCGCGCTTGGGCAGCACGCCGTGCGCTGCGTAATGGCCTTCGCAAAAGTCGGGGTCGGTGACGATGGCGCGGCGGGCGACTTCGTTAAACGCAATGTTTTCAGCCGTCAGGTTGGGGGCGCTGGCCACCACCACGGCATGACGCACACGGTCAGGATATTGCAGCGTCCAACTGAGGGCCTGCATACCGCCCAGGCTGCCGCCCATCACGGCGGCCAGGGTTTGTATGCCCAGCGCATCCATCAGCCGGGCCTGTGCATCCACCCAGTCCTGCACTGTGACGACGGGAAAGTCTGCGCCGTAAATCTTGCCGGTGTCAGGGTTGGTTTGCATGGGGCCGGTCGAGCCAAAGCATGAGCCGAGATTGTTGACACCAATCACAAAGAACCGGTTGGTATCCACCGGCTTGCCGGGGCCAATCATCGTGTCCCACCAGCCTTCAGAATTGTCTTGCCCCGCATACACGCCCGCCACGTGGTGCGACGCATTGAGCGCGTGGCAGATCAACACGGCGTTGGACTTGTCGGCATTCAGCATGCCGTAGGTCTCAAAGCTCAAATCGTAGGCACGCAGCGACGCGCCGCTTTGTAGCGGCAGCGGCTCTTCAAAGTGCATGGACTGCGGTTTGGCGATCAACATCTTGATATGCAATAAAAATAAAAAAACCCGACATCGCTAAAGGCGAGGCCGGGCTGGCAGACGTCTTTAGCTGAACTTATTAAGCGCCCGCAATCTGTAGCAAATCGGCGCAATTGCAGTATATCAATCCAGCAGGGACGTCCGGCGCAGGCTTTAAAGCAATGGCTCGGATCACGAAATCCATTGCTTGCACAACCACAGAAAAAGTGTGCGACTGACGCCATCTTTTACGCGCACGTTAATGGCGCATTTCTTGCTTGCATTTAGTGCGCTTTAAATAAACATGCTGAAAACGCACCATCAAAACACATTTACAAAGAAAAGACACTCATGGACGCACTAAAACAGGGCTCTGACGCACTATTCATTTTATTGGGGGGCATCATGGTGCTGGCCATGCATGCTGGTTTTGCCTTTCTGGAGCTGGGCACCGTCCGCAAAAAGAATCAGGTCAATGCACTGGTCAAAATTCTGGCGGATTTTTCCGTCTCCACCGTTGCCTATTTCGCCATAGGTTACAGCGTGGCTTATGGCACGCACTTTTTTGTCGGCGCTGAACAACTGGCCGCTAAAAACGGCTATGAGCTGGTCAAGTTTTTCTTTTTGCTGACCTTCGCGGCCGCCATCCCCGCCATCATTTCAGGCGGTATTGCCGAGCGCGCGCGTTTTTACCCGCAGCTGATTGCGACCGCCGTGATTGTGGGTTTTGTTTACCCGTTTTTTGAGGGCATTGCTTGGAACCAGCATTTCGGCGTTCAGGCCTGGATCAAGTCGGTGACCGGCGCAGAGTTCCATGACTTTGCCGGCTCCATCGTGGTTCACGCGGTGGGCGGCTGGCTGGCACTGCCAGCCGTGGTGTTGCTGGGTGCGCGCTACAACCGCTACCGCAAGGACGGCGCGGTGTCGGCCCACCCGCCGTCCAGCATTCCGTTTCTGGCACTGGGCGCATGGATTTTGACGGTTGGCTGGTTTGGTTTTAATGTGATGAGTGCGCAGACCATCGACAAAATTTCTGGCCTGGTGGCGGTCAATTCATTGATGGCGATGGTCGGCGGCACATTGGCGGCATTGGTATTTGGCAAAAATGACCCTGGTTTTCTGCACAACGGGCCATTGGCCGGGCTGGTGGCAGTATGCGCGGGCTCTGACCTGATGCATCCGCTGGGCGCACTGGTAACGGGCGGTATCGCGGGCGGTGTGTTTGTGGTCATGTTCGCTGACACAAAACAAATGGAAGATTGATGATGTGCTGGGTGTCTGGCCGCTGCATGGTCTGTGCGGTTTGTGGGGCGGTATTGCCGCCGGCATTTTTGGCAGCAAAGCACTGGGCGGGCTGGGTGGCGTCAGCCTGGGCGCGCAGCTGATCGGCAGCACCATGGGCGTGGCCTGGGCGCTGCTGTCGGGTGTTGTGGTTTATGGTGCGCTTAAATTCACCATGGGTTTGCGCATGACCCAGGAGGACGAGTTTGAAGGGGCTGACCTGTCCATTCATCGCATCGGAGCCACGCCTGAGCGTGAAGTCAATTGGTGACTTGCGGGCCTGGAAGCTTGCGGATCAACCCAAAAGGGCAAACAGGCCCAGGCCTAAAAAAATCAGCGCGCTGACGATGTGCACCACGCGCAGGGGTATCCAGCGCGTCACGCGCTCACCCAGCCACACCACTGGCGCATTGGCCAGCATCATGCCCAGCGTGGTGCCCGCCACAACTGCAAAGTAGGCATCAAAACGCGCCGCCAGCATGACCGTGGCCACTTGCGTTTTGTCCCCCATTTCTGCCAGAAAAAACAGCACCACCGTTGTGCCAAAAACGCCAAGGCGTGGCGACGACTTGACTCCGCCGTCATCCATCTTGTCGGGTATCAACATCCAGACAGCCATCGCGATGAACGATGCGCCCAAGATCCAGCGCAGTGTTTGCGGGCTGACCTGCGTGGTGAGCCACGCGCCCAGCGCGCCCGCCATGGCGTGGTTCAAAACAGTCGCCACCAAAATGCCCCAAACGATGGGCCAGGGTTTTTTGAAGCGAAGGGCCAGCAGCAAGGCCAGCAGCTGCGTTTTGTCGCCCATTTCAGCCAGGGCAACGATGCCCATTGATATCAGAAAAGCTTCCAAAACGCTCCTAATTTAATAGCTGCTTGCGCCCGAATTTATTGGGCTTGAGACCTAAATCATATCCAAAACTCGCTCAAAAAAGGTTTTCAACACATTAAAACCCTGAAAGGCGTTCTCTGACCTCACCTTTTAAGCCATTGGCATCAAAGCTTCGCTCAGTGAAGCAGGCCGCGTGTTCGCCAACGCTTAATACACTGCATGCCCGGGTGCCGTAGCCAGGCGCGCGGATGAAAGCTGGGGACAGGGCGCGTTCTCTTGATAAAGAAATACCGGTTTGAGGCAGTTCGGCATCCGATGCAACGAGGTCGTGCGCCAGCAAATTGAAAAGTGTTTGTTCAAGCTGGTTGTCATCGCACGTGCGTGCAAGCGACTTTTCAAAATCTTCACGCAGACGCACCAGTTTGGGCCATGGCGTGTTGAAGTCAGCATTTGACACCGCACTGATACCGGGTGGCAAGGCAAATGCCCGTACCTGCCGACTCTCAAAGCCCATCAACGCTTGTCCGTCAAACAGAATCAGGTTGAATGGGTTGTACAAAGTTGCCGTGGTTGATAGCATGTCAAGATAAGTTGCGGCACTCATGGATCCCTGCAAAAACGACGTGGTGATGTGACCGCGCGAAGGCGCATCTGCCCGGTGATGAGCAGTGTCACGGTAGTTGGTCAAAGCGGCCATCCGCACACCGTTCAGGCTTGCTGCAGGGTTTCTGTTTTTACTGATGCCCAGCCAGGTGCCCCCAGCTTGCACGTCCTGGCCAGCCAGGATGGATGGGCCTGGCCAGTGATGCAAGGGCAGTGCAGGACGTGCATAAAATTCATCGCGGTTGGCAGCGATGATCAGGCGTGTTTTGCTGGCGGGCTGCCAGCTCAAAGTGATGAGGCACATGGCGTTTTTTATAACATATCCAAAAAATATTTTGGAATGCATAAACTGGACCGCTATTTAATTCATAGCTGCTTACGCCCGAATTTATTGAGCTACAGCATTAAAACACATCTGAAAACAGCAATAATCAGTGCTTTTTAGCGCGATTTACCGCTTGAGCGCCCTGTCAAGCGTCCCGGGTTGCGGCGCGTCGAGCAGACGCGCCAATGGGCTCCAGGCGCTGCGTACTTTGTCATTCAGTGTGGCTGATGGGTTGCTCATGGTTTTCCTCGTTGTTGTTTATGTTGACAAATGAATGGCGCCTGTGATCAGGCCCGTTTGCACGGCCTGGCCTAGCCAGGCGTTGAAGTCAAATGGGGCCCTGATGCTGGATACCTGATCTAGCGCGGCTTGCAGAGTCGCACCTGTTTGCAGCGTAATAATCATCTGGTATTCAGACGCATCAAGAAGGCGTATTTTTGGTTTGAAACCCTGCCGCCAGACCAGCGCATGTTCGCCAAAGCCCTGGCTCAGCAAAGCGGCTGCTTCGTCAAGTGTGGGTTGACCTGTCAGGTGTGCATTGATGATACTGACCACCGGATAGGCGCTGGCCCATGTGGTCACGCCAGGGCTTAATGACAGGCCGACAGGTTGTGCATCGTCATCAGCCAGCAACGCAAACGAGGGCGCGTCAAGCACGGCATCCGGTGCGCAGGCAGCACGGTGCAATGCCCACTCCAGTCGCGCCACATCCGCCAAAAAAGGTTCTTCAGCCAATTGCGGCAACGCCTCTAAAAACCCAGGCAACTGCGCGCCCCATTGACCCATGTCGCCGCGCTGGGGCGGGTGCCGCTGCCAAAAGTGGCGCGCCAGAGGTTCAAAGCTTTCTGCACCGATCAACTGGCAAATCACGGGGTAGGTGCTGGCCAGCGTACGCTGGGCCAGCACCGCGCGGTTGGCCTGGTAAACCTGCAAGCCGCGCGGGTTAAATGTTGTGTTCAGGACGCTGCCTGACTTGCCCGCCAGCGCATCCAGCAGCATCGACTGCTCATGAGCCAGGGCGCTGGTCATGGGCTTTTGGCCGTGGCGGCCTCTTCAAGCAAGATGGCAAGCGGCGGTACGTCGGTGTCCCACTCCATCAATGCGGGCACGTTGCCAAACCGGGCTTGCGCATGGCGGTAAATTTGCCACACTGCATCGCACACCCGGCTGCCATGGTCGTCAATCACCATATCGCCCATGTTGATGTGGCCTGCCAGATGCAACTCACCCACCGATGGCGGTGCAATGCTGTCAATCCACTGCAGGCACGCGGTCAGTGGGTCCGGGCAACGCCCCGCGATTTGCTCATTCAGTGCATTGACATAAATATTGTTCACATCGACCAGCAAGCCGCAACCCGTGCGCCGCACCAGCGCATTTAAAAAATCGGGCTCCCGTAGATCGCTGCTGCCAAAGCTGACGTAGGCCGACAGGTTTTCAACCAGTAGCTGGCGCTTCAGACGGTCTTGTACGCGCTGCACGTTGGTACACATCACGTCAAGTGCGGCGCTGTTAAAGGGGACGGGCAGCAGGTCAGCAGCGTGCACCTGCTGTCCCGCAACCAGGCCGCGTGCAAAGCAGGCGTGGTCAGACACGCGAATCGGCTCAATGTGCTGCACCAGGCGCGCCAACTGGTCCAGATGCCAGGCGTCGATGCCCACGGCGGAGCCCAGCGCCAAGCCGACGCCGTGCAAACTGACGGGGTAGTGCTCCCGCCCCTGCCGCAGCACGGCCATGGCTGCGCCGCCATCAGCAAAAAAATTCTCGGAGTGGACTTCAATGAAGTCAAGAGGTGGCAGCTGTTCAAGCAGCTCGCCGTAATGGGGGTGCCGCCAGCCAATGCCGACAGGTGCGGCATGGGCTGGACTGCAAGTGGGGATAGGGGCGACAGAAATAACAGCCACCCCGGATTCAAAAATGCTTAACTCTTTTTCTCGGACATTTTCATTTTGGCTTTGGCAGCATCAGCCGTCATGCCTTTCATGCCAGCGCAAGTGCCTTTGGCAACATACTTCCATTCGCCTGCGTCCATCGCCACTTTGGACTGGCCAGCGCATGAATGGGTACCGGCCAGATTGGCGCAGTCGTTTTTGCCAGCTTCGGCAATGCCGTAGCATTTTTCTTTTTCTTGAGCCATGGCAGGCGTAGCCATCAGCATGGTGGACATCAGGGAAGCTGCAGCCGCAGCGATCAGGGCACGTTGGTTCATGGTAAATCTCCAGGTAAAAATTAAAAAAGTTGGCATTGAAAATCAACCTGGACAGAACTTGCAAATCACCTGTTATTTCTGTCTGGTTGCTGTTTAGTCTGAGCGCGCGCTTTTTTCTTACAGACTATTTTGAATAGGGAAAACCCGTGGCAAATCAAAGCAAATCCGCAATCTTGTCCCAGGCCTCGGCGGGTATACGGCCTTTGTAGCGCTCAACAATTTTGCCTGTTTTATCAATCAGGTAAGCCGCTGGCAACTGGGTATGCTTGCCCAGGTTGTCCTTGTAGTCGTTCTCACCACTCCAGAGCTGTACAAAGCGCTGCTTGATCGGTACGGTACGCGAAATGATGCGCTCGTAGTCCAGCAAGTCCTGCACGCGGCTATCGGTACTGATGGCGACCAGCTCAAACGGTTTGCCCATCCAGCCTTCGTAGTTGCTTCTGAGCTCCGGCATTTTGTCGCGGCACACCGCGCAGCCGGTTGACCAGTACATCACCAGCACCACCTTGCCTTTGAGGGTGGACAGCCTGAAGGGGTTGCCGTCAATGGTCTTGCCTTCTATTTGCGCCACGTTCACCACTGGTGTGGCCGCGCTGGCGGGCTTTGCGGGTGCGGCGGTTTGTGCCGCTGCTGTTTGCGAACCCATCACAAAAGCAGACAATAAAGCCACTGCGGACAAGGCCATGGAGCACTTCAAATGAGCACGTGCTTGCGTAGCGAACATATGATTTCCTTTGATGAAGCTTGAATGCTGAGTATGCACGGAGGCACAAAGTTCCGGCAGTAAAAAAATTGAAGCGCGTCATCCAATTGCAGCTGGCTACGTATAGACTCAAAACCATCGCCACTCCAGACTGCAATTTATGGCCGCTTTTGAAGAGCAACTCGCTGAGCATCGTGTGTACCTGATGCGCTTTGCACGCCTGCAGTTGCGCAACGAGGCCTGGGCGGAGGACGCGGTGTCTGAAACGGTGTTGGCAGCTTTGTCAAAGCCGCAAGCTTTCAGCAACCGCTCCCAGCTTAAAACCTGGCTGGTGGGCATTCTCAAGCACAAGGTGATCGACATGATTCGCCTGAACAGCCGCGAAATGGCCCTCCCGGATTCAGACACAGGCAATGACAGCGACGAGCTGGACAAGCTGGCGTTTCAGGCTGATGGGCATTTTGTTGAAACGCCCAACGACTGGGGCGACCCGCACAAAACATTACAGCAAAACCAGTTTTTTCAGGTGCTGGATATCTGCCTGGAGCGGCTCCCGCCTGCGCTTGGTCGGGTTTTCCTGATGCGTGAGTGGCTGGAGCTGTCGTGTGACGAGGTTTGCAAAGAGCTGTCGGTCACGCCGACCAATTTGTATGTGCAGTTGCACCGTGCACGCCTGCGCCTGCAGGAATGTTTGAACATCAACTGGTTTGGAAAGGCCTCCGTGTAATTTTTAGATTTGGCGTAAGAATTAACGGCACTGCACGACAAACCCCCATGTCCCAATTCACCTATTTTTACGCTCTTTCTGTCAATGGCCTCATTCACTCTGCTTAGGCGTACCTGCCGAGAGGCGGCTGCCCTGGTGATTGCCAGGGAAGACCGCGACCTCAAACTCAATGACGCTGTGGCACTCAAACTGCATATGCTGGCTTGCAAAGCTTGCCCGGAGTTTGAAAACCAGGTACTGACCATGCGCGCTGCGATGGGCCAGTTTCGCAACCATGTGGCTGAAAATCAGGTCGCAGACAACACAAAACCCTGAATTTCAAGTTTTTTGCTGCTTTTCTAGGTAAATACGATAGTTGTGTGGTAGTCGCTTAACTGGCGCATAATGTAGGGGTATAAATTTTGAGCACATTTTCGGATGGTTCTCATGATTTACACGGGTTAGGTGATCGGTCAGTTTCGCGCGCTACAGCGGTACGTTTAAAGATTTGTTGTGCTTTCGGGACCCCATCGCTTTTGTTAATGTGTTTTAGAGGAGTCCCTTGATGGGCAACAAACTTTACGTCGGCAATCTGCCGTACTCGGTCCGCGACGAAGACCTGCAACAATCTTTTGGCCAATTTGGCGCTGTCACCAGCGCTAAAGTCATGATGGAACGCGACACGGGTCGCTCCAAAGGCTTTGGCTTTGTGGAAATGGGCAACGATGCCGAAGCACAGGCTGCAATCGCCGGCATGAATGGTCAGCCTTTGGGCGGACGTAGCGTTGTCGTGAATGAAGCGCGTCCGATGGAGGCACGTCCCCCTCGCTCCGGCGGCTTCGGCGGCGGTGGTGGTGGTGGCGGCTACGGTGGCGGCGGCGGCGGTGACCGTTCAGGTGGTGGCGGCTACGGTGGCGGTGGCGGCGGTCGCTCCGGCGGCGGTGGCGGCGACGGTGGTTTTCGTAGCCCGTACGGCGGCGGCGGTGCTGGCGGTGGCCGTTCAGGCGGCGGCGGTGGTGGTGGACGCGGCGGCTATTAATTTAGCCCCAGCTTATGCCAAAGCAACACTTTTAGCCTCGGCTAAAGGTTGAACAAAGGCTTCAAAACCTCGGTTTTGAAGCCTTTTTGCATGGCCGTCCCATAAACTCGGCTGCAAGCAGCTCCTTATTTCATAGCGTATGCTGGTCGGTTTTGCGCTTCTTGCGCGCCCGGCCAGCCAGCAGCCTGTCAAACAGCGGGTTGGGCAGCAGGCGCAGCAGCTTGGCAACCACGCCCATCTGCCACGGAATCACGCGGTAGCTGTTGCCCGCTTCAATGGTTGCAAAGGCAACGTCAGCAAAGGCTTCGGGCTGCATTAAAAACGGCATGGCGTAGCGGTTTTGCTGCGTCAGCGGCGTGTCGATGTAGCCCGGGCAGATTGTCACCACCTTGACGCCTGCGGGTCTGAGCTCTCCGCGCAGGCTTTCGCAGTAAGCGATCAGCGCTGACTTGCTGGCGCAATACGCGCCATGCCCCGGCAAGCCCCGTATGCCGGCCACACTGCCAATACCCACCAGCGTGCCCGAGCCGCGCCCGGTCATGGCATTGACGAACGGATGAAAAGTTGCCGCTGCGCCGATGTTGTTGGTGGCAAAGGTGAGTGCCATCACGTCCAGGTCTTCCCGCATGGCCGTGTCCATGCCGATGCTGATACCCGCATTGGCAATCACCACATCGGGCACGCCCTGAGCGGCCATGCAGGCGTGGCCCGCGGCAACAATGCTGTTGGTGTCTGACACATCGGCGCTATATATTTCATAGCTGTTCCCACTTAAATTTTGTGTGTCTGCCCACGCTTTGAGCTCTTGCGCGCGACGGGCAACCAGGCCCAGGCGGTAGCCCGCCCGCGAAAACCGCAGCGCCAGCGCCTGGCCAATGCCGCTGGATGCGCCGGTGATAAAAACAAGTTTGGACACGGGAATCAACGACCCACCGGAACAATCACCCGTGGCACCATCACACCTCTGACACGGCCCTTCAAGTCGGCCACGCCGCTCATGTTGTCATAGGCAAATGTGTCGCCCGTAAACTGGTCACCACCGCGCGTCAGCACCACGGGCTTGTGTGACTTGACCCGCTCCTCATTCACATAGGCATGCAAAAACTCGCCTTGAAACTCCATGCGCGGCAAGGCGTTGCCATTGACATCCAGCGCCGCTTCGCGCACCACACGGGCATTGCCCATCAGCTGCACCTCCGAGGCGTCGCCATTGCTCAGCGCACGATTGCCTGTGGATGTCACGAGGCGGCCTTCAGGGCTGATACTGCGCACGCGTGGCTGGTCAATTTCAAGCGTGTCCGTGTCGGCGTAATGGCGGCCCTCAATGCCGTAAATTTCGCTCTTGAGCTGCCCGTTTTCACCAAACGATTTGATGGTGAACTTGCGCATGAAATAGTCCACGTCATGCCGGGCCGCTTTGGCCGCCTCTGGTATGCCAAAAACGGGGGAGTTGCGGACCAGCCAATAAGTACCCAGGGCCAGCACGCCCATCAGCACCACGGGCAGGTAAATAGAAATGCGGTCCCACACGCGCAGCGCACGCCGCCACGGCTGGTATAGCGTACGCAGCATGGCCTTCATGCGCTGTATGCCTCCAGCAGCGACGCATAGTGCCCACTGGCCACCAGCAGCAGGTCACACAATTCCCGCGCTGCGCCGTGGCCACCCTCGACAGCCGTGATGTGGTGCGCCATGGTTTTGACCTCCGGGTGCGCATTGGCAGGCGCACAGCTAAAAGCCGCACGCCGCATCACCGGCAAGTCAGGCCAGTCGTCGCCCATGGCTGCAGCCTGCGCCCAGTCAAGGCCGAGTTCTTTCAAGGTCGCCTCTGCGGCGGGGCGTTTGTCTTCGCACCCGAAATGCGCATGTGTGATGCCCAGCGCATCCAGCCTGTTGCGCAAGGGCAGGCTGTCGCGCCCGGTGATGACGGCAGGTGTGATGCCCGCTTTTTGCAGCATCTTCAGGCCGTGGCCATCCAGGGTGTTGAAACGCTTGAGCGTTTCGCCCTGCGCCGACATGTACAGGCCGCCATCGGTCAGCACGCCGTCGACATCAAAAAATACGACCTGGATGCCTTGGGCTTTGAGGAGCAGCTCAGGCGGGAAATTCAAAGTGGCGGTCATGGACGTGGGTTCCATCGGTTTAAATGACTTTGGCACGCAGCAAATCGTTGCTGTTAAGTGCACCACACAATTTGCCAGATGCATCGACCACCAGCACACTGGTAATGCTGAATTGCTCCATCAGCGCGACGGCTTCAACGGCCAGTGCATCGGCAGGCACGGTGCGAGGCCTGGGGTGCATCGCATCACCGGCCTTGAGGCTGCGCAGGTCAGCGCCTTTTTCAACCAGGCGGCGCAAATCCCCGTCGGTAAAAATGCCCAGCACCCGGCGCTCTGCATCCACCACCGCTGATGCGCCCAAGCCTTTGACGCTCATCTCGCGCATCAGCTCGCTAAAGCTGGCGTGTAGCCCCACCTGCGGCACATCATTGCCAAGGCGCATCACATCACTGACGTGGGTCAGCAACTTGCGGCCCAGCGCGCCACCAGGGTGGGAGCGGGCAAAGTCTTCCTGTTTGAAGCCGCGCGCATCGAGCAACGCCACCGCCAGCGCATCGCCCATGGCCAGCTGCGCTGTGGTGCTGGCTGTGGGTGCCAGGTTCAGCGGACAGGCCTCCACGGCCACGCTGCTGTCCAGCGTCACGCGAGCGTGTTTGGCCAAGGTTGATTGCGCACCGCCGGTCATGGCCACCAGAGGCACGCCCTGACGGCTGAGCATGGGCAAAATAGCCGTGAACTCGCTGCTCTCGCCGCTGTTGGAAATCGCCAGCACAACGTCCACGCCTTTGATCATGCCCAGGTCGCCGTGGCTGGCCTCGCCGGGGTGAACAAACATGGCGGGTGTGCCGGTTGACGCCAGCGTGGCTGCTATCTTGCGCCCAATGTGGCCGCTTTTGCCCATGCCCATCACCACCACGCGGCCCTGACAGGCCAGCATGATGTGCACGGCTTGCGCAAACTCGGGGCCCACCCGGCTTGCCAGACTCAGTACGGCGGCGGCTTCAATCTCAAACGTCTTGCGTGCCAGCGCCTGGGCTTTTTCAGGATTAAAAAGGGTCGCGTCAAAACTCATGCCTGCATTCTATAGAGGAGAGGTTTGACACATGCATCCGCTACCATTGACGCATGAATGCCCTTGAACTCACCTTGTTGTATCTGCTGGCCGCAGTGCTCGGGGTGGTGGCCTGCCGCTCCCTTAAATTGCCGCCCATGCTGGGCTATCTGGCCGTTGGTGTGGTGATTGGCCCGAACGCGCTTGCGCTGGCGCAAAACTCGGACGGCGTGCGCCACCTGGGCGAGTTTGGGGTGGTTTTTTTGATGTTTGTGATTGGGCTGGAATTTAACCTGCCCAAGCTGCGGTCCATGCGCCGCCACGTGTTTGGGCTGGGCCTGTTACAGGTGGTTCTGACGATTGTACTGGCGACTCTTGGCTCGCTGTTTTTAGCCAGTATGGCGCCCACTTTGTGGAACATGCCATGGCAAACCGCGCTGGCCTTGTCGGGTGCCATTGCCATGAGCAGCACGGCCATCGTGGTCAAGCTGCTGTCTGAGCGTCTGGAAATGGAGTCCGAGCACGGCAAGCGCGTGATGGGCGTGCTGCTGTTTCAGGACCTGGCTGTGGTGCCGTTGCTGGTACTGATCCCCGCCCTGGGTGCATCGCCTGACAAGCTGTTGACGGCGCTGGCGATTGCCGCGCTCAAGGCCGCCGTGCTGGTGGGCTTGCTGCTAACCGGTGGGCAGCGCGTGATGCGCTGGTGGCTGACCCTGGTGGCCCGGCGCAAAAGTGAAGAGCTGTTTGTGCTTAATTTGCTGCTGGTCACGCTGGCCCTGGCCTGGCTCACCGAGCTGGCCGGCCTGAGCCTGGCCCTGGGCGCTTTTATTGCAGGCATGCTGATTTCAGAAACCGAATTCAAGCACCAGGTCGAGACCGACATCCGGCCTTTTCATGATGTGCTACTGGGCCTGTTTTTCATCAGCATTGGCATGCTGCTGGACTGGCACATCGTGCTGGAGCGCTGGCCACTTGTGCTGCTGCTGGCAACGCTGCCGGTCATTTTTAAACTGGTCATGATCACTGCTCTGGCGCGCGGCTTGGGGGCGACAGCCGGCGTGTCGCTGCGTACTGGCCTGTACCTGGCGCAAGCCGGTGAGTTTGGCTTTGTGCTGCTCACGCTGGCCAACCAAAGCCGTCTGGTACCGCCCGATTTGCTGAACCCGATTTTGGCCAGCATGGTGCTGTCCATGCTGGCCACGCCTTTTATTATTTTGTACAGCAACCGCATCGTGATGAAGCTGGTGTCCAGCGAATGGCTGCAGCAGTCGCTGCAAATGACATCGATTGCGCGCAAGTCCATCAATGCCAACAAGCATGTGATTATTTGTGGCTACGGCCGCTGCGGGCAAAACCTGGGCCACATCCTGGAGCAGGAAGGCATTCAGTACATGGCGCTTGACCTGGACCCTGACCGCGTGCGGCAAGCCGCAGCCGCAGGCGACTCGGTGGTGTTTGGCGATGCTTCCCGCCTGCAATCGCTGATGGCCGCCGGCCTGGCGCGCGCCAGCGCCGTGGTGGTAACTTATCTTGACACCGCCAGCGCCCTCAAGGTACTGGCCAACGTGCGTGCGCACGCCCCCACCGTGCCAGTGATTGTGCGCACGGTGGATGACCATGACCTTGAAAAACTGCAAACCGCTGGCGCGACAGAAGTGGTGCCTGAAGCCATTGAAGGCAGCCTGATGCTGGCCAGCCATGCGCTGGCTCTGGTGGGCGTGCCCATGCGCCGCGTGATTCGGGTGGTGCAAGACCAGCGCGATGCGCGCTACAACCTGCTGCGCGGTTACTTTCGCGGAGCCGACGACGACACCGCCAACGAGCACGACCACGAGCGCCTGGCCACTGTCACACTGCCCGCAGGCAGCAGGTTTGACGGCATGGCCCTGCGCGACATGGTGCTGCTGCTGCCCGGCACCCGCGTGGTCAGCTTGCGGCGTGCCAATGGCAAAACCCTGCTGGCCAGCGACGACACGCTGCTCGTGGGCGGTGACACCCTGGTGCTGTCCGGCAAGCCAGAAGCACTGGCCGTGGCAGAAGAAAAATTGCTACTTAATTAATAGCTGCTTGCGCCAGAATCCATTGGGCTACAGCCATTTATAGTCCTCAAAATTGGCCTTTTTTTGTCTTTTTGCTGTTTTTGGGCTTGGGGATGAAAAATCAGCGCAGCTCGCCGTACTGCGTGGCGCTCAGCGCTGGCGCGGCGGTGGACTCGGGCATTTCGGTGTCTTCAAAGCCCGTGATCAGCGTGTAAGACCGCAGCCCGCTGCGGTTCTTGCCCGATGCATCCACGGGCGCAGGCGTTTGCGCCGAAGCGGTGGCCAGCGCCTGCTTGAAAGCCGCTAACTCGTCATGTTGAAGCGGCTCATGGTGCTGCACTACTGGCTTTTTAAACCCGGGGTTTGTGCCCTCCGTCACACTGGCAGCGCGCACCTCAAAGCCCGCATGCTTGAGCCCGCCGGGGTCCGCTTTCATGTCCAGGCGCCAGTAAACCGAGGTAACCAATATACCGAACAGCGTTTTGGCTGTTTGCACAATCAGCGCTTCGCCTTCTGACAGCTTTTCAGCCTGATGCCCGAGGCTGGGGTGGACATCCATCATGACCAGAAACTGGTCGCCGCGCTGGTCCAGCGACAGCACTTTGAACTTGTAGCTGGCAGACAGCACGCCCGCCCGCGTCATGGACTCGCGCACCGCCACATACAGCTGCTCGCGTCGCGCATGGCGTTTGGCCTTGCGTTCTTCGCTTCGGTTGGCAGGGTCGACAGGAGGTTGGGTGCTCACGGGCATCTGCACCGGGCCACGTGACCGACCCGCACGCATCGCGCCGCCACTGTCGGCAGCCGCCAGCGTTTTGGTGGCATCAGATTTGCCCGATAACCAGTTAAACAGAGCCATGGTTTGTTTTCGTAAGGTGATGCCATGGTGGCCGTGGCACGCGCACTGAGACACTATGCCATCAAACCACCAAGGGCTCAACCGGGTAGTGTATGGCAATACATTACCAAGAAACCCGGCCCGTAGCGTTGCAAAGCGCAATGGCTTGCGCCAGACAAGGGATGTTAACGCTCGCTTACGCTTGATACATTACCCGGCCTTTTTGCAAGACGACGCTATGTATTGCGATGCGTTGTTATTTGCCGATGCAGAACTTCGAGAATATCTCGCCCAGCAAATCATCGGGTGTGAACTGTCCAGTAATGTCGCTCAAGGCAAGCTGCGCCTGCCTGAGGTCTTCTGCCAGCAGGTCCAGCGCCGGGACGGCGGTGCCGAGTTGCAGCGATGCTTTTGCCAGCTGCACGGCCACGTTGGCCAGCGCCCGCACATGACGCTCCCGGGCCATAAACACGCCTTCGGGTGCTGATTGCCAGCCCACCACGTGCAGCAGTTGCTGGCGCAAAAGCGCCAGACCCGCACCGGTTTTGGCCGACAACACGATGCCTGTTGTAGCTTTGGCAAGCGCAGCAGCGCTGGCCATGTCAGACTTGTTCCAGATGTCGATAACGGGTATGTTTTTACCCAGTTTTTGCTCTAAAGCCGCCTGGATTCTGGCGTCAGCAGCTACGTAATCAATAGCGTCCTGCTGCGTCAGGTCGTGCAAAAACAAAACCGCATCGGCGCTTTCTATTTCATCCCAGGCGCGGGCAACACCAATTTTTTCAACCTCATCCAGCGCCTCGCGCAAGCCTGCGGTGTCCACCACATGCAGCGGCACACCTTCCAGCTGAATCAGCTGTGACACCTTGTCGCGCGTGGTGCCGGCAATGGGCGTGACGATGGCCAGCTCGGCCCCGGCCAGCGCATTGAGGAGCGAGCTTTTGCCGGCGTTGGGTTGCCCGGCAATCACGACCTTGATGCCTTCGCGAAGAATGCTGCCCTGGGTGGCACTTTGCGTGATGCGGGCCAGCGTCACGTGCAAGCGCGCGAGCTGGCCCTGCGCATCTGCTTTCTGCAAAAAATCAATGTCTTCTTCGGGGAAGTCCAGCGTTGCCTCCACCAGCATGCGCAGGTGCACCAGTTGCGCCAGCAGCGCATTGACTGCCACCGAGAACTCGCCCGACATCGAGCGCGCAGCCGAGCGCGCAGCCGTCTCGGTGCTGGCGTCAATCAAATCCGCAATCGCCTCGGCTTGCGCCAGGTCGATCTTGTCGTTCAGAAAAGCACGTTCCGTAAACTCGCCCGGCTGCGCCACGCGGAGCTGGGGCTGCGCCTGAAGGCAGCGGGCCAGCAACAACTGCAGCACCACAGGCCCGCCATGGGCCTGTAGCTCCAGCACGTCTTCACCCGTGTACGAATGCGGTGCCGGGAAATAAATAGCCAGACCCTTGTCAATGATGCCGCCCACAGCATCACGAAACGGCAGGTAGCTTGCCTGACGTGGCAGCAGTGCTTTGCCACACACGGCGGCCATCACAGGCGCAAGATTTTTTCCCGAAACCCGCACAATGCCCACCGCACCCCGGCCGGGTGCGGTGGCAATCGCGGCGATGGGATCATGGTGACGTGCAAGCATAGGGTGCAATATTACGTGGCCGCCATAAAAAAAGACCGCTGAGCGGCCCTTTTTTCCTGATTATTTAAAGCTGGGGAGATTGAACTGCGGCGGCACGCCCATGCGGGTGTTGATCATCCACTGCTGGGCGATTGACAGGATGTTGTTGGTGATCCAGTACAGCACCAGGCCGGACGGGAAGAAGAAAAACATCACACTGAAAATCAGCGGCATAAACCACATCAGCTTGGCCTGCATCGGGTCAGGCGGGGCCGGGTTGAGGGCGGTTTGCAGCATGGTCGTCAGGGTCATGACCACCGGCAAAATAAAGTACGGGTCAGGTGCCGACAAGTCCTTGATCCACAACACCCACGGTGCGCCGCGCATTTCAACACTCGACAGCAGCACCCAGTACAGGGCAATAAACACCGGAATCTGAACCATGATCGGGAAGCAGCCACCCATGGGGTTGACCTTTTCTTCCTTGTAGATCTTCATCATTTGCTGCTGCATTTCCTGCGGCTTGTCTTTCAGGCGCTCGCGCATTTCCATGATTTTCGGGTTGATGGCCTTCATCTTGGCCATGCTTGAATACGCCTTGGCATTGAGCCAGTAAAAAGCGATTTTGAGCAGCAATACCAGCGCCACGATCGACCAGCCCCAGTTATGGATGAAGCCGTACAGCTTGTCGAGCAGCCAGTACAAAGGCTTGGCCAGAATCGTCAGCACACCGTAGTCCTTGACCAGCTCCAGGCCAGGAGCAAGCTTTTCAAGCATGTTTTCTTCCTGAGGGCCAATAAAGAGTTTGGACTCGATGGTTTTGGTGCTGCCAGCAGCCACATCGCCAACGGCGGTGATCATGCCCACCGCATACAGGTTGGCGTCAACCTTGCGCTGGAACAACTCTCGCTTGATGCCATCACCCAGCAGCCACGCCGATGCAAAGTAATGCTGCACCATGGCCACAAAGCCGTTGCTGGCCTGCTTTTCAACCTCAACCTTGCCTTTTTCAATGTCCTTGAACTCGATCTTCTGGTATTTTTGCGCTTCGGTATAAATCGCCGGGCCGGTGAAGGTGGAATAAAAGGACGACTCGCCCAACGGCGCATTGCCGTCGCGCACCAGTTGCAGGTACAACTGCGGTGACACAACATTGCCACTGGCATTGACGATGTCGTGACGCACGGCGATGTCATAGGCGCCGCGTTTGAAGGTATAGGTCTTCACCAGTTTGACGCCGCCGACCTCTTGCGACTCAAACTTCACCACGAGTTCATTCTGGCCCGCCGCCATCGTGCGTTCGCCGGGCACGGCGGTCATGGGGGTTTTGTGGGTTGGAAATGCAGCACCACCACTGGCGGCAATCAGGCCCGTTTGCGCCACATACACACGTCCAGCGCTTTCATCCATCAGCACAAAGTTGGCGTTTTTATCGGCCATGTCCTTGAACTTGATGAACGATGACTTGACCAGTGAGCCGCCTTCGGTGTCAAACGTCAGTGAGAAAACATCGGTGGTGACCACCAGCTTTTCGCGTTTGGCCAACGCCGCCGGAGCGGTAGCGCCCAGTGGAACGGCCGATGGACTCGCCGTTACCGCAGCAGACGTTGGCACGCCTGCTGCACTGGGCGCAGCCACCGACGCCGCGCTGGCACCCGTTGTTGCAGGCGCTGTGACAACCGTGCTGGCAGGCGTCGCCTTGGGGAAAAAGGTCGGCGGCTTGCCATTGAAAGTTTGCCATTGGTCCCACAACAGGACCATGGAAAAACCAAAAATCACCCACAAAATGGTGCGGCGGATGTCGTTCATGACGGCTTCTTTGTAGAGGAAAGGGAGGTCACAGGTGTGACCAGACGGGTAAAAAGTGAGGCGTGCTGGGCTGGCACGGGGTCGTGCCCGCCGTTACACCAGGGCTGGCAACGTGCCAGGCGGTACAGCGTCAAGTAGCTGCCGGCCATGGCGCCATGCTGCTGTAAAGCCTGCAGGGCATAAGCCGAACAGGTGGGCTCAAAGCGGCACGCACTGCCAAGCCAGGGGCTCAGCAACAAACGGTAAGCCTTGACCGCGCCCATCAACAATTGTTGGGGCAGGTGAAAAACAGCGCGCGAAAAATTTTTCATGCGGCTAATTGGGGGCCAGGCCGGCTTGCATCAAGGCCTGAAGTTCGGTGCGCACGGCTTCTTTGAGATCAGTCGATGTGGCGCTGACAAAAACCTCGCGGGAAAACCCACGCCGCAGGCGGACCAGAAAGGCCGCTTGGGGAAATTGATCTGTCAGGCTGGCACTCACGGTATAAATTTGCCTTTTGATGGCGTTGCGGGTGACTGCCCGTTTTGCCCAGCGCTTGGGTACCATGGCGCCGATCCAGGAGCCATGAACCGGAAACGGGGCAGGCGAAGCGGGGTCGATTTCAAGGCGATGCAGGGCAAAGTGCCCGGTTTTTGCTGACAGCCTGCCTGCCAGCACCGCCTGAAATTGTGGTCTTGTCTTTAGCCGTTGCATCGCGTGCTGCATCCATAAGGTTTATGCGGCTTGAAAGCCGCAAAGCCCGAACGCTGGCATGGCCCATGTGACCAAATGGCCCGGTCGGGCTTTTCTGGCGTTTTCAGGCAGCGCGTGCTTGGGCTTATACGGCCAGGCGTTTGCGGCCCTTGGCGCGGCGTGCTGCGATCACGGCGCGACCGCCACGCGTTTTCATGCGGGTGAGGAAACCGTGCGTACGTGCGCGCTTGACTTTGGAGGGTTGGTATGTGCGTTTCATGATGTATCCAGCTGCTTGCTTCAAAAATTCCTGGCGTTTTTAACACCAGTACTTGCTCACTAATTCCCCGTCGTTGACTGCTTGCACCATAAGTAAAAGCTGGCATGTATCAGGGAAACCCATGATTATCGCCGATTTTTCAAGCCTGGCAAGAAGTTAGGCCGCTTATTTGCTGTAATGACTGAGATGGCGGCAAAGCCATGTCAAAAGCGTCTACATGCCACCGAGCCAGCACCTGAAGGGTGAAAACACCGATTATTTAAAGTGTGGATAACTCCCCCGAAAGGCTACAATCCAGGGTGCTCGAAATGAATAATATCCACAACCGCAACCGGCCTGGGTGCACCACCCATAAAGCCCGCCTCACCCGCCATGAGTGACGCGTCAGCCCTCCATTTAAGCCACAGCTTGTGGCAAACCTGCGTTGATCACCTGGCCCAGGAATTACCTGAGCAGCAGTTCAACACCTGGATTCGCCCCCTGGTTGCCGATGTTGCACAAGACCTCTCTAAAGTCACCATTCAGGTCGGTAACCGCTTCAAGCTCGACTGGATACGGGCGCAGTACGCGGCCCGTATCGCGGCGCTGCTTGAAAAGGTTTCCGGCCACAACATACCGCTTGAGTTAGCACTTGCTCCGCGCGAAGCCCCCGCAAAATCAGCCATGATGACACGCAGTTTTGAAGGTTCTGGCATACCCGAACCCGCAGGCCTGGGTGTTGCTGAAGAAGTTGCTGGTGCACCTTTTAAAAACCGGCTCAACACAGCACTGACATTTGACACCCTGATTGAGGGCACCGCCAACCGCATGGGCCGTGCCGCTGCCATGCATGTGGCCAGCAGCCTGGGGCAGTTGTACAACCCGCTTTTCATCTACGGCGGCGTCGGCCTGGGCAAGACGCACCTGATGCACGCCATTGGCAACAAGCTGCTGGCCGACAACCCTTTAGCCAAAGTTCTTTACATCCACGCCGAGCAATTTGTATCGGATGTGGTGAAAGCCTACCAGCGCAAGACGTTTGACGAGTTCAAGGAGCGTTACCACTCGCTCGATTTGCTGCTGATCGATGATGTCCAGTTTTTTGCCAACAAGGACCGCACGCAAGAAGAATTCTTCAATGCGTTTGAGGCGCTGCTCACCAAAAAATCACACATTGTGATGACCAGCGACACCTATCCCAAAGGCCTGATAGACATCCACGAACGCCTGGTGTCGCGTTTTGACTCCGGCCTGACAGTCGCTATTGAGCCGCCTGAGCTGGAAATGCGCGTCGCCATTCTGATACGCAAGGCAGAGGCCGAACTGGCCGTCATGCCCGAGGAAGTCGCGTTTTTTGTGGCTAAAAATGTGCGTTCCAACGTGCGTGAGCTTGAAGGCGCTTTGCGTAAAATTCTGGCTTATTCGCGCTTTAACCAGAAAGAAATATCGATTCAACTGGCGCGCGAAGCACTGCGCGACTTGCTGTCGATTCAAAATCGCCAAATCTCCGTTGAGAACATTCAAAAAACAGTTGCTGACTATTACAAGATCAAAGTCGCCGACATGTATTCCAAAAAACGGCCCGCCAGCATTGCCCGGCCACGCCAGATTGCCATGTACCTGGCCAAAGAACTCACCCAAAAAAGCTTGCCCGAAATTGGTGAGCTGTTTGGTGGCCGCGACCACACCACCGTGCTGCATGCCGTACGCAAGATGTCAGCCGAACGCCAGCAGATGACCGAGCTCAACCAGCAACTGCATGTGCTGGAACAGACCTTGAAAGGCTAAACGGGTACGCAACATGCTGAAATTAGCACCAATAACAACTTTGGGTATAACTTTTGCACAACTGGGTAGTTATCCACAGAAAAAGCTCCCAAGCCAAAGTTATTCATATTCAGCGTCACCGTTGCAGGGCTCTGGAACACAAGGTTAAACAATGTCCAAGTACATGATTAAAAAAGGGAAAATAGCGTTGTTCACAGAAAACCGCGTCCCTTACTACTACTACTAATTTGAATTAAAGAATTAAACAGAAACAAAAGAGGAAGACATAGTCATGATCGTTCTGAAAGCCACCCAAGATAAAGTTTTGTCAGTACTGCAATCGGTCGCTGGTATTGTTGAGCGCAGACACACCTTGCCGATTCTTGCGAATGTGCTGATCCGCAAGACCGGCTCGCAATTGCAATTGACCACCAGTGATCTGGAAATCCAGATCCGTACAACAGCCGAGCTGGAAGGTGATGCGGGCAATTTCACAACCACCGTTGGTGCGCGCAAGCTGATTGATATTTTGCGTTCCATGCCAAGTGACCAAACCGTCTCTATCGAGTCTGCGCAAAGCAAGTTGATTTTGAAAGGCGGCAAGAGCCGCTTTACACTGCAAACTTTGCCAGCTGAAGACTTCCCGCTGGTGCAAGAAGCGGCCAACTTTGGCCCGGCTTTTTCAGTGCCGCAGAAGGTCTTGAAAGACTTGTTAAACCAGGTTTCGTTTGCCATGGCGGTGCATGACATTCGCTATTACCTCAATGGCATTTTGTTTGTCGCTGAAGGTAAAACACTCAGCTTGGTGGCTACCGATGGCCACCGCTTAGCGTTTAGCAGCGCGCAGCTAGATGTCGAAGTGCCCAAGCAAGA
>JANOWR010000141.1:0-35272 GCA_031417995.1 Polaromonas sp. | reverse complement strand
CCGGGCTATAATTTAAGGCTAACGAAAATACACAAGCCGGTGTAGCTCAGTCGGTAGAGCAGCTCATTCGTAATGAGAAGGTCGGGTGTTCGATTCATCTCTCCGGCACCAAAATTAAAAGCCCCAGACGGTTATGGTCTGGGGCTTTTTGTATGGTCAATACACCAACCAAATAATTTCAATTTTTGTTATTGATTACGTAATCGAAAGCTTCGCTATTCGACTGATTACTTCAAGTTGTGCAAGAAATTCATGTGTATCTAGAAAGTAATTTGGGTATGCCTTTTTTAAAGAATCAATAGATCCCGCCGATACCAAAACAACTTGTACAGGTTTACCATTTGCGACTTCTTGTTCAGCCTCGGCATATTTTGCATTCGCCTCCTCAAGTCTATCTCTTGCAAAGGGCGTAATCTTTACGCTTTTTGAATCACCCTCAAGCTCTAGTTCCACTAGATAATACGCGCCTCTGACCGTGCCTGGGGGGATGGCTTTGACTACATTGAGAGGTTCTACAACCCCCGGCGTCGGCATTCGACGCTCAATGGATTGAGCCCGGTAGAGTTTGAAAAACGCTACGCGAGCTTAACTGTGTGTCCGTGATATTGGGGGAATCCAAGTTCTGAAAATTGGTTACCAAAATAAGTCGGCTCGAACTTTAAATGAATCGAAGCACATAGTTCAATTAAATCAGGATATAGGCGCAGCCTCACCACCACGCGCCACGCCCAACTATGCCTCGATGCGCAAAGCCATTTAAGACGAGATCGCTGCGCGGCAACTGAGCACGCTGGCCCGCTGAAATGTTAATACCCCCTAATCAAAAAACACCTCTTTAAGCATATCCGTGCAATGCTCAATAGCCGCCACCACGTGCGGGATAGACTCCGCCACTTCTTCTTCACGCCGGATCACCATCTCGGCGGTCTGTATCAGCTCCTGCAGCCTGTCTCTGGGGTCGGTCACCTGACATACCTTGGCAAAGTCCAACAGCCCTTTACGGGCCGCAAAGAATGACTTCTGTCCGCATAAATCCAGGGCCAGCACGTCCTCAGGAATGTAGGCTGTGGTGTTGACCAGATCAAACGCTGGCGCCAGGCGGCAGTCGTTGCTGGTCGGGTCGGTATAGAGCAGACCAAAGTTTTTCAGATGTGCGTCGCCGTTGCCCACCACGCAAGACAGCGCCACCATATCGAAAAGCGCCTGCAGGGACGGTATGACATGGGGCCCAGAGGCAAACGCCTCAATAAGCTTGGCCACATGGGTATAGCTGGTTTTGTATTTCTCGCGCGATGAGAACCCGGCCAGCACCGCCATGTCTTCAAACCCAATGGGGGTGCCATCAGGCGTTCTGTCAAACCGCTGCATGACAAACAGCGCTTTGTTGCTTGATAAATAAAACTCCGGCACTTCCAGGCCTGACGCTTTGACGATGCTCATGCAGAGAAACTCGTTGGCGGCCAAGCCCGGGTATTCCTGATGGCCACTTTTAACAATCAGGTCCGATGTACGTACTGTGGCTTTGGAAGACGTGGTCTCCATCGCATGGGGCGCCACCATCTGTGGTACCAAGACCTTGGGTTGCACGCCCGAAATGCCAGTGCGGTAGATGTACTTGTCGACCAGCTCGGCAAACAAACTTTCCGTGCCGTCCCAGGCCAGTATGTCACTCAGGCGCTCGCCTTTACCCTTCGCACTCGCCAAAGGATTCACAAAATCTGACTGCACTGCCACGCGGCCTATGGGTGCTTGCCCGCCGGATAGGGCTAACAGCATCATGGGGTCGAGGTTGACGATTTTGGCCAGGCGGTTTTGCAGTTCTTCCAGTAAAAACCCCTCGGGTAAATTCATTTGAAAGATGGGGTGCAAAGTGGCGTGCGCATATTGCGCCTTGCGTATCGGCATGCTCAAGCTGACCGCCGCGCTGGCATTGGCCGAGCCGTAGCCAAACAAAAACTGCTCGCGCTCCTGTGTCAACTCCCCCGCAGCGCCCTGGGGCGTGCTGACGCGCAGTTGCGTTGCCGCCTTCATTGAAAGTCTTTCAATTCATCCAGCGTGGGCCGGGTACGGGGCGACAAGGTCAGCTCTGCACCCAGTGCGCTGGCCAGTCTGGCGTAGCTCTCCATCGACACCGAACTGCGCCCGGCTTCCATCTCGACCACTTTGAGTCGCGTCACCCCTGCTGTGTGCGCCAAGGCTGCTTGGGTAAGCCCTCGGTTAGTGCGCATGACTTTCAAGGCTTGCCCCAGCTTTTGGAGGTGAAACGATTGATTCATGTATCAATAATAATACTTTTCATAAAACATGTATCGTAAACGATGCATTTTTCTAACATGAACCACAAAAAAACAATTTGCCCCTGTGGCTCAAGCCTTTACACAGCCAAAGGCGCAGCCTGAACATGCATAGGCGAAGCTTTAAACTGCTGCTTGGCCTGCCAAACGTCATAAGCGCACTGAGCGTGCAAGTCTTGGGTATCAAACACGATCAAAAAACCTGTCCGATATTCTCTGCAATTCCTCCGGTATCTTGTTGGCCGGCAACACAAAGTCAACACAGCCAGTAGCGCGTGCACTCAGTGGCATGCCGTTTACTTCCGCTGAAGCATCCTGCGCAAAAGTGGTGCCCCCTGCGGCCTTGATGCGCTGGCAACCTGCCGCACCATCGCCGTCGTAACCTGAAAAAACAATGCCGACTGCACGAGATCCCATTGCCAATGCGATAGAGGAAAAAAATATGTCTATTTGTGTATTTCTTCTGTTGCGGGGAGAAATGACAATCAACGTTCCGTCCTCCAGCAAAAGATCGGCATTGCCAGGAATCACATAAACCTCATTCGCCCGAACGTTCATCCTGGAGACGGCAAGCACGACAGTCATCTTGGTGTGACGTGACAAAATTTGCGCTAGCTGGCTGTTGGCTGCAGGGTGAATATGGGAGATGACGACAAATGCCATGCCTGTATCAGGTCGCAGCGCATCAAAAAATGCCTTGTAGGCACTCAGCCCCCCGGCTGAAGCGCCTATGCCGACCACAAAACTGGGACTGGTTGTTTTCATGAGCCTGTTCTCAGGCGATCAGTGAAGAGCCTTTGCCTGATTCAACTGGTTTATTTGGCAGTGGCACTTTTACCAACTTTCTTGCTTTGATCAGGGCTTGCGGTCGCATCATCGTCCATGGGCTGGAGTTCGATGCCATCATCACTGAACACCAGTTTGTGAATATCGTTTGAATGGCCGGTGCCTCTTGATTTGGCAATGTAAAGACCGCGAGTCCTTTTATTGCCCTTGTTTTCTTCCAATTCCCTGACCACGATCCAGGTGTCAATCAGCGATGAGACGCCAATTTCACCGCTGGTGTCATTTGAGGCGCTTGACGAAACCAGGCTTGTAAAAACGCCGGTGATGCTCCTGGATTTCAAGGCATCGATCATGCGGGTCAGCATGGACTGAATCTCTGATTCTTCGGCTTGACCGATCAGACTGGTCAACGGGTCTATCACGACCGCAGACGGGTCGAAGTCTGCAAGGATCTTGTATAAGTCCAGCAAATGCATTTCCAGACCAAAAAAAGCAGGTCTGGTGGAAACAATTTTCAAAAGTCCTTTTTTTGTCCATTTTTCCAGATCAAAACCAACTGATCGCATGTTCTGAGTCAGCTGCCCAGGAGATTCTTCGTAAGACACGTAAAGGCATCGCTCGCCTTTCTTGCAACGGTCTATAGCAAAAGCCACCGCCAGGCTGGTTTTACCGGTGCCCGCAGTTCCTGACACAAGTACCGTGCTGCCCCTGGTGTAGCCGTCCCCGGCAAACATCTTGTCAAGTGTTGGCACGCCGGTCGAAACTTTTTCGGCAGTACCGGGGTGATCAAGCCCAGCAGAAGTGATTGGTATGACCGACAGCCCGTCCTTGTCAATCACAAAGGGGTATTCGTTGGTTCCGTGGTTAGATCCGCGGTACTTGATGACGCGGATTCTGCGGGTTGAAACCTGTTGCCGCACCCTGTTGTCAAGAAGAATGATGCAGTCAGAAATGAATTCTTCAAGGCCGTGTCGGGTAAAGGCATTTTCACCCTGCTCCCCAGTAATCACGGATGTCACCTGCTTTTTCTTGAGCCAGCGAAAAAGCCGCTTGATCTCCAGACGGAGAATGCCGGCATCTGTAATGCCTACAAATAACGACTCGACAGAGTCCAGTACCACCCGCTTGGCGCCAATGGTGTCAATCGCCAGCTCAAGTCGGATAAACAAACCTTCCAGGTTAAATTCGCCTTTTTCATGAATGTCAGTTCGCTCCAGAAGCACATGCTCAAACTTGATTTCTTTTTTTAAAACCAGGCCATGCAAATCCAGGTTGAGCGAAGCGACATCTTCGTACAGCTCGGCTTCTGTTTCTTCAAAAGACATGAAAACGCCGCGCTCCTTGTACTTCATCACGCCATTGACCAGAAAGTCGATTCCCAAAAGCGTTTTCCCTGCGCCGGGTCCACCGCTGATCAAGGTGATTCTGTTTTTTGGCAGCCCACCCTCGGTAATCTCATCGAAGCCTTTGATACCCGTGAGGCACTTTTGCAATTGAATGCCGTTACTTTTTGAATTTTTGGGTTTTAAGGTTGTTGCCATGATTTATCCTTTGCACATTCGACTGCACAGAAAAGTGGGGGCTTTGGTTCAGCGCGGTGTTTGGTATCAAACATTGAAGTAAATATCACAGAATGTCGTTTTCGTGTCTGTTCGATAACGTACACAGTCCCCACGGCAAAGGAATGATCACGTGACCGTTCAAAGACAGTTGACTTTTGTTACGCACATTAACCCAAAGCTACAATCCGCTGAATCGGCCAAGGCAGGCTTGAACCGAAAAAATCACACCTCTAACCACCACTGAAAACCATGACCACCACCAAGCTCCTGCTCGTGCTGTTTGCCGCCTTTGTCGCGGTTGCCTGTGCCTCCACGCCCATAGGTAACGACAGCACAGTGACCGAGGCGACAGCCAAGCAGTTGTCGGGCGATGTACCGCTGCCACCTGGCTCCGTCATCAAGCAGCAGGACACTCTGGTCATGAGCGCAGCCAGCACCTGGCTGGGGCGCATCAGCCTGAGTGTGTCGGGTGAGCCGCAAGCGGTGTTTACTTACTTTAAAGACGGCATGCCTGCTTCAGGCTGGACGCTGACATCAAGCTCGTTTTCAAAAACCAGTTTGCTGACCTTCACCAAAGGCGAGCGGGTGGCCAACATTCAAATGCAGGGCACCAGTTTTGGTGGCAATGATGTGTTGATTACTGTGGCACCGGCCGCACGGCCCGTTACCAGCCGCCCTTGAATCGACATTTCACCAGTTTGATTGAGCGCTATGCGCTCAAACCGCGCAATACTTTTCCTGAATCTCGGTATTAACCAGCAGCTCGGCAGCATTGCCGTGGTGAACAATCTGGCCCTGGTCAACGATGTAGGCGCGGTCTGAAATCTTCAAGGCCCTTTCAACGTTTTGCTCCACCAGCAAAATCGTTGTGCCCTTTTGCCGCATGCTGGCAAACAGCTCAAACATCTCGTCCACCAAAATCGGCATGATGCCTTCAGAAGGCTCGTCAAGCAGAATCATGCGTGGCCTCGCCATCATGGCGCGTGCAATCGCGAGCATTTGCTGCTCGCCACCAGACATCGATGTGCCGTCCTGATGCAGGCGCTCTTTCAGTCTGGGGAAGGTTTGTGCAATCTCGTCAATCATGGCGTTCATGTCGCCGCGATTTTTACTGGCGGTCAGGCCCAGTTGCAGGTTTTCAAGCACCGTCAAACTGGGTACGATGCGCCTGTCTTCAGGCACATACGCCAGACCCAAATGAAAGCGTTCGTGGGTTGCAAGCGACATCAGGTCGTGGCCATCAAATATGGCCTTGCCGCTGTGCTTGCCTACCAGCCCCATCAGCGTGCGCAACGTGGTGGTTTTGCCAGCGCCATTACGGCCCATCAGCGTGACGATCTCGCCCTGCCTGACTTCAAAATTCAAACCCTGCACCACATGGCTGTGGTCATACCAGGCGTTGAGTTGTTCTACTTTAAGCAATACGTTAGACATCATCAGCTCTGCATGGTTAGTTCTGCCCCAAATAAACGCGCTTGACTTCCGGATTGCTGCGAATGTCATCAGGGCTGCCTTCAGCCAGTAACTCACCATGGTGCAGCACCAGCAGGCGCTTGCACAGGCCCATCACCAATTTCATTTTGTGCTCGACCAGAATAATGGTGCGTTCGCTTGACAGTTGGGTAATCAAATCCATCATCACCACTGTTTCTTGCGGTGACATGCCCGCCGTGGGCTCGTCCATCAGCAGCAGCTTGGGCTCGCAGGCCAGTGCCATGGCCACTTCAAGCGAGCGCTGCTGGCCATGCGCCAGGTCACCCGCCAGCTTGCTGCGGCTACTTGTCAAACCGACCCGGGCAATCAGCACATCGGCCCTGTCGCTCAGTTCAGCATAGGCACCGCGTGCACGCAAAATTTGGTAGCGTGTCGTTTGCATTTGCAGCGCTACGCGCACGTTTTCATGCGCGCTCAGGTGCTTGAAGACATTGGTGATCTGAAAGCTTTTGGCAATGCCTGCACGCGCGTAGTCGTGCTGGGCCATGTGGCTGATGTCACGCCCTTCAAATTGCACACTACCGCTGCTGGGTGCAATGCCGCCACTGATGACATTGAAGAAGGTGCTTTTACCCGCACCGTTCGGCCCAATGATGGCCGTCAGCTCACCTGCCTGAAAACGCGTGGTGATGTTGTGCAGCGCCTGAAATTTACCGAAGTAACGCGACACCGATTGCACTTCAAGAATGGGCGTGGGCAGTGCGCTCATGACGAATCCTTTGCCGCATTGGTATTGACCTTGCGTTGCCAGCGCCCCACCCAGTCCAGCGCCGTACCCCACACGCCCTTGGGGAAAAACAGCACAAACACCATGAAGATAATGCCAACCACACCCATCCAGTAGCGCGTGACGTTGGTCACCACATCCTCAAGATACAAAAACACGGCCGCACCAATAAATGGCCCCAAAAATGTACCCATACCGCCCAGCAGACACATCATGACGGCCTGGCCTGATTGCAGGTAATGCAGCGAATCAATCGGCACGATGGACAAATGCAAGGCCCGCAGCGCCCCCGCCAGACCACAAATACCCGCAGACAACACAAACACCAGCAGCTTGCTGCGCGCCACGTCGTAGCCGCAAGCAGCAGCACGTTTTTCGTTTTCACGAATCGCTTCAATCACTGCGCCAAAGGGTGAGTCCAGCAGGCGCGACACAAACCACAAAGCCAGTGCCACAAACACCAAAATCACATAGTATTTATTAAGCGGATTCAAGAAATCAATGCTGATGCCGGGCAACGTAATAGCCTCTACCCGCACACCACGCAAGCCGTTTTCACCGCCCGTCCAGCGTTCGGCTTTGTAAAACCCGTAGTACACAATTTGCGCCAGCGCCAGCGTGACCATTGAAAAGTAAATGCCCCGCGTACGAATGGCCAGGTAGCCAATCACCAAACCTGCAAAACACGATGACACAACCCCCACGCCAATGGCCGCCCACCAGGGCCAGCCTGCATGCACCACCACAATGCCCGCCAGATAACTGCCCACGCCCAAAAAGGCCGCATGGCCAAACGACAGCATGCCGGTGTAGCCAAACAACAAATTAAAGCCTACGGCATACAAACCAAAAATCAAAATATTGATGGCCAGCGTTTCGTAGGGCATCAAAAAAGGAAACACCAGCAAAAACAGCAGCGACGCTGCCATGCGGTGCTGGCGAATTCGTTCAATCGCGTTGTTGATAAAAACGTTCATGGTCAGCTCATCAAACCGGCTTTGCCGAAAAAGCCTTGCGGCCGGATTAGCAGCACCACCGCCATCAAAACGAAGATCGACATCTCGGCGTATTCAGGCGCAAACAATGAAGTCATGGCAAACACAATGCCCACCAGCAAACCAGCAATCACCGCACCGGGCAATGACCCCATACCGCCCACCACGGTCACCACAAATGATTCAGCCAGGATCGGGATCCCCATTTCAGGATTAACAGCGCGCGTGGGTGCAGCCAGCACGCCCGACAGCCCGGCAATGGCGGTGCCAATGCCAAACACCAGCAGCCATACTTTGGCAATATCGATGCCCAGCACCTTGACGATTTCAGGGTCACGCGAGCCTGCGCGAATGATGAGTCCGTAACGCGTTTTTTCAATGAACAGCCACAAGCCCAACACAATGACAGCTGTGGCCGCGATGAGGAACAAGCGGTACAGCGGGAAATGCCCAAACCCCAAATTGACCGAGCCTTTAAGCTCCGCAGGTGTAGACGAGGGCAAGCCCTCAATGCCAAAAATAATCCGCATGGCTTCAATCAGCACATACGACAAGCCAAATGTGAGCAGCAGTGGATAGTCGATGCCGCGCCCATACAGGGGGCGCACCAAAAACCGTTCGCACACCAGGCCCAGCGCGCCAGTCGCAATGGGTACCAGCACCAGACTGAACCAGAAGCTGCCCGTCAGTCCCATGGCATACACACCAAAAAACGCACCCACCATGAAGAACGCGCCATGCGCAAAATTAACCACTGTCAGCATGCCAAAAATCAATGACAGGCCAATGGCCAGGAGCGCATAAATGGCTCCCAGCGCAATGCCTGTCATGAGCTGTAGCGCAAACAATTCGAGAGTGAGGTCAGCCATGCGATTTGTTGTGGGTGGGGGTTATTGATGGGCAGGCGTGATCAGGTGCTGACTTTGTGACCCATTTCGTCGCAGGTACGCAGGTTTTTCTCATCCGGTGCCTCGACTGACAAGACATTGAAGACATCGTATTTGTCTTTCATGTTCTTGGATTTGGACTCGACAATCACCACCGACTGAATCGACTGGTGGTCACACTTGCGGTAGAACTGCTCGCCCTTGTACCAGTTGTAGCGCAACTGGCGCAGTGCAATGCTGACCTTGATGGAATCTGTTGACTTGGCATCACGCACCGCCTGCAGCACGCTGCGCACACCGGCATAACCCAGCGCGCCGTAATCCGATGGCACAGAGCCGCCGTAGGCCTTGCGGAACTTGTCGTTAAAGGTTTTGGCAGCAGGGATTTTGTCTTCCATGCCCCAGTAGTACGACGTGCCACCCAAAATGCCTTCAAACGCGTCTGCACCGCCCGCCTGGCGTGCCGTGTACAGCAGCACCGGGGCAATCACTTTGGTGTTGGCTTTCAGGCCAAAGTCTGTCACCTGCTTGGCTGAGTTGACCAGGTCACGGCCAAAGTTGCAGAGCACCAGAACATCAGGTTTGAGGGACTGTATGCGCGGCAAAAAGGCCGAGTAATCAGCCGCGCCCAGCGGGTGCCGAATGTCTGCCAGTGTTTGCGCACCCAGCGCCTGGCCAGCACGCTGAAAGCCGCGCACCATCTCATGGCCATAGGCGTAGTCAGCCGTCAGGTACACAATCTTTTTGCCGAACTTGGGGAAGGCATAGCGCGCCACCGCGCCCGCTGTGAGGTGCGGGTTCAGTGCCTCGTGAAACGTGTACAGGCTCCAGTCTTTGGCCTCATTGATGGCGTCAGACTGACTGATCGAATTGAAAATAATTTTGCGATCGCGGCATACGGCGTTGATAGACAACTGCGTGGCAGCCGACAGGGAACCGACAACAAAGTTCACCTTGTCTTTTTCAATCAGCTCCAGCGTGCGGGTGGCCGCCTCACCCGGGTTGAGCTTGTCATCGCGCACCAGAAGCTCGGCTTTCATGCCATTAAAGCCACCCGAATCATTGAACTCCTTGATGGCGATTTCAGCAGCGCGCACCTGGTCTTGAGCTTCGGCAGAAAAAGCACCCGTGAGTGGCACGGGAAAGCCGATTTTGATGGTGTTGCCTTGCGCCCGTGCCACGTTAAGCAAGGCTGGCGCTACCGCAACGGCGGCACCGCCCACGATGATGGAACGGCGGCTGGCATTGAAGGAAGTTGTCGATAGGGTCATGGTTGTCTCCTGTTGATATTGCTGTTGATATTGCTGAAAACTTCGGAAATTTACGCTGAAAACTCGGACGCCCTGGCTGCACTTTCGGCATGCTCGCCAGACAAATCAATCGCTGTTTGCAGCATGACGTTACGTGCATCACGCTCCAGATGTTGACTGCCTTTAGCTTGTGCCTGCATGTAAGCACCCAGCATGCGGCCACGCTCTACAACGGCAGTGCATGGTGCCAGGCGCATTTGCTCAAAGGCCTGCAGCGCAACTGGCGTAGCGCCATGCCTTGCAATGCAGTCAACCAGGGCAGCCGCGTCTTCGGATGCCTTGGTCACGCCCATACCCACATGCGGGCGCGCCACAAAAGCGGCGTCACCCATCAATGCAACACGGCCAAAAGTCATTTGCGGGCTGGCACAGTCATAAATCGGTTGTAAAAACGGCTGCGCAGTTTTCTCCAGCATTTCGGCAAACTGCGGCGCCAGCAAGTCGCGTGCGGCCTGCCGGGCACTGGCCACATGCTGCCACGCCACTTTATTGGGGGAGATGCCCTGGGGAAAGTAATGGCCATCGGCATCGGTCATCAGCTCTTTCAGCGCGGCATCATTGGCAGGCCGATACCAGACGTAGTTGTAGCGCCTTTGGCCCCGAGCCACCGCATTGCCAGCACCCGCCACCGGGTAGCCAATCAGTTGCTCGCCTGGCGGCAGGCCGAACCCAAAGGTGTCAAACACACTGCCCAGCGTGCGCTGCGACAGCACAGACTCGTCACACACGCCGCGCCATGCAACGTAGCCCGCATACTGGGCCTGCACCTCGGGCAGGTACTGGGCACGAACAGCAGAGCGAATACCGTCGGAGGCGATGGCCAGATCAGCTTCAAACAGGCGGCCATCCTCGCACTGCACAGTCACACCAGCGCTGCTTTGGCTGACTTGCGACACAGCAGCACCTTGCAGATACAACGAAGCGTCAAAGGCCGACCGCAACATGGCGTAAAGGCGGCTCCACGAGGTTAATACCTGGGCCATCTCGGACTGGGCAATCACCGCACCCTCTTTGCCTAAAACCACACGTTCTTTAACCGCCACCCCCAGCGAAGCGTCAACCGTCAGGCCGCAGCGTGCGAGGGCTGTCATCAGGGGCTTGTGGGTCACGATACCTGCGCCACGGCCATCAAGTGAGGCGCTGGCTTTTTCAAGCACGCGAACGTCATGGCCTGCGCGGCGCAACATGCTGGCGGCCAAAAGCCCCCCCAACGAACCGCCGATGACCAGGATGCGCGCCATTGTTTTTAGCCCTTGACCTGAGCGGTATCCAGCGCTGCTTTTTCAGCCGCCGGGTAATTCAGTTCCACCACCAGGCCGCACGGGTCATCCAGAAACAGCTGGTGCAAGCCAATCGATGGCGTGGTGCGCTCGCGGCAAGGCACGCCAAGTGATTCAAGATGCGTGAGCATGTCAGCCAGCCCTGTGGCAAAAAAAGCAATGTGATCAACAGCACCGGTACCGTGTAATGACGATTCGTCACGGTCGCCCAGATACTTTTTCAAACCTTCCGGGTCGTTTTTGTCAATGCCGATGATATGAACCACGGCGTTGGCCACGTTGTCATGGCTGCCGTTGTACATCCAGATGCCGGGGAAGGGAAAGTCCGGCCTGGGCCCAGACGACAAGCTCAATACCTGGGTATAAAAATCGCAGGTGGCTTTCAGATCCGTCGTACGAATCGAGTAATGGTTGAGTGATAAGGCCATGCTCAAACTTTCATTTTTGTGGGTTTGCGATCAAGTACCGGGCCAACAGAAAGCAGGTAGGCCAACACTTTGTCGTGAATGTAATCTTCGACATCATCAACCATCACCACGCTTTGCATGTCGTGCACCGCCTGGCCATAAATCCAGCGGCGGATACCCATGTAAAAAATGTTGCCGTGCAGCCCCAGAAGCAGCTCCAGCTCACGCCCGCTGGGTTTGCTGCGGCTGACGACGCCACGGTATTTGCGTGTCTCGCGCACCAGGCGCGGGAACAGCTTCTCCCTCAAAAGCGAAAAATAGCGGTCAGTGATGTAGCGGTCACTCAGACCAGAAAAAACAAAAATCCGCACCCAGTCAGACTGGAGAATGACTTTGGCGTAGTCGCTGTAAAACAGGGTCAGCTTGGTTTCAACACCCAGTTTTTTGTCATCCAGCAGCACTTCCCATTCGGGCTTCCAGCGGCCTTCAAATATCTCGGTATAAACGCGCTCTATCAAGGCCTGCTTGGTGGGAAAGTAGTGGTACAGCAGCGTATGAGTGATACCCAATTGCCTGGCCAGGTCACGCAATTGCCCATCGAGTCCATGTTCAGAAAAAAACGTCACCGCCCCTTCCACTATTTGGCGCTCCCTGTCGGCAGGCGTCAGCCGGCGGCGTGCTGGCTCGGCGGCTGTCTTGGCAGGGTTTTTCCGGATGGATGACATTGAACAGTTGGTCAATAGTGATGGCACTAATTTAGCGCTTGGTCAATAATCTGGTATCCGGAAAAACCCGACCCCGAATTGATTGAAAAATTTACCTCCTGAAATGCTTTAACCACCAAGGTATCCGACATGGAACTTCAAGGCCGCGTGACCCTCCGCGTATCTGCCCAGCAGGTGTGGCAGGCACTCAATGACCCGGAAATTTTGAGGCAGTGCATTCCCGGTTGCGAAGAAATCCAGCAAATATCACCTGAAGAAATGCATGCCCGTGTGCTGCTGCGCATGGGCCCGGTACGTGCCCGGTTTGCGGGCAAGGTCAAGATGACCGACATTCACCCCATGCAGGGCTACACGCTGAATTTTGAGGGTTCAGGCGGCAGTGCAGGTTTTGCAAAAGGCAGCTCTGTGATCACCCTGACCACCGTCGGCAACGACACACAACTTGACTACACAGCGCAAGCGACGGTGGCGGGCAAGCTGGGGCAAATCGGAGGGCGTTTGATTGATGCGTCGTCCAAGCAATTGGCAGACAAGTTTTTTGCCAATCTGAAAGCGGTTTTGGCTGGTGATAGCACCCCTGCTGATGCAGCGTCCAGCATCTCAGTGGTCAGCCCGGCAGCACAGAACGAAGCCAGCCACGCCCTCTTAAGCGGTAGCGAATTCACCCGCCTGGTGTGGTTTTTTGCGGGGGTTGCAGCCACCAGCATGGGGGTGTGGATGGGCGCACACTGGCTGCGCTGATCGGCCTTCGTTCAATACATATCCATCAAAAAAAGATTGCAAGGACCGTCCCATGAAAGCGCCTGCTTTTTCCTATTTGCGTCCCCGCCAACTCCATGAAGTGCTCACCTTGTTGGCAGCGCATGGCGATGAAGCGCGACTGCTGGCTGGCGGCCAAACCTTGCTGGCTACGCTCAACATGCGCCTGTCTGAACCTGCGCTGCTGATAGATATGCAGGCTATCGGCGAACTCAAAGGTCTGAGCCTTGAAGGCCAGGTCTTGCGCATCGGTGCCATGGTCACGCACACTGAAATTGAGACCTCCGCACTGGTTGCAAAACACACGCCACTGCTGACTGCGGCAGCGCCCCATATTGCGCACCGCGCCATTCGCAACCTGGGCACCTTTGGTGGATCTATTGCCTACGGTGACCCAGCTGCTGAATGGCCTGCCTGCCTGTTGGCTCTTGGCGGCGTGATTGTGGTGCGCAGCTTGCGTGGCGAGCGGCGCATTGCTGCCGATGATTTTTTTACCGGGCTGTACACCACCGAACTGGCTCCTGACGAAGTCATCGTTGCGTGTGAAATCCCTGCCGCTCCAGCGGATCAAAAAATGTCTTTTAGCGAGTTGGCACGCCGTCATGGTGACTATGCGGTGGTGGGGCTGGCTGCCACTGCCAAAGTTACAGACAACACCCTTTTAAGCGTGCGGCTGGCGTGGATTGGCGTGGGGAGCACACCCATGCGGTCAAGCCAGGCCGAGCAAGCACTGGAGAGCGTGACATTGAACGCGGCAGCAATCAGCAATGCCGTTGACGTGCTGCGCAGCGAGCTGTCGCCCATCCCTGACCTGACCCACAGCGAAGCGGCCAAACGCCAACTGGCGGGTGTGCTGCTCAAGCGCGCCCTGCTGGGCTGGATGCCCTCCCCTACGATTGTTTCAACCCCATCAACGCAGAAAGAACCCGCGTGATGCAAACCACACACGATTTACCGCAGACCCAAACCATTCGCTTCACACTGAATGGGCAAAGCATCGAACGCGAGGTACAAGCCCGCACCCATCTGATTGATTTTTTACGCAATGGTGCTGAGCTTAAAGGCTCGCACCTGGGCTGCGAGCATGGCGTCTGCGGCGCATGCACCGTACAACTTGATGGCCAAATTGTGCGCGGCTGCCTGGTGCTGGCCGTGCAGGCCGATGGGCGCAGCGTCAATACGGTGGAAGGTCTGAGCGACAGCGGTGCGCTGGCGCCATTGCAGGCGGCGTTCATCAAGCGCAATGCCCTGCAGTGCGGGTTTTGCACATCAGGCATGTTGCTGGCAGCGCATGAGCTGGTTGAGCAGCGGCCACATGCCAGCAGAGAAGAAGTGCGCGAATGGATTTCTGGCAATTACTGTCGCTGCACGGGTTACCAAGCAATCGTAGATGCGATTTGTGATGTGCTGGCAGAGCGCCTGAAAGATGGCCAAGGAGCCCAACCATGAACGCACCTGAAAGCTATTTTCTCAAACACGTTGAAGCTGAAGCTCGCCCCTCACCTGTAGCCGCACCTCTGGCCGCGCCACTTCAAGACGCCAGCCATATCGGTCAATCTATCCCAAGGCCAAACATTGAACGCCTGGCCCAAGGCCGTGGCCAATATGTCGACGACCTGGAACTGCCGCGCATGGCGCATGTGGTGTTCTGGCGCTCGCCCGTGGCGCATTGCCGCATCACCAGCATCGAGCGTGACTTTGCCCGCATGATGCCGGGTGTGCTGGCGGTGTACGACGGCAAAGACCTGGCCACCATTTGCAAGCCCTGGGTGGCCACACTCAGCCACTTGGCAGGTATCAAGTCTGCCCCGCAGTACCCGATGGCATTGGACCGCGCTTGCTGGCAGGGTGAGCCCGTGGTGGCTGTGGTGGCCAAGACGCGCGCCGAAGCTGAAGACGCCTTGCAGTATGTGCAAGTGACGTGGGAAGATTTGCCCGCCGCCATTGACATGAAAACGGCGCTGCACCCTGATACGCCCATCATTCACCCCGAGCTTGGCGACAACCTGTGCTTTACCCGCACGCTGGACACAGGCGGCGTGGACGAAGCCTTCGCACGTGCCGACGTGGTAGCCGAAGCCACCTTTGACTTTGGCCGCCATACCGGCGTGACGCTGGAAACACGCTGCCAGATTGCCGACTACAACGCTGCATCTGGCGAATTGACGGTCTACCATTCGCAGCAGGCACCGCACATGATGCAAGACCTGTACGCCCGCCAGTTTGATTTACCCGAAAGCTCGGTGCGTGTGATTTGCAAAGACGTGGGCGGCTCGTTTGGCATCAAGGTGCATGCCTACCCGGATGATTTTGCCACCGTGGCGATTGCCATCTTGCTCAAGCGCCCTGTCAAGTTTGTAGCCGACAGACTGGAGTCATTCACCAGCGACATTCATGCGCGTGAACACCACATCAAGGGGCGCATAGCCGCCACCAAAGAAGGCGCGATACTGGCTTTTGAAATTGACGACATCACCGGCATCGGCCCGTACTCGATGTTCCCGCGTACCAGTGGCATTGAAGGCAACCAGGTGGTTAACCTGACGGGCGGCCCCTACAAACACAAGGCCTACAGGGCCAAGCTCAATGTTGTGTTTTTAAACAAAACACCTACTTGCCAATACCGGGGCGTGGGCCATCCGGTTGCTTGCGCAGTGACGGAAGGCCTGGTTGACCTGGCAGCAGCCAAACTGGGCATGGACCCACTGGAAATGCGCAAACGCAATGTGATGCCAGACGACGGCTATCCGGCCACGGGCGCATCGGGCATCAAGCTGGAAGTGCTGTCGCATGAAGCGTGTTTGAGAGAAATTGAAACGCTGATGGACTACCCCGCCCTGCTGGCAGAGCAAACCACACTGCGTGCCCAGGGCATTTACCGGGGCATCGGCTTTGCCACGCTGATTGAGCTGACCAACCCAGGCGCAGCGTTTTACGGTGTGGGCGGCGCACGCATTTCAGCGCAAGACGGTGCCACGGCGAGGCTGGAGCCCAGTGGGGCAGTGACGGTAATGGTCAGCGTGGGCGAACAAGGTCAGGGCACAGAAGCGATTTTTTCGCAGATCACTGCGGATGCAGTCGGTGTGCCCATGAGCCAGGTCCGCATCGTGACCGGCGACACCCAAACCACGCCTTATGGCGGCGGCACCTGGGCATCACGTGGCGCAGGTATTGGTGGCGAGGCAGTGTTGCAGGCAGGCCTGGCACTGCGCAGCAATATTTTGAAGGTGGCGCAGGCAATGTTGAACCGCGATGCCAACACACTGACACTCAGCAAAGGCCATGTCGTCGATGCGGCGACTGGCGAAGCATTGCTGCCGTTTGCCGAGCTGGGCCGCGTGGCTTACTTCAGACCAGACACCCTGCCCGCAGGCTTTACGCCCGAGCTGATGGTGACACGCCACTACGCACAGCGCGACTACCCGTTTATTTTTACCAATGGCGTGCAAGCGTCATACGTCGAAGTTGACGTTGAGACCGGTTTTGTCAAACTGCTCAAGCACTGGGCGGTTGAAGACTGCGGCCGCGTCATCAACCCCATGCTGGTAGACGAACAGATACGCGGTGCGATTGTGCAGGGCATAGGTGGCGCGCTGTTTGAAGAGTGCCTGTACGACGAAGATGGCCTCTTGAGAAACGGCAGCATGGCCGACTACCTGGTGCCAATGGCCGGAGAAATGCCCGACATCATGGTTGCGCATATTGAAACGCCGACCCGCAGCTCCATGCTGGGCGCCAAAGGTGCTGGAGAGGCAGGTACGGCGGGTGCGCCGGGTGCCGTGGTCAATGCGATTAATGATGCGCTGCGGCCCTTGAGCGCACAAGTCTGGTCGCAGCCTGTAACGCCTGAAAAAATACTGCGCGCTTTGGGCCATATTTGACCCATGCTGTAAATGCAGTTTGGTTGTTCAAGGTGCTTCACCCACAAAACTGGCCAGCACCTTGTCGATCCGTTTACCGTCCAGGTCAATGACCTCGAAACGCCAACCTGCGCAATCGACCTTGTCAGTGGCCATCAAGAGGCGACCCGACACGCTCTGAAGCAAGCCCGCTACTGTGTTGTAACGGCCTTTGTCTTCTTCAGGAAGCACCTCGATGTCCAGCCGCGCCTTGAGTTCTGACACAGGCATGACGCCATCAATTAACCAGCTACCGTCGTCGCGCTGGGTAGCCCAGGCGTCTACCTGCGCACCGGGTTGCAACTCGCCGGTGATGGCCTCCAGCATATCCAGCGGTGTGACCAGGCCTTGCACAACACCGTACTCATCGACCACAAAAACCATGCGGGTTGATTGGGCCCGAAACTGCTCCAGCAGTTCCATGCCGGTGAGTGTTTCTGGCACGAAAACAGCAGGCGTGGTGTGCGCAGCCAGGCGTTCGACAGCCGGGTTTGCTGTGCTGGTGCGAACAGCCAGCAGTGTGGCCAACTTGACCACGCCCACCACGTCGTCCAGGCTGCCGCGACACACGGGATACCAGGAATGCCCGCTGGCTCCGGCTTTTTGAATCGCTTCCGGTACGGTGTCGGTGGCGTCCAGCCACTCAATGTCTGACCTCGGCAGCATCAGGGACGTCAGCAAACGGTCGTCCAGCAAAAACACGTTTTGCACCATTTGATGCTCGTGTTCTTCAATCAGGCCTGCGTCAACGCCCTCCTCCAGACTGGCGGTAATTTCTTCCTCGGTCACTGCACGGCCTGCCGAATTGTCAATCCGCAAAAGTTTCAGCACAGCCTGCGTGCTGAACGACAGCAGCCTGACGAATGGCTTGGCACCACTGGCTACCCACATCATGGGCCTGGCCACCAAGCGAGCCGCTGTCTCCGGATAAAGCTGGCCAATGCGTTTGGGCACCAATTCGCCAAACACAATGGTGATGTAAGTGATGACGGCCACCACCAGTGCCGTCGCCGAAATGTCGGCAGCGCGCAATGGCACGCCCCAGCTTTGAATCCACACCGACAGACCACCACTGAAAGCAGCCTCACCAATGATGCCGTTGAGCATGCCAATGGACGTGATGCCCACTTGTACCGACGACAAAAATTGCGTAGGGTTGCCCAGCAGGCTCAACGCCGCTTCGGCCCCTTTGTCGCCCGACTCGGCCATGGCACTCAGGCGTGCCTTTCTGCTGGACGAAAGCGCCATCTCCGACATGGCAAACACACCATTGAGCAGCGTTAAAAAAGCAATCAGCAGAAAGTCCATACGTTCCGGTACAAAATAAACACATGTCACTTTACTTGATTGGCGACCTGCAAGGTTGCAATGCGCCTTTCCAGCGCTTGCTACAGGCGATTGATTTTTCACCCAGCCGGGACACCCTCTACCTGCTGGGTGACCTGGTCAATCGCGGACCAGATTCGCTGGCGGTGCTGCGCCACCTGAGCGCGCTCGGTGATGCCGCACAGTGCCTGCTGGGTAACCATGACCTGCATTTGCTTGCGGTATGGCAGGGCGTGCGCAAGGCAGGCCGCAGTGACACGCTTGAACAGGTACTGAAAGCGCCCGACTGCGAAACGCTGATGGACTGGCTGCGGCACCGTGCGATGGCGATTGAAGCACACGGCTGGCTGATGGTGCATGCAGGTGTGTTGCCGCAATGGCGCACCGCACAAACGATGGCGCTGGCGGGCGAAGTTGAACGGCAATTGCGCGGTCCAGACTTCAAAAGTTTTTTGAACACACTGTTTGGCAACCAGCCCAAGCAGTGGACAGATGATTTGCGGGGCATTGAACGCTGGCGCGTGGTGGTGAACGCGCTGACACGCCTGCGCTTTTGCGCGCCCGATGGCACCATGGAATTTGGAACCAAAGGCGGTCTGTCAGACGCTCCAGACGGCTACCTGCGCTGGTTTGAAGTACCCGGCCGCATGACGCGCCAGCAACCCCTTGCCTTCGGTCATTGGTCAACCCTCAATGCAGGGCATGCCATGCATGAAAACACGCTGGCACTGGACACAGGCTGCGTTTGGGGTGGTTGCCTGACAGCAGCCAGGCTAGGGCAAATGCCTGGCGAATTTGAGCTGATTCAAATACGCTGCAAAGCAGAGCAAAAACCAGACGACTGACTGTTTTTTGCGGTCGCCTCGTCACACCAGGCGCGTGCCATGCTGGCCGACAGCAGCAACACGGCTGACGAGAAATAAATCCACATCAAGATAACCACCAGCGAACCCGCAGCGCCGTAAGCAGACACCACCGCAGCGGTGGACAAATACAGCGCCATCAAATGCTTGCCAACAGCAAACAGCACCGCGCCAGCGGCGGCGCCCATCACCAGGTAACGTAGTGATGGCTTGGGCCCGGCACTCATGCGCATCAGGGCCACAAACAGCCCAACACAAAAAATAAATGAGATGACTTCGTTAACCACGAAGGCGACTTTTTCAATGGGCAAATAACTGCCGACCCAGTTTGACACCAGACCCAGCGCAGTAGACACCACCAGCGACACCAGCAACAAAAAACCAAACGCCAAAATATAGGCAATGCCGCGCAAGCGCAGCGTAGCGCTGTACCACCACTTTTGATCGGGTGCCAACCCGCTGCCCTGCCGCCAGAGCCGTTCGAAGGCATCCTGCAGTTCAGCAAACACGCCCGTCGCACCCGACAGCAACAGCAAAAGGGCAATCAGCGATGCAGTGATGCCTTCAGAGGGTTTCTGGGCACTGGCAATGGCCTGCTTGACGACCAGCGCGCCTTGCTCGCCAATGACGCTGCTGATCTGGTTTACCAGACTGGTTTCGATGTAGGTGCGGTCCAGCCACCAGCCCAGTATGGCGACCATCAGCACCAGCAGTGGCGCCAGGCTGAGAATGCCGTAAAACGACATGGCGGCGCTCATACGCAAACCGTCGGCGTCTATCCATTGCTGTATGGCCCGCCAAAGAGGAAGGTAAACGCGCTGGACAAATCTTGAGACCATCGCCTGAGCTTAAAAAACCCAAGTCAAACGTGCCACCAGACGCAGGCAACAGCAACCGTAGGTGTGCGCTGACGGTGGCGCTGGAAAACTAGCCGCTGATTTTGAACAGCGCGGCGACTTTTTTCTTCGGCTTGATGTTGGCCGACACACTGCCGCGTGCCGGGTTGGCCTTGGCAGCAGCCTCCCAGGCGGGCTGGGCATCAGGCGCTGCGGTGCTTTCGTAAGGCTGGTCAAAAAACGGGTCCCGTGGCGCTACAGGCTGGCGGTGCGGGGTATGTTCGCGGCGTTCACGCGGCTCACGACGCTCACGGCTGGCACGCTGGTCTTGCGCATCAGGTGCGTCATGCGAGCCTTGGCTGTCGGGGGCGCGGTACATGCGGCGGCCATCGTTGATGCGGCCCTGCTCATGAATGCGGGGCTGGTCTTCGTCATACTCCATGGCCTCCAGCTCGATTTTGGTTTTGATGAGCTTTTCAATGTCAGTCACCAGACGCTGGTCACTGCTGGCCACAAAGCTCACCGCCAGGCCCGAAGCCCCTGCGCGTCCGGTACGGCCAATGCGGTGCACGTAGTCTTCGGCATTAAACGGCACATCAAAGTTAAACACCGCTGGCACATCCTTGATGTCCAATCCGCGCGCAGCCACATCGGTACAGACCAGCAAATCAACCTCGCCTTTTTTAAAGGCATCCAGTGCCTTTAAACGCTCATCCTGGCTTTTGTCGCCGTGCAAGGCCGTGGTTTTAAGGCCTTCACGCTCCAGCGAACGGGCCAGACGGGCGCAGCCCAGCTTGCTGTTCACAAAAACAAAGGCCTGCTTGATGCCCCGTGTTTTTAAAATCTGGTGCAACGCGCGGCGTTTGTCGTCTGCGCCCACGCTGTAAAAGTGCTGCTCTACCGTCGATGCGGTGGCGTTAGACCTTGCCACTTCAATCGTGACCGGGTCTTGCAGGTAGCTGGATGCCAGGCGCTTGATTTCAGGCGAGAAAGTTGCTGAAAACAGCAGCGTGATGCGCTGCTTGGGCAGGTAGCTCAAAATGCGCTGTAAATCAGGCAAAAAGCCAATGTCAAGCATGCGGTCAGCTTCATCGAGCACCACATATTCAACCTGGTTCAGTACTGCGTTTTTGGCTTCAATGTGGTCCAGCAGGCGGCCGGGTGTGGCCACCAGCACTTCAACACCTGCTTTAAGCGCCAGCGTTTGCGGCTTCATGTCCATACCGCCAAACACCACGGCGCTCCGCAGGTTGGTGTACTTGGCGTACAGCTCTACCTGTTCAGCCACCTGCACAGCCAGTTCGCGTGTGGGCAGCAGCACCAGTGCACGCACCGGGTGACGGGCAGGAGACGTAGAGGTGTTCTCGTGCTTCATCATGCGCTGCAAAAGCGGCAAGGCAAAAGCAGCGGTTTTACCGGTGCCGGTTTGCGCCGCACCCATCACGTCCTTGCCTTCCAGAACGACCGGAATGGCCTGTTCCTGGATAGGGGTCATGGTTTCGTAGCCCATTTCGGCTACTGCACGGGCCAGTTGAGGCGCCAGCGAAAGATTGGAAAAATTAGAGGTCATGTAGCCTGCTATTGTCGCATTTTGGGCTGTGCTGGCGGCTATTGGCGGAATTACGCGATTCGCCCGGCGTGGCATGCGCCCAGGCTGGCGTGCAGAAGCTTGCGCAAAACAACACAGGCGCTATTATTTTAGTAGCTTTTTGCGCCCGAATCTATTGGGTTACAAGCCATTTTGATGCCTAAAAAGACCCTTTTTGGCTATTTTCAGAGATTTCTGGCAGAAAATGTGTCGCACGCCTTCACGCTGCCGTTTTTTAAACCCACATCAAACCACTTTTGCCGCTGGGCGCTGCTGCCGTGGGTAAAGCTCTCGGGCACCACCGCGCCGCCACTTGAGCGCTGCAAGGCATCGTCGCCAATTTTGGCGGCCGCGTTCATGGCTTCTTCCACATCGCCCTGCTGCAAAATTTGCCGCTGGTTTTGCGCATGGTGTGCCCACACGCCGGCAAAACAATCGGCCTGCAATTCAAGCCGCACGCTCAGCGCGTTGAACTCGGTCTTGCTGACCCGGCTGCGCATCTGGTCCATCTTGCCACTGATGCCCAGCAGGTTTTGTACATGGTGGCCGACTTCATGGGCAATCACATACGCCTGCGCAAAGTCGCCGGGGGCACCCAGCCGTTTGGTCAGCGTTTCATAAAACGCCAGGTCGATGTAAACCTTTTGGTCTGCCGGGCAGTAAAACGGCCCCATCGCAGACTCGCCTGAACCACAGCCGCCCGTGCTGGTGCGGCCTCTAAACAGCACCAGGCGCGGCTCTTTGTAGCTTGCACCACCTTTGGCAAAAATGTCTTTCCACACGTCTTCGGTGTCTGCCAGCACAGTGCCGACAAATTTGGCCATGCGGTCGTCTGCGGGTGGACGTTGGGCAGGCCCCTGCTGTTGCTGCACTTGGGCTGGTGGCGCGCCGCCACTGAGCAGGTTCAAAATCGTCAATGGGTTGATGCCAAACGCCCAGCCCCCAAGCAGGGCCACCACAATGGTGCCAATGCCGATGCTGCGGCCACCGAGCAGGCCACCCAATCCGCCGCCTCCACCACCACCCCCGCCATCATCACGCCGGTCTTCTACGTTGCTGGATTCGCGATTGCCTTCCCATTTCATAGCTGCCCCTTGTCTTGATGCCAACAAATAAGTTTAAAAAACACTGCTCGACCCTTTCGCATGCCAACACGCCCACTTTACTTGACTGGCAACGTTGCACAATGCCCGCATGACCCACCGCGTACCCAAAACCCTTGCCCCCACCGTCCTGCTGACCGGTTTTGATGCATTTGGTGGCCACACCGACAACCCGAGCTGGCTGGCTGTGCAGGCATTGCACGGTGAATCAGTGGCTGGCCACACGCTGGTGGCCGCGCAACTGCCAACCGCGTTTATGAGCGCAACAAAATCGCTTTTAAGACTGCTTGAACAGTACCAGCCCGCGCTGGTGATTTGTGTGGGACAAGCGGCTGGGCGCAATGCCTTGTCACTTGAGCGGGTCGCCATCAATATTCAGGACGCACGCATTGCAGATAACACCGGTGCCCAGCCCATTGACGTGCCAGCAGTACCGGGCGGCCCAGCGGCCTACTTCAGCACCTTGCCCATCAAAGCCATGCTGCATGCATTGACGGGTGCCGGGTTGGCGGCGGAAGTGTCACAAACCGCAGGCACTTTTGTTTGCAACCATGTGTTTTACGGTTTGATGCATGCGCTTGACAAGAAGCGGGGCAAGCACAAGGCCGTTGGCGGTTTTATTCACGTACCGAATTTGCCCGACCAGGGCCTGCCAAACATGCCGCTGCATGACATGGTGCGCGGCCTGCGGCTAGCTGTGGCTTGCGCGCTGACAACCCCAAGCGATATCTTGCTGGGCGCAGGTACGGTTAGCTAGACATCAGCAGACGACTGTGGGTATCAATAGCGATTGGCAAAGGTAACGAACGCCAAGCCTTGAGAGTCGATACCCGCACCTGAGCCTGCTTTACCGGGCAATGGACCTGCAATTGCCTGAGCAGAACCGGGTGGTATCAAACGCGTGCAGTCTTTTAACTCAATGCCCCGACTGTTTTCAATGCACGATGCCATGGCGGCCTGAAAGCTGGCCTGGCTGGCTTCACGGGCATGCGCCTTTTCAACCTGCCCCTCAGCAACCAACACCATCGCCACTAGTTGGCAAACAAGCACCAAGCCAGCAGCAAATAAAAACATTTTTTTAGCTGGCGCATTGTCGATGATCTGAAGGTGGTCTGAGAACATGATGCAATTCCTCACGTGTTTTTTCGGGTTAAGTTGATGCTATGTATGTTTTCAAAATAAACACTTCAGTGTTTGACGATTGCGGATGTAGGATAAAAGCCAATGACGCTTGTACTCAATGCCAGCCAAACTGCCGACTGCCTGCCCTGGCGCGCGCTGGTCGATGAAATCGCGCTTGTTTTGAATGACAGCACGGTCCAGGTTCCGCCGCGTCTGGTGCAAGCGCTTGCAGGTGGCGGCAGTCTGTTTGTGATGCCAGCGCTTGACACCAGCGTGGCCATGACCAAACTGATCACCTTCACGCCTGCCAACGCCAACGCTGGCAGACCAACGATTCAAGGGGATGTCGTCGTCTTTGATGTCGCAACAGGCGAGCGCCGCCTGGTACTCGACGGGCCAGCTGTCACGGCGCGGCGCACGGCGGCTGTGTCAGTACTCGCGGCCATGCACCTGGCGCCCCGTAACGGCGGACCCTTGCTCATCGTGGGTGCAGGCGTGCAAGGCACAGCACATCTGCAGGCGTTTTCTAAAGTCTTGCATGTCAAGGACGTTGTGATCGCTTCACGCAGCAATGCAAGCGCACAGTCGCTGGCGTTGCGTGCGCGATCCATGGGCTTGACGGCGCGCGTGGTGCCTGATGCCAACAAAGCACTGGCCGACTGCCCGTTGGCTGTCGTCTGCACACCCGCCAGCGGTATTGTTTTAAGCACGCTGCCGCGAAGCGATGCGTTTGTCAGCGCGGTGGGTGCCTTTACACCCCACATGCTTGAGCTGGGCCCTGATCTGTGCCAGCACTTTGCCCAGCACGGCAGCATCTGGCTGGACACCCCGGATGCAAGGCACGAGGCAGGTGATCTGCTTCAGGCGGGGCTAGACCTCCAGCACATGGCGACGCTGCATGACGTTGTCAGCCAAAACCTGCAACAAGCCAATGGCCCCGTCTTGTTTAAAAGTTGCGGCTGGGCAGGTTGGGACCTGGCGGCTGCACGGACGGCGTTACGACAGCAGCACGGAGTACATGGCAGCGCTATCGATTGACATAGCGTTGCAAAATCAGCTTGTGCAGCGCTGCTCGAAGGGGCTCTGGAAGCCATGCACGCACCCTGCGCCAGCTTTGCCAGAGCATCAAGCTGCGTCGCAGCAGTCGCCAGGAGCCGCTGGGCCGTAGCAGTACAAGCGCCGACATTGCAGCAACAACCCCCACGGGGTGGCTACGTAAAAATGCAAAGCCCGCCTGCACCATCGTGATGATGCGGTGGCCCACGTCTGACGTTTTTTGCAGTGGCTCTAGCTGCATCACGAGCATCGCACGCTGGTAGGCAACGCGTTCAAGCAAACGCCCACGTTCCTGGTGAAGCGCAAGCAATTGTTTATTCATCTGCCGCATCGCGTTTGGCATCCAGCCCGGCGGCTGTGCGAAGCTGCTCCAGGTCTTGCGCCAGTGCGGCCATACTGGCACCAAACACGGCCTCATTCGGGCTTAGCGTGCGGCGCAGCGCGGCGTAACACCACAGCGCAAGTACAAAAAATACAGCCGTTGACGCGCCCAGTATCAGCACCCGCTGCTCCCACCACACAGCCATTAACAGCGCCAGACCTAGCAGCACACCCAAGCCCAGGCAAAAAACCATCGCCAGCCCGAACGCCAGCTGCTGGGCCAGCATCAGCTTTTGCGCCTGCAGTTCATTGCCCAGCAAAGCCAGCCGGGTTTGCAGCGCTGCCAGCAAGGTCCCGGCAATGTTTTTAAGCGCGTTCAGCATGGCAGGCAAGCTGGCGTGGTGGGCGTGATGTCAGCCACATCGCTCACTTAACGCCGGGAAATCAGCACACCCAACAGCAAGCCCACGCCAGCAGCAATGCCCACGGCAGTCCATGGCGATTCATGCACAAAATCATCGGTGGCCTGCGCAGCCGCGCGGGTTTTGGCAACCAGCACCTCTTCAGCATCGACCAGGCGAATCCTGGCATCACTTAGCCTGGCCTTGATACGCGCGCGCAGGTTTGCAATTTTTTCACCCGCCTGGTCGGCTGTTGCACCCAGCATTTCTTCGGCTTCAGATATCACCGATTTGATGTCACTGACCAGCTGCTCTTGCATATTGACGCTGGTGGGAATAGGTTTGACCATGGCGAGCCTTTCGATAAGTGGTTTTAAAGTTTCTAGCGTATCAGATTAGCTGCAAACTTGCGGTGGAAAATTGCCAGTTTGGCTGCCAATATTACTGGCAAGCTGATTGCCCGTATGATGATTCTAGGTATGAATATATTGCGTTGCTATTTGTCGGTATTGCTGGTTTATTTCACCGCCCCAGTTGCGGCAGACGAGGTGCGGCTGTTTGCCGCGGGCGCTGCAAAACATGCGGTGGAGGCATTGGCTCCAGCTTTTTACCAAGCCACTGGCCACACCTTGCGCGCCAGCTATGACACGGTAGGCGCACTGACTGGCCGGGTGCTGCTGGCACCGCCTGGCGCGGCAACCGATGTCGTCATTCTTAGCGATGCCGCGCTGGCATCCCTGGGTTCTGCAGGTCGATTGAACGCAGTGCCCGCCCACCGCATCGGGCGGGTCGTGGTGGCCATCGCAGTCAAACAAGGCATGCCAATACCCGATTTATCAACCAGCGACGCACTGCGGCAAGCGTTGCTCGCCGCACCCAGCGTGGCCTACGGCGATCCAGCACGCGGTGCGACCGCTGGCACGCACTTTGCCAAAGTCATCGCTGCGCTTGGCCTGGGTGAACAGCTCAAAAGCAGGATCACGGTATTGCCTTTTGGCGTGGACGTGATTGCAGGCGTCGCCAAAGGGCTTTACGCCTTGGGCATCAGCCAATCAAGCGAAATAAAGCAACACCAAGGCATCAGCTACGCAGGCCCGCTGCCAGCGCCGCACGGTCTGTCGACAGCGTACAGCGCAGCCATGACCAGCGACAACGCGGCCGCCCGGCAATTTCTGATGTTTTTGAGCAGCAACGAAGCGCTACGCGAATTTGAGGGCAGCGGGTTTGTACAGGCGAAGGATTGATTTCAAAAAATTGATCTTAGATTTTTTTTGCATTACATTTGCATCACATCAAACCAGCAGAGCAATTCATGAAAACAGCCACCCTGCCCGCCGTACGTGTCAGCCCCGAAACCCGCGCCTTGATTGAGTCTGTGCTCAAAGACGGCGAATCGCTGTCCACCTTCATTGAAGACAGCGCCAAACGCCAAGCCAGTTGGCGCAAGGAAGACGAAGCGTTTTATGCACGGGCGGTGCGGTCGTCAGAGCTGGTCAAGGCCGGGGAAATGCGTACCTACTCGATGGACGAAGTGATGAAAGGGCTGAAGGACATCACGGCGCAAAAGAAACGCGCCAAAACCGCAGCAAAAAAAATTACCCACGCATGAAGAGCTACGCGCTGGTCGTCGCACAAAGCGCCAAAGATGACCTGGAACGACTGCATTCGTTTGCATGTGATATCGACCCTGATATGGCGGAACGTGCCCTCAAAACGATCACGTCCGCACTTCAAATTTTGACCCGTCACCCGCACACTTGCCGAAAAGTTCAAAGTGCGGATTTATCGAGCTTTGCTTTGCGAGAGCTTGTGATCAAGTTTGGAAATACGGGCTACTTGGCGCTGTTTGAAATTGTTGACGACGAAGTCGCGCTGGTATTGGCGGTTCGGCATCAGCGGGAGAGTGAATATTTTTGAAAGTTTTTGTAGCTCACGATATTGCTGAGTCAAGAGCAGATTCGAGGTTTTCTTTGAAATTACTAAAAGATTCCAGTTGATTTAAAACTGAAAAATCGCGAATTAGATAGGCAACGCGATTCTTTGCTTCATAAGCATTGAACTTAGCTAACCGCCGCCCAGACAACTCACTTGCATCACGCAATGCGGTTAAAAGAAGCTGCTTAGGATCAATTTCTTTCTCCCATTTTTTTAGACTGCTTAACTTGATGGCATTTTTGCCTATTGGATTGCTAGCAGCCCTGCGAATAGCCAACTCGTCAAATAAAAGCCATGCTTCAGTCATACGAACTGGAACTACAGCAACAGTTTGGATTTTTTCTAAGGCCATGGTGGATAGGGCTTGCTTTATTTCATCGACACGAAGATGCCAAGTCTCGCCCTCAGCATCACGATGAATAATCAATATATCGCATGAGTAATGTGTCAGTGCATACAAAATACGATTTTTCAATCCCTCTCCATGCTTGGGAAGTGCCTCTGCGATTTGCACCTGAAATGGATGCTCACTAAGTTTTTGGGTTACTAGCCATTCGACGATCGGGATCAATGCTCGATCTGATGACCCGTCCGTTAGAAGAGTAATAGTGAGTACTTTCATGAATTAAAAATCGAAATCATTTTGAGCCCACTGCGCCACAGAATTTTGAGTGCTATCAGCTGCATCGTAATTTTTCTCTGCCTTAATGTTTTCAAGATAGTCAATCAGACTTTCTTTTGTCACAGGAGGAGTTTTGAGCCCTTGTTGATCAATTTGATCGCGCCAAGTTTTACGGATAGATGAAAAAGTAGTGACGCTGGTTAAGCCCAATCTGACGGGCGTTGCCAAGACTAGGTCTTCAATATTTAAGTTTCGAATAACAATCGGCGAATGGGTATTAATAATTATTTGTCGCAGAGGATTGTCTTCATTAACCTCATCTTCAACATCCACCACGATGCTCTTAAGAAGCTCAACAATTGCTGGAATTCGAGCTGGATGAATACCGTTTTCAGGCTCCTCCATACAAATGACACCACCAGCCAAGGGGTCACAAGCCAGAACAGCTAGAGCAAGGAATCGCAGCGTTCCGTCAGAAAGTGATCTAGCAGGATGCTCTTCACCGTTGCGATGCGCGAGATACAAAGTCCTGGATCGGCGAGCCTCATCAACATCAACTCTAAGACTGTCAACATTCGGAAGAAGCTTGGCTAGGATATTTGACACTCTGTCGAAGTTATCTATCCTCAATAGTGCCGACGGCAGATGCTCTCCGTTTGATGACAACTTATCATCCGAATTAAAGTTATCGGGCATCCTGAGCTTGGATGGTTCAAGCTGAAGTTGAGCCCAAGATTGCATTTCTCGGCGAGCAGCTAATGCTGTTGGCCGATCATCCGTATTGACTGTACTAAGAACAGTTCGTGGGGTTGTGCTCGCAGGAATTCTCGAAGGCGAACCTTTGGCTTGATCCTGATGTAAAAAAATGACTTTTTTACCTTGCTCAGCGCTTTGGGTAGATATGAAGTCGGATCGCTTGTTACCGCCGAGGATTGACTCCAAAAAAGACTTTCCGACGGGAAAACCGATTCTCTTCTTGGCATCGCCTTTCAAAATGTATGTCAATTCTTCTTCTAAAAGCTCAATTCTTTCTCCTCCATCTCCGTTCTCGACGTATCGCAAAACTATCTTGTAAGTCAGGAATGTTGCGCTCGGTACCGCTTTCCTGCTGAAATCGTCGAATACGACTTTAGGAACTATGAAATCTAAACTCAGTTCAATGTCCCTCCAGCCCTTACCACCACGCCGCGCAAAAAGTGAGGAGATTGAATTATTTGAATTGCCGTCAAGACTGCGAACTCTAGATGCCGCTTCAACGATGGTGTGGCTCGCCAAATCACTTACAAAGGCTATTGCGTCGAATAAGTTAGATTTGCCCGCGCCATTGATACCTGCAATACAAGTAAATGCGCCAAAACGAACTTCTGTATCAACTAGGTTTTTAAACCCTTTGATCGCAATCCTGGTCAGCATGTGATTTTCCTTTTCGACATATTTCAAAAGGTATTGTCAAGCCTTCGGCAACGTCACCCCTACCTGCCCCTGGTACTTGCCGCCCCGGTCTTTGTAAGACACCTCGCACACGTCGTCTTTGTCGCTCTCAAAAAACAGCACCTGCGCGCAGCCTTCTCCTGCATAGATTTTGGCGGGTAGCGGCGTGGTGTTTGAAAACTCCAGCGTCACGTAGCCTTCCCATTCGGGCTCAAACGGCGTCACGTTGACGATGATGCCGCAGCGTGCGTAGGTGCTTTTGCCCAGGCAGATGGTGAGCACGTTGCGCGGGATGCGAAAGTACTCCAGCGTGCGGGCCAGCGCAAAGCTGTTGGGCGGAATGATGCAGCTGTCGCCCGAAAAATCAACAAAACTTTTTTCGTCAAAATTTTTCGGGTCAACCACCGTGCTGTGGATGTTGGTAAACACCTTGAACTCGGGTGCGCAGCGGATGTCGTAGCCGTAGCTGCTGGTGCCGTAGCTGATGATTTTTTTACCGTCGGCTTGCCGAATCTGGCCAGGCTCAAACGGCTCGATCATGCCGGTTGTCTCTGCCATGCGGCGTATCCATTTGTCGCTTTTGATGCTCATTACGGGCCTTCTTAGAAATTGCTTCGATTGTAGGGAAGCCAGGTGGTGTGCCAAAAAAACCAAGTTGCTATTTATTTAATAGCTGCTTGCGCCCGAATCAATTGGGGTACAGGCCAAAAGTATATTAAAAAATGCTCGAAAACAGGTATTTTCAACAATTTTGACCATGCCGCGCACAGATAGGCCGTCGTCCTACCCGATATTGAGCTTGCAGCACAGCCCACCGTGTTGTCCGCCGCCATAGTATTTGCTGCTATTGATCAACACCAACTGTTGCGGTGCTTATGACTTCACTTGAATCGGGTTTGTACGTGCGAATTGAAGAGCTGGAAAACGGGCCCAAACCGTTTCCGCTGGACAGCGGATTTTCTGCCAGCCACGCCTACCGGGCCCTCGGTTTGTACAACCCGTCGGAGACCAGTGACGCGTATTTTGTGCTCAGCAACGACCGCGACGAAATCTGGTTTATCTGCAATCGCCATGTGCGTACTTATTCGCTGTTGCCCGAAGAGCTGGCACTTCGCCTGCTGATAAAAGATGCGGCACGCCACCAGATGGCGCTGGTGTGATGAATCAGCTTATCCATACTTTGCGGCCGCCCACACTGCCCACACTGCCCACACAGGCAGCTCAGGGCACACATCTGTTGTGCGAATGGTATGGCTGTGACTTTTCATTGCCCGCCCTGAACAGCGCCAACACCCTGCGTCTGCTGTGCCTGGATGCCACAAATGAATCAGGCCTGCACGTCGTGGGCGATGTCTTTTACCAGTTTGAACCACAAGGCGTGACTGGCACGGTGCTGCTGGCAGAGTCGCACCTGGCCATTCACACCTGGCCTGAGGAAAAATTTGTCACTGTCGATGTGTATGTCTGCAACTACATGGAAGACAACACCCAAAAGGCCTTGAAGCTGTATACGTCATTGAAAACGCACTTCAGGCCTGCACAAGAAAACTTTTTGCAGGCACCCAGGGGACTACGACTTGACTGATATCGAACCCTTGGGCCAAAGCGGATGGCTGTCAGAGACACTGAGTGAAGGCTACAGCTACTCGATACATTCCAGCCAGTTGCTGAGCTGGCGTCATAGCAACCACCAAAGCATTGAAGTGCACAGCACCCGCCACTTTGGTAATTTGCTGCGGATTGATGGCTCCTTCATGGCCAGTGAAAAAGACGAGTTTTTCTACCACGAAAACCTGGTGCATGTCCCTGCTTGCGCGCATGCTCTGCCGCATTCAGCACTGATCATCGGTGGGGGTGATGGTGGCTCTGCTGAAGAGCTGCTCAAGCACAACACCATTCAAAGCGTCAGGCTGGTAGAAATTGACCAGGCGGTGGTAGACGTGTCCCGCAGCTATTTGCGTGGTGTTAACCACGGCGTGATGGATGTGGACGGCGGCGACCCTCGCCTGGAGATTTTGGTGGCCGACGGTCTGCAATACATGCAAGACAGTCTGGACTTTTACGACCTGATTATTCTGGACCTGACAGACCCCGGCGGGCCATCGCAGCCACTGTATACACCCGGGTTTTACAGACATTGCGCTGCACGTTTGAAGCCTGGCGGCTTGCTCAGCATGCACATCGCCTCGCCGTTTGCGCAGCCTGAAAGGGTCGTCACCACGCTTGAACATTTGGCGCAGGCCTTCAGCGTGGTCCGGCCTTACATGGTGTCGATTCCGCTGTCGGGCGGGCAGTGGATGATGGCCTGCGCATCACAGTCGGTAGACCCGGCTGAACTGAACCGTGCCAAAGCCGATAGCGCCATCAGGCACCGCGGCCTGAGCCGGTTGCAACACTACAACGGTCACACACATCAGGCGGCGATGGCTTTGCCCAATTTTGTCCGCACAATCGTCAAAGCCACAGGCGCACGCTGGTCGTCATAAACCATTAGGGCATGTAGCCCCAACGGTTACCAGCGTGTGAGCACACGATCGCGCTTAAGCGCGCATCGCCATCAACTCTTCTTTGCGCGATGCAAGCTGGGCACCCAGTTCAACCATGTCCAGATTGGTTGCCCTGGCCTGGGGAAACATCTCATTTTGTTCTTCCTTGACGTGGTGCTTCACGTATTCAGAAAGCACCTGGACTTTGGCGTCGAACATTTCACCATCTGGCTGGACGTTTTCAATTTGAGCGATCAAATCTTTTAACGTGGCATGCTCAACGGTGGCCTCGGGTACGAGTTCTTTGTCTTTCAAGGCAGCTTTGACAGCAGGGTAGAAAATTTCTTCTTCAACCTGCGCATGCACACTCAGCTCTGCACAAATACGGGACACCAGCTGCATTTTTTGAGTTGCTGTCCGTGCGGTTTCATATTCTGCAAACAGCTCACTGACCAGTTTGTGGTCAGCACGGAGCAGTGCGGTCGCTTCTTTGGGTGCAGTAGCAGGAATGCTTTTGGTCAACATGTTGAAAGTCCTTGGGCTATGTGTTGGTTAGGGTTGGTGAAGTTGGGGGTGAGAAAAGCTCAGTGCACGAACAGTGCGATCAAAATAATGATGGGAATGGGAATGCCCAAAAAAAGCAACATCAGGGAACGCATGGTTTTGTCCTTTACAGGTTGGGTTGAAAATGCATTCGCACGTCACGCTGACGGCCACCAAATGTGGCTGCCAGGCTGGCAACAAACGCGCCGATCAACAATGAAATAAATACCCACAGTGCCGCATAGGCAGATGCCTTGCGCGCTTTGTCAGCCGCTTCACGGGTGGCAGTCTCGGCGTCACGCAACCTGGTTTGCAGACGGGTAAAGGTGTCGATAACCCGTTTTTCAGCATCGGCCTGGCTAAGGCCCGTGCGTTGTGCCACGACCTGGCCAACGTAACGAATATCTTCTGGCGGCAGTGCACCCGTGCGAACACTGTTGAGCAAAATCCTGCTGACTTCAGCGGCAGATGCGGCGGCAGATGAATCTGAGCTGGCAAGCGTCGTCGGGCTGCCTGACGACGCAGAAGCCGTGTCTTTGCGAAACAGTGAATCAATAAAGTAGTTGCCTGCATCGCCGGCTGAGGCGCCTGATTTGTCAGGCGCGGTTGCCCCCACCACGGCAGCGCCTGCAGCGCCCGTCACAGCGCTACCCGCCACCGCCGCGCCCGCCTGCACGCCGCCACCAACAATGGCACCCGTGGCTGAAGCCAGCACCGCCGCCGTGATCAGCGAAGCCACAGCCCAGGCCAAAAAGCCATGTGCGGTGTCACGAAAATACACCTCGTCGTTATGCACCGACACCCATTTGGCTCGCAAGCGACCCGCCAGATAGCCGCCCATACCGGAAGCCAGCAATTGGGTAACGGTGATCCATGCGATGGCCGACACACCAAAAGTGCCGGCGCTGATGCCGTTGGGCGCCCAGGGCGAAACGGCAGACAGGCCAAGCCCGGTGCCCAGAATCAGCAAGATCAGCGACAAAGCTGCGGCAGCAATCGCGCCAGCAAAGATCGCGCCCCACGACACGGCACTGGATGTGCCTGAAGCATCACCATTAGGTATAGCGCCAGTAAACAATGACGTTCTGGCAGTTGTAGAGGCATGAAGGGCCATGATCAATCCACAAAGAGTTAGGTGAACTGATAGTGAAACCGCGCTCTGTCAGCGCCAGTAAGCCAATCTGCGAAGCGGTTGTAAGCCAACATCGCTTGGGCTTGCAACCGCACGCGTGAATGCGAAAAGGTTTAACAGATTTTAATTGCTATGAATTAAATAGCTGCTTGCGCCCGAATTTGCTGGGCTACAGACCAAAAACACATCCAAAATAAGCAAAAACAGGCCGTTTTAGCCTTTCACGACCTGCCAGTGTGCTTCAACTGTCCCAATCGCCGCCGCCACCCGCTTCGCTGCCGCCTGCGTCGTCCCACGAGGTGCTGTCGTTCACGCCAAAGTTCTGGCCGCCCAGGTCGTTGTTGCCGGGCAAAGGCTGAAAGTTGTTGCCCGCGTTGTTGTTGGCTGCCGGGTTGGCGTTGTGCTCGTCATGGTCCATTAAATTTTTGCCAATGGCTTGCGCAGCCATCACGCCTGCGCCAACCGCCAGGCCAGTCGCCAGGCCACCCATGACGCGGCCACCCATGCCCGTGCCTGCAGGTTGCTGGCTGTACGCTGGCAGGCCAGGCTGGCTGTAGCCGGGCTGACCATAGGCAGGGGCTGAGGCCGCACCAAAGGTTTGCGGGCCGTTCAAGCCGCTACCGATACCTGTGCCCGTCGCCATGCTGGCTGGCGAGTTGAAAGTGACGGGAGGCGCTGGCTTGCGGCGAATCAGCCACACCACCACGCCGACCACACCTGCGCCCAGCAACAACAGCAAGCCGGGTGAGAAAGTTGACGTCGCGGTGGCTGGCGTGTCCATGCCAAAGCTTTGTTTGGCTGGTGCGGCAGAAGGTTCAGACCTGGATGCCAGTTGCGTACGCAGGGCCTGCACGGCCTCTGGCTTGGCAAATGGCAGGCCGGGGGCCAGCTTGTCGGCCATGACCAGAGCCTCACGACCTCGGCTGGCCAAGCCCTGGCGGGCAAACAATTCGGCCTGCACGTAATGCGCCTTGGCGCTGTTGGGGTGGGCAATCAAAACCTGCTGCACCATCGTCTGGGCCTGGTCAAGCTTGCCAGACTGCGCGGCTTCGTAAATCTGGTTGATGGTCGGCTCGGCCTGTGCCAAGACTGGGGCGTTGACCATCAAGGCCGCAACCGCCAGCGCCAGACTGGCAAAAATGAAACGCCATGAATTTTTCAGCATGATTTGCCTTTGCTTGTACAAACTACTTGTTTGCAAATGGCGATGCCGGGTAAAAAAACAAGTCTGCAATTTTTTGGAACTACGCAGTTCCTCAGCATGTCATTGCGGGCTTGACCCGCAATCCATGAAACCACACCCTTGCAAGCACCACAATGGATATGGATCCCGGCTCAAGGCCGGGATGACAAGCGCCAACTAGTTGCTATTTTTTGCCAAT
>JANOWR010000140.1:0-5131 GCA_031417995.1 Polaromonas sp. | reverse complement strand
CACCGTGGATGTGGCCAATCGAACCTGGCCCGCCGGAGCCAAAATCGACCCGGCCTGATTTGCGGGCGGCGGCCTCAATGTCTGCCACGCTGGTCATGCTGGCTTTGGGGTTGGCCATGATGACCAGCGGGGCTGAGCCCAAATAACTGACGTGTGTGAAGGCCTCAATCGGGTCGTAGGGCAGCTTTTCAAGCGTGAAAGGCCCAAGCGCTATTGGCGTGGTGTTTGACAGCATGAAGGTGTAGCCATCAGGCGCGGCCTGGGCCACAAAGGCCCCGCCAATCGTGCCGCCCGCACCGGGCTTGTTGTCTACCACCACACTCTGGCCCAGCTTTTTGGTGAGCTGCTCGGCCATCAGCCGCGCCACCACGTCACTTGAGCCACCGGGCGGAAAGGTCACCACGATCTTGATGGCCTTGTCAGGCCAGTTGGCATAGGCGGGCAGGGCCAAAGCGGCAGCGCCCGCTGCGGCCCATTGCAGGGCAGTACGACGGGAAGGGTGTGCTAGGCAAGTGCTTGGGGTTTTCATGGTGGCGTGCTCCTGACAAAAAGTGGATGCTTCAATGTACGGCGCGCTGGCTGGCATGCCAATCGCTTGCAGCTTATACCGGCCATAAGCCAGCTACCAGATAATAAACTTGCCAGCACCAAAACCGTGCAACCAGCACAGCCACACCATGAGCAGAGCCAGCGACCCCTTTGACACCTACCTCCTGCGCGTCTTCAGCATGCTGATGGCCGAGCGCAGTGTGTCGCGTGCCGCTGCCCGGCTGGACCAGTCGCAGCCTGCCGTGTCCGCCGCATTGAAAAGGTTGAGAGACATTCTGGGCGACCCGCTGCTCGTCAAAGACAAGCAGCGCATGGTGCCGACCGAGCGTGCCTTGCAGCTTGAAGCATCTGTGCGCATTGTGCTGGGCGAGATTGAAAGCCTGCTGGCCCCCGCCGCCGAGTTTGACCCTGCCACCACCAAGCTGACCTTCCGCGTTGGCACGCCCGACTACCTGGCCCCACCGCTGATGGCCAGCCTGGTCAGCTACCTGCGCATAACAGCGCCCAAGGCCCGGCTGCTGCTGCAGCCCCTGGGTCATGACTACGACTACGAAGCGGCTCTAGCCAACGGCGAGCTGGACATCGTGATTGGCAACTGGCCACAGCCACCCGAGCACCTGCGCATGGCTATTCTTTTGGAGGACGAAGTGGTCTGCCTCGTTAGCAAAGATCACCGCTGCGCGGGTGGCCAGTTAACCGTCACCGATTATCTGCAGGGCGCCCACATCGTGCCACTGAAGAACAGCGTCATGCAGCGCGGCCTGGTCGAGTCGCACATGGCCGCCCTGCGCCTGCACCGCGAGCCCACCGTGACCGTGCCCTACTACAGCATGGCCCCCAGTTTGCTGCCGGGCACCGACTTGATCTTCACCACCAGCCGCCACTTTGCCGAGCACTACGCACGCCAGTTGCCACTCACGACATTGGCCGCGCCGATTGACTTCCCCACCATGCGCTTTTACCAGCTGTGGCACAACCGCACCCAGCACTCCCAAAGCCACGCCTGGCTGCGCTCGCTGCTGTCAGCCGTGGCCCGCACGGCAGATGCCACGCAAAGTTTGCGGCAGCCAAAGGCGGCGCAGGCCAAATCGAAGGCGCTACAAAAATAGTAGCTGCTTGCGCCCGAATCTATTGGGCTAGAGGCCTAAAACATACCCTAAAAGCGCCGAAATCGACCCAAAATCAGCCTAGAATCAGCTCAAGATCACTTCTGAAGGTCAGAGACCTCTCAAACCTCGTTCGCCACGTCCAAAAACGGGTTAACGATGCGTAAGGTACCGCGCACCAATTTCCCGTCCTTCCAGTGCTGCAAATCCTCGGTGTATAGCGTGTCAGCACCAGACTGCAAAGCGGCTGCAACCATCACGCAGTCATAAAAGCTGTAGCGCAGCTCGTCCTGCAAGTCCAGCGCGGTGTGGATGAGGCTGGTGCTGCTGGCGACCCGGTTCAGCGGCTGCATGGCTGCGTCAATGAAAGCCTTGCAGTCGCTGGCGCTTAAGGTGCTTGCAAATTTTTTACGCGCCACATTGGCAAACTCTTGCACCACCTGGTAACTGATGCAGCCCCGCCCCGAGCCCAGGCAAGCCTCTATCAGCTCAACCGCCTTGGCACGTTTGCGCGGCTCGTTGGCCAGAAAGGCGTAAACAAAAATGTTGGTGTCTAAAAACACCGTGCCTTCAGCAGTCACCTTTTAGCGCTCATTCATCTCGTCGCGGGTAAATGTGCGGCCAGCGTCCGCTGTGGGCAGCGCCTGCATCACGCTGCGAAAGCGGTTGACAGCGGCTTGCCCGTCGGCGGCCTGCACATAGCTGGCTAGCCATTTACGAAACTCGTCGTTCAGCGTCACGCCCTGGGCGCGTGCTTTGTCACGGGCCTGGTCGATAAGCTCGTCGGCGGCTGATAAAGTGATGTTTCGCATGGTTTTAGTGTACACGGTAGTGCGCACTGGAAGCAACTTGACCATCCAGACTCCCAGCCTGCACAGTACGCCACGTGCCAGCAGGTCGCTGATGCTTCGCCGCACGTTAGCGCACCGGCAGGCCACATGGACGTCGCTACTCAATTTATAGCTGCTCGCGCATATGTTCATTGGCATGGAGGCCAATTTGATGCCTGAAAACAGCCTTCTTTCGACTAAAACCAAATTAAAAGTACATTGAAATATCTGAAATGACCGCCACAGCGCGGTAAACCAGCGACTGCACCCATAAATGTGAATATTTCCGTAGACCTGTCTATGGGTTCTACGGCATGATGAACTCACACAAACTTACGGGTATCGGCCTTTAGATGGCGACTCTTATTCCTTCAATTGGCGGTTGCTCATTCGATACGACTGGCGAGCGCCGCCTGGCCGAGCGGCTTGAGCAAAAGCTGGATGACGACTATCTGCTTTGGTACAACGTACCCATGGGGCCGCGCAATTGCCATCCAGACTTTTGTGTGATGCACCCGCGGCGCGGCATTTTGGTGCTGGAAGTCAAAGACTGGAAGCTCGGCACCATCTTTCAGGCTGACAAGCAAAACTGGGAAATCTTGGGCCATAACGGCCCCAAAACAGTTATCAACCCACTGGAACAAGCCCGCCAGTACGCCCATCAGGTTGTCAATGCACTCGAGCGCGATGCGCAACTTGTGCAAGCCGATGGCGCACACGCAGGCAAGCTGGCCTTCCCGTGGAGCTATGGCGTGGTGTTTACCAACATCGCCCGCAAACAGTTTGACGCCGCCGAGCTGCACAACGCCATTGAGCCGCACCGCGTGGTGTGCCAGGACGAAATGCTGGAGGCAGTAGGCGCTGAAGAACTGCAAAGCCGCTTGTGGGATATGTTCCCCTTCGGTATGCGCGGCGCTATCAGCCTGCCGCAGCTTGACCGCGTTCGCTGGATCATGTTCCCCCAAGTGCGCGTTCAAACACAAAATGCACTGTTTGACGATGCCGCGCTAGACGCCGAGCTGCCCAGCATCATGCGCGTGATGGACTTGCAGCAAGAGCAACTGGCAAGGTCACTGGGTGATGGCCACCGCGTGATTCACGGCGTAGCAGGCTCAGGCAAAACCATGATCTTGGGCTACCGTGCTGAATACCTGGCCAAAGCCAGTACCGCCAGCAGCAAACCGATTTTGATTCTGTGCTTCAACGAACCGCTGGGTGTGACGCTTGATTCAACCATGCGCAGCAAAGGCCTGGGTGCCAAAGTACACGCCCGGCACTTTCACAAATGGTGCCGTGACCAGTTGGTGGCGTTCGGGCAAGCGCTGCCCGGCAGTGGATTAACCAGTGACCAATATGCAGAAGAGCTGATCCTGCGCGTCATTCACGGTATTGACCGCAATCAAATCCCCAGCGGCCAATACCAAGCGGTGCTGATAGACGAAGGGCACGACTTCAAACCCGAGTGGCTAAAACTCGTCACCCAAATAGTGGACCCCACCACCAACAGCCTGCTGGTGCTGTACGACGACGCGCAAAGCATCTACGAGCGCAGCCGCAAAAAGAACTTCAGCTTCAAAAGCGTGGGCATTCAAGCCGCAGGCCGCACCACCATCTTAAAAATCAACTACCGCAACACCAGGCAAATCTTGCAAATCGCCAGCCTGGTTGCCGCCGACCTGCTGACTACAGACGACAAAGACGACGACGGCATACCGCTGCTAAAACCCATCAGCTGTGGCCGCGACGGCCAAGCGCCCATCATCATCAAACTGCCCAGCCTGCGTGCAGAGGCCTATGTCATTGCAGACCACCTAAGCACCGCCCACAAAGAGGGTTTTGCTTGGGGCGACATGGCCATCTTGTGCGCCGACTGGAAAACGATGGACACCTGCGCAGACGCATTGCACCAACGCAAACTGCCCTTCAATGTGCGCAAACGCGCAGGCGACTACAACCCAAGTGCAGACGCCATACAAATCATGACCATGAAGGTCAGCAAAGGCCTGGAGTTTCCCGTGGTCGCGCTGCCGGGTGTGGGGCATATGCCCGCGGAGGGTGAGGATGAGCAGGAGGCGGCTCGAGTGTTTTATGTGGCGGCGACTCGGGCTACGCAGAGGTTGGTGATTGGGGTGGGCGGGGGTGGTAGGTTTGGTGGCAGATTGAGTCCGTAAGCGTTCTTCTTGCTGTTCGTCAGTGTTTCCACGGATTTTTTAGGACCTCAACTAGACCAAACAATTGGGATTGATCATCACTCATTTGTCCAACTGCCTTTTTTACTGAATAAGCTGAAGGCATTGTTTATGTGAACAATGTGTCAGGCAGTTGGAAATTTGGGCTAAGTGGGCAATACTGTTCAGCAAACTTCGTTAATAAAGAGGGAAGTCAACGCACATGAATATCAACACTGAACGCCAGCACGTACTGAACAAGTTTCCTCAAAAGTACCGTCAACATATTCTAGATTTCTCAAACAACCTTACCAATCTAGACGTAGATGTTTTGATTTTTACAGCCAGAAAGTCGGCCTGTTTTTTTCATTGCCTTGAATACCTCCGTCTTTGGGAGCCGGGTAGCCGAATAATTACAACTGACCGACTGATTGACCATGACATGTCTTGGATCAAAGGGAAGCGAATCGCAATTATC
>JANOWR010000139.1:0-38136 GCA_031417995.1 Polaromonas sp. | reverse complement strand
GCTTGCCGTCGATGTAGCGCATCGTCACCTGGCTTTTGGCGTCGGGGCGAAGGAAGGGCAGCTTGCCGCTTTTGCGCAACTGTGCCTGACGCTCAACCAAACGGTGGGCGTAGTAAATCGGTGCGGGCATCAGTTCTGGCGTCTCGTCGCAGGCGTAGCCAAACATCAGACCCTGGTCGCCAGCACCGGTGTTCAGGTGGTCGTCTGACGCATGGTCAACGCCCTGGGCGATGTCGTTGCTCTGCTTGTCATAGCAGACCATCACCGCGCAGCCTTTGTAGTCAATGCCGTATTCGGTGTTGTCGTAACCAATGCGCTTGATGGTGTCGCGCGCGACCTGAATGTAGTCCACATGCGCGTTGGTGGTGATCTCACCGGCCAGCACGACCAGACCGGTGTTGGTCAGCGTCTCGGCTGCCACGCGGCTTAAGGGGTCTTGCTTGAAGATGGCATCCAGGATGGCATCAGAGATCTGGTCGGCTACCTTGTCTGGGTGGCCTTCAGAGACAGATTCAGAAGTAAAGAGGAAGTCATTCGCCATTTTGTACACTCCGTAGGTTAGTTGGCGCGTTGCCAGCGGATGTGCTTTGGCGAACGCTTTAGCAGTTGGGTTTAACGTCGCTCTGCAAGTTGTTCAAATAACTCAGCGACAAACATGATTATATGACGCTCTTCTGCGGCCCACTCTTGCTCTCATAAATGTTCTGGCTATTTCGTTTTTTCTCCCTTTGGCCCTTGTCTGCGCTGCACGCGCTGGGCGGCGCACTGGGCTGGGGGGTGTGGGCTTTAAGCCCTGGTTACCGCCAGCGCTTTCGCGCCCATGTGGCGCAGGCGGGCTTGCCTTTTGAGGCGGCCAAGCCAGCCATTGCCGAGGCCGGGCGCTTTGTGGCGGAATTGCCCAAGCTGTGGCTGCGGCCTTTTGACCAGTCGTGCCTGGATAACGTCGAAATGCAGGTCGAGATGCAGGGCCAGGAAATTGCAAGAGACGCTTTTGCGCAAGGCAGGGGCGTGATTTTTTTCGGCCCGCACAGCGGCAGTTTTGAGCTCGGCCCACAGGCCTTGGCTGAAGTTTATGGACCCATCACTGCCATTTACCGCCCTGCCCGCCAGCCCTGGCTAGCGGCCATCGAGCTGGCCACCCGCCAGCGGCCGCTTTTCAAGGTGCTGCCCGCATCGCTCAGCGCCATCAAAGCCATGCACAAAGCACTCAAAGCCAACCAGGCCGTGGCGCTGTTGACCGACCAGGTGCCGCCTGAAGGCCTGGGGCTGTGGGCACCGTTTTTCGGCAAGCCCGCTTACACCATGACGCTGGCTGCCCGGCTGGCTTTGCAAACTGGCGCTGTGCTGCTGCCTGTCAGTTGCGAGCGTTTGCCAAAAGGGCGCGGCTACATCGTTAAAATTCGCCCGGCTGTCAATCTGACCGACAGCGCTGATCTGATGAGTACCGTGACGAATATCAACCAGGCCATTGAATCCATTGTGCTGAGCCAGCCCGGTCAGTACCTGTGGGGCTATGGGCGCTACAAGACTCCCCGGCAGGAATCAGCAAAAAAGGATTCGGCTTGAAAACGCCGCGCCAATGGGCCAGCTATCTGTTTACCCGCAGCGGCATCCTGTTCATGCGGCTGCTGGCCATGCTGCCTTTAAGCGTTGTGCGCGCCATGGGCAAGCTGCTGGGCTGGGCGCTGTACGTTGCCGTCGTGCCACGCCGCCGGGTCGTCAGGACCAACCTGCTGCTGTGCTTCCCCGAGCGGTCTGACGACGAGATACGCACACTGACACGCCAGACCTTTGTTTATTTTGCCCAGGCCTGGCTTGACAGAAGCTGGGTATGGCATGCGCCCAAAAGCTGGATTTTGCGGCGCGTGACATTGACGGGTGCCGTGCACGAGCTGGCAGGCACCGAGCCCACGGTGGTTTTTGTACCGCATTTTGTCGGCATGGACGCAGCCTGGGGCGGCGTGACGCTGCGCATTCCCCGGCTGTCCACCACCATTTACACCGACCAGTCCAACAAACTGATTGACCGGTGGATACTGCGTGGCCGCAGGCGATGGGGGAACATGCGGCTTTTTGGCCGTGTTGAGGGTGTCAAACCGATTGTGGCGGCCATCCGCAGCGGCCAGCCGCTGTACCTGCTGCCGGACATGGATTTTGGCCCGCAAGAATCGGTGTTTGTGCCGTTTTATGGCGTGCCCACAGCCACTGTGCCCTCACTGTCACGCTTTGCCCGGCTGGGGCGTGCCAAAGTGGTGGCTGTGGTTGTCAAGATGACCCCCACCGGGTACGAGGTAGAGATACTCCCCGCCTGGGAAAACTTTCCGACGCTGGACGTGGTGGCCGATACGGCGCTGATGAATAAAAAGCTCGAAAGCTACATCAATGCCCAGCCAGCGCAGTACTTCTGGGTGCACAAGCGCTTTAAAACCCGGCCAGAAGGCGAGCCGGGCGTTTATTGAGCCGAAAAGTCAAACAAATCGGCCTTTTCAGGTGTTAAAAACGGCCGTAGCCCAATAGATTCGGGTGCAAGCAGCTATTTATTTAATAGCGTATAAAAACTCCAAAATATCATCCATCAGGTCATAGTTGACAATGTGCAAATGACCCTGCTGAGCCCCCAAACCCTGACACCAAAGCGCTTGCTGCAGGCATCTGTCGTGGTGGCCACCATCACCATTGTGCTGAAAACTTTGGCCTGGTACATCACCGACTCGGTCGGGTTGCTGTCTGATGCGATGGAATCGTTCGTCAATCTGGCCAGCGCGGTTTTTGGGTTGGCGATGGTCACCATTGCGCAGCGCCCTGCTGATGCAGACCACCCTTACGGCCATCACAAGGCAGAATATTTTTCATCCGGCTTTGAAGGCGTGCTGATCATGGGCGCAGCAGTTGCCATCATCTTGGCAGCGGGCCACCGCCTGACCGATCCGCAGCCCTTGCAGCAGGTCGGTTGGGGCCTTGCGCTGTCGGTCGTCAGTTCAGTCCTTAACGGCTTGCTGGCGTGGGTCATGTTTCGGTCGGCCAAAGTGCATCGCTCTGTCGCCCTACAGGCCGATGCCAGGCACCTGGTCACGGATGTCTGGACGTCTGCGGGTGTCGTGGTGGGCATCGCAGCGGTGGCGTTGACCGGCTGGCTGTGGCTGGACGCGCTGGTGGCCATCGCTGTGGCGCTGAACATCATGTGGCAAGGCTTTCATTTGATGTGGCGCTCGTCGCAGGGCCTGATGGACGAAGCGCTGGAGCCCGAGGTGCTGGCCGAGATTCAAAACACCTTGAAAATATTTGATCACCCGACGATCCGGTTTGACCACATCACCACGCGCCAGTCAGGCCAGCGCCGCTTTGTGGATTTGCACATGCACATGCCTGCCAGCTGGTCGCTTGGCCGTGCGGCTGCCGTGCGTGCCAGTGTGGAGCAAGCCCTGATGAGCGCAGTGCCTGGCTTGCGCGCTACCATCCAGCTGCTGCCCACCGACGTTGAGGCGCATTTTGATGATCAGGCTGACCTGATTTAAGTGCAGATTTTTTTGGAGCTTCCCATGACTGGTTATTCAATTCTTCGCCGCGTGTGTGCTGGTGCGCTGGTGGCCACAAGCCTGGCCAGCACAGCGTTTGCGGCTGACATTGCCGTGCTCAGCGCAGGCGCCATTGAGCCCGGTATCAAGGCAGCGGCCACAGCTTTTGAAAAGCAGACCGGCCACAGCGTCAAGATCACGTTTAACACCGCGCCCGAGCTGCGCAAACGCATGGAAGGCAACCCGGCATTTGACGTGGTCATCGCCCCGCCGGCTGTGATGGCAGACTTTGCTGCCGCCAGCAAAGTAGGCGCAGCGCGCGCCAACGTGGGCCGTGTTGGCATGGGTGTGGCGGTGCGCGATGGCGCGCCGGTGCCCGACATCAGCAGCGCCGATGCCGTTAAAAAATCTGTGCTGACTGCTGAGTCACTGGTGTTTAACCGCGCATCCACCGGCCTGTACCTGGAAGGGCTGCTCAAAAAGATGGACGTGTATGCCCAGATTGAAAGCAAAACCACCCGTTATGCAGATGGCGCATCGGTGCTGGAGCATGTCATCAAAGGCAAAGGCAACGAGATTGGCTTTGGTGCCATGACTGAAATCCTGCTCTACACGGGCAAGGGGCTCAAGCTGGTGGGGCCACTGCCCGCTGACATTCAAAACTACACCTCGTACACAGCAGCACCTCTGGCATCTGGAGCTAGCCAAGCGCTGGCGCAGCAGTTCGTTGCATTTCTGTCTGGCCCGGTCGGCAAGCCGCTGTTTGTGGCCGCTGGCGTGACGGATTAATCACCCCGTTATTTTTGATGCTACTAAAAAAGTAGCTGCTTGCGCCCGAATTCATTGGGACAAAGGCCAGTTTTATACCTGGAAAAGCTCAAAAATACGGGTTTTTAATGCCCAGCCCCGCCAAAATCTCGACTTCACGCGCTTCCATCGCTTCTGCATCCTTTTTGCCCGTTTCATGGTCATAGCCTTGCGCATGCAGCGTGCCGTGTACCAGCAGATGCGCGTAATGGTCACGCAGTGTTTTTTTGTTTTCCTTCGCTTCATTTGAGACGATGGGCGCGCACAACACCAGGTCAGCAGTAACCAGCGGCGCTAGCGTGTAGTCAAACGTCAGCACGTTGGTGGCGTAGTCCTTTTTGCGGTAATCGCGGTTCAGCGCCTGGCCTTCTTCACTGTTCACGATGCGTACCGTGATCTCCGCATCGCTTGCAAGCGCGTGGCGAATCCAGCGGGCAACACTGTGGCGCGGCAAGGCAGCGCGGTGGCGGGCTACGTCTTTGATGTCGCCAAATTGCAGCGACAGTTGCAGGTTTTTAAGAGCCATTTCGGCTCCTGGCGCTTGGTTTACGGGCGCGAGCAGCTACGGTATTTGTAGCATCGATTACATCATCAACATCGCTGGGCGTTTTGTCCGCGCCGTTGGGTGCCTTGTCCGCGCCATTAGGTGCCTTGTCATAGGCATCCACAATCCGCGCCACCAGCGGGTGCCGCACCACATCCGCGCTGGTCAGCCGCGTGATGGCGATTCCGTTCACTCTCTTTAAAACCCGCTCCGCATCGACCAGCCCACTGAGCTGCGTGCGCGGCAAATCAACCTGGCTCACATCACCCGTCACCACGGCTTTGCTGCCAAAACCAATCCGGGTTAAAAACATTTTCATCTGCTCAGGCGTGGTGTTTTGCGCCTCGTCCAGAATCACAAAGGCATGGTTCAGCGTACGGCCGCGCATGAAGGCCAGCGGGGCAATTTCAATCTGCTGGCGCTCAAAGGCTTTTTGCACCCGCTCAAACCCCATCAACTCGTGCAGCGCGTCCCACAATGGGCGCAGGTACGGGTCCACCTTCTGGCTTAAATCACCCGGCAAAAAGCCGAGCCGCTCGCCTGCTTCTACCGCCGGGCGGGTCAGCACAATGCGCTGCACCGCACTGCGCTCCAGCGCGTCAACGGCGCAGGCCACCGCCAAATAAGTTTTGCCGGTACCGGCAGGGCCAATGCCAAAGGTGATGTCATGCGTGGCAATGTTCTCCAGGTACGCGCCCTGGTTGACGGTGCGGGCGCGCAGGTCAGCGCGCCGGGTGGTCAGCGTGGTGCTGCCGTCAGGCGCGACTTTCAAAGCCGTGTCGCCAGACATCATCAACTGCACAGTTTCTTCAGCAATCGGCCGCTGCGCCATTTCATACAGTGCCTGCAGCACTTCAAGCGCCTGGGTAGCTCGCGCCTTGGTGCCGTCAATCTTGAACTGCTCAAAGCGGTGCGCAATCTTCACATCCAGCCCTACCTCAATCGTGCGGATGTGGGCATCCATCGGCCCACACAGGTGGCCCATGCGGGTGTTGTTCGGCGGCGTGAAGGTGTGGCGGAGGATCAAGGTTGGGTTGTCCTGTAAAAAGGGTTGATTCGCAATTGTCCGCTGATATTTGGTTTTGGGGTGACTGATAACATGGCCACATGATTGGAAGAATACAAGGCACATTGGCCGAAAAGAACCCCCCGGAAATCCTGGTGGACTGCAACGGCGTGGGTTACGAGCTGCTGGTGCCCATGAGCACGTTTTACAACCTGCCAGGTCTGGGTGAAAAGGTCAGTTTACTCACCCATTTTGTGGTGCGGGAAGACGCGCAAATCCTTTACGGTTTTGCAACGTCCACCGAGCGCGCCGCTTTCAGACAACTGGTCAAAATATCCGGCGTTGGCCCGCGTACCGCCCTCAGCGTGCTCAGCGGCATGAGCGTTGAAGAGCTGGCTCAGGCCGTCACCCTGCAAGAGCCAGGCCGCATCATCAAAGTGCCCGGCATAGGCAAAAAAACCGCCGAACGTCTGTTGCTGGAGCTCAAAGGCAAGCTGGGTGCGGACATCGGCGTGAACGTATCCATCAGCAATGACAGCCAGTCAGACATCTTGCAGGCGCTGGTGGCCCTGGGCTACAGCGACCGCGATGCTGCGCTGGCGCTAAAAGCGCTGCCGAAGGATATTGGGGTGAGTGATGGGATCAAGTTGGCGTTGAAAGCTTTGGCTAAATAAACAGTTCATGACCATCCAAACCGATGACTTCAACCTGGCCGACCTGCCGCCCTCACGACGCGTCATGTCTGCCGCTCCTGATTCCCCCAAAGAAGAAGCGATTGAACGCGCCCTTCGCCCCAAGCTGTTTGACGAATATGTCGGCCAAACCAAGGTGCGAGAGCAGCTTGAAATTTTTATTGGCGCGGCCAAAAAGCGCAGCGAGGCACTGGACCATGTGCTGCTTTTTGGCCCACCCGGTCTGGGCAAAACCACGCTCAGCCACATCATTGCGCATGAGCTGGGTGTGAACATGCGGCAAACCAGCGGCCCGGTGTTAGAGAAGCCCAAAGACCTGGCCGCGCTGCTGACGAATCTTGAGAAAAACGACGTTCTGTTCATTGACGAAATTCACCGCTTAAGCCCGGTGGTTGAAGAGATTTTGTACCCCGCGCTGGAGGACTACCAGATCGACATCATGATTGGTGAAGGCCCGGCGGCGCGCAGCATCAAACTTGATTTGCAGCCCTTCACGCTGGTCGGCGCCACCACGCGAGCGGGCATGTTGACCAACCCGCTGCGCGACCGCTTTGGCATTGTGGCGCGGCTGGAGTTTTATACGGCGGAAGAGCTTGCGCGCATTGTGCGGCGCAGTGCAGGCCTGCTGAATGTGCCGACCGATGAAGCTGGCGGTTTTGAAATCGCACGCCGTTCACGCGGCACGCCGCGCATTGCCAACCGGCTGCTGCGCCGTGTACGTGATTTTGCCGATGTCAAAGGCAAGGGCGAGATCACGCTGGAAATCGCCAACAAGGCACTCGCCATGCTTGATGTGGACCCGCAAGGCTTTGACGTGATGGACCGCAAGCTGCTCGAATGCGTGATTCACCGTTTTGATGGTGGCCCGGTCGGTCTGGACAATATTGCCGCCAGCATTGGCGAAGAGCGCGACACGATTGAAGACGTGATCGAGCCCTATCTGATTCAGCAGGGCTATCTGCAGCGCACACCGCGCGGGCGTATTGCCACGCTGGCGGCGTATCGGCATTTGGGGGTTGCGCCACCTGCTGCGGGTAACGAGCTGTTCAGCTAGGTTAATGCCCCACGCGCATCCACCGTGATGATGCGTTCCACCACCCCCTTGAGCAACCCGCCACGCACGCCAATCATTTCGTTGTGCAGGTTCACCGTTGGGTCACAGTGCCCGGGTATCAACCACAACATGCTGCCCAGCCCGGGCAGCCGGGTACAGCCTTCTGCGGGTTTCAACACACCATGTTCGTCGCCGCCGTTTGAATACACAAGTTCGCTGCGGCTGCTGAAGGCATGCACCTTGGGCAGGCCTGAATCAATGGCGTGGCTTTTGTGGCCTGCATCGCAAACGACATGCCCAGCATGCACGCTGATAACCTGGGTTTTGACAAACAGCGCGTGCTTGAAGCGCGGCTGGCCGACGGCTGGCTCGTTGGCAGCGTAGTCTGCGTCCATGAACAGATACGAGCCGGCTTGCAGCTCGCCGTACAGTTTGCTGGCGGCCTCAAGCGGTGCTGTACCGGTACCCGCACCAGTCACCAGCGCAACTTTGATGCCTTGAGCTTCTATCAGCTCGCGGGTATGTCGCACTGACTTGATGGCACTCAGAATGGCGTCCCGTCGCTCAGCGGGGCTGCGCAGGTGCTGCGCCTTGCCATGGTAGGCCTGCAGGCCGGCAAAGTTCAAGGCGGGGTGCTTGCGGATTTCCAGAGCCAGCGCTACGGCAGGGGTGCCAGGCTCAACGCCGCAGCGGTTCTGCCCCACATTGATTTCAATAAATACGTCTATCGAAGACGCCACGCCTGAGGAAAGTCGGCCTTCGTTCATGCAGATGGCCAGGCGGCGTATGCCTTCAATGCTGTCAACGCAAATGGCCAGCTTGCCGCCCAGCGGTGCCAACACCCGCGTCAGGGCTGCAACACGCGCCAGCTTGTGCAGCGCTATCACCTCATTGCTGATAAAAATGTTGTGCACGCCGCCCGCTACAAGCGCTTCGGCCTCAGATGTCTTTTGCACACACACGCCGACTGCACCCGCAGCCATTTGCAGCTTGGCCAGCTCGGCGCTTTTGTGCATCTTGGCATGCGGCCGCAGCATGACCTGGTATTGCGCTGCAAAGGCCGTCATGGTTTGCAGGTTACGCTCCATTCTGTCCAGGTCCACCACCAGCGCGGGGGTGTCGATGGCGTTGACGCTTTGGCCGATCAGATGATTCATGATGTATGTCGCGATTTAACCTGCTGCTTCGTCCAGCACGTCATCGTCCAGATGATGCGTGTCGGCCCATCCCACCAGCGTGAAACCTTCGGGCGTCCAGAGCAGGCGGTTAATGGCTGCATTGCCCAGCGCCCAGGTGCGCGGGGCCTGAATGTCAAGCCGTGTGGCTGCGCGGTACAGCACGTCCATCACGCCGCCATGGCCAACCAGTGCAATCTGCTCGCCGGGGTGTAGTGCTGCCAACCGCTGGGCTGCTTCCACCACGCGGGCCCGCAGGGCCCTAAGGGACTCACCGCCTGCGGGTGAAAATTCCGGATCGCGTTTACGCCAGCGCAATGATTGCTCGGGCAACAGCACTTCAATCTCTGCAAAAGTTTTGCCTTCAAAATCACCAAAGCCACGCTCGCGCAAGCCGATTTCTTTGGTCAATGCCACGCCTGTTGCCCGGCTCACGTACTGGGCTGTTTCCCAGGCACGGGTCAGGTCGCTGGCGTAAATGGCTTTGATCGGCTCATCACGCAAGGCCTCGGCCAGCCGCTCGGCCTGCCAGCGGCCGTTGGCACTGAGCGGAATGTCAAGTTGACCCTGAATACGGGTGTCCACGTTCCAGCTGGTTTCTCCGTGGCGAATGGCGATGATGCGGGTTGGTTCGTGCATATTTCTATGAAAATCACTAAAAGCAATTTTCCGACGGGCCGCCCCTAGGAAAATTAGCCCCCTCGGGGGGCAGCGTATTACACGAAGTGAAAAGCGTGGGGGTCATATTTATCGCGGGATTTCTACGTTAATACGGCGCATTCCAGCTGGCGGCTGCGGAAAGCCCAGCAACGCAGAGTCCAGCATCGCAGGCAACACCGCAAAGCCATCATTCCACACACCGTCGTGCAGGGCGCGGGTTTCAAACACCACTTTTTGTGTGGTGAGCTCGCGCATCAAAATACTCAAGGAGCGTTTGTAATACGGCTCGCCAAAACCAATCGGAAACGACAGGCCGATGGAGGTGCCGCGACTGCCACCACCCGCAAAAACCCCCGCGCCGCCAAAGCCGAAACCTGGCTCCGAGTAGCGTTGCACAATTTCAGTACTCAACAGCACCTGCACGCTGTATCGTGCGTCAGGCGGGCTCAGCGCCATGCCTACTTTTGACAAACTCGTGGTGGCAATGGCTTCAATACGGTCTTGCTGCGTGGCGGCGGTTTGCGACGGCAGGCGTTCAAACTTGTAACGCGTACCCGGTGCGGGCGGTGCAGCCGTCCAGGCTGCAAAAGCAGTGACATCGCTGTCGACAATGCGCATGCCAGAGCATGCTGTCAAGAAAATAGTTGCTATAAAAATAATAGCTGTTTGCGCCCGGATCATGTGGTTCGCCGATCAAATTAATACAGAAACAGAAAAAATTCAGAATGACTGTATTTTGATGACCGATCGACCCGGAAGTTCTGTAGTCGGTGGCCCATTGAACTCATCAGCATCAAACGCCTTGTCGCCCTCAGCATCTGCAACACCTGTGGCCTTGATGCCTTTAAAGTCGTGGCGCTTGCCGTCCATCAAGTGCGATGGCACGATGTTTTGCAGCGCACTGAACATGTTTTCAATCCGCCCCGGAAATTTTTTGTCCCAGTCGCGCAGCATGTTGCCCACCTGCTTGCGTTGCAGGTTTTCCTGGCTACCGCACAGTGTGCACGGGATGATGGGAAAGTCTAGTACCTCGGCCCAGCGGCTCAGGTCTTTTTCAGGCACATAGGCCATCGGGCGAATGACAATGTTTTTGCCATCATCACTGACCAGTTTGGGCGGCATGCCTTTGAGCTTGGCGGCAAAAAACATGTTGAGGAAAAACGTTTGCAACATGTCGTCACGGTGGTGGCCCAGCGCGATTTTGGTGGCACCCAACTCGCCCGCCACCCGGTACAAAATGCCGCGCCGCAGTCGCGAACATAGCGAGCACAGCGTCTTGCCTTCAGGAATCACACGTTTGACGATGCTGTAGGTGTCCTGGTTTTCAATGTGAAACGGCACGCCCAGTTTTGTGAGGTACTCGGGCAGGATGTGCTCTGGAAAGCCGGGTTGCTTCTGGTCCAGGTTGACGGCAATCAGGCTGAAGTTGATCGGCGCGCGCTTTTGCAGCTTCAGCAAAATATCCAGCATGGCGTAGCTGTCTTTGCCGCCCGACACGCACACCATCACCTTGTCGCCTTCTTCAATCATGTTGAAGTCCACAATCGCCCTGCCAACTTCGCGGCACAGGCGTTTTTCCAGCTTGTGATCTTCACGTTCGATTTTCATCGGGTTCTGCGCACGTTTAGAAATTTCTAGTTGATTGTCCAACCATAAAGCACTCATTTGTAATCCTGGTCCTGACGCATTCGTCTTACTAATTCCCCAAGGCGAATTCGTGCGCGGCGAAGACTATCCGACCTAGCTGCAGCACGCTCAGGGCTCCACGCAGTACTCACCCAATGGCTGAGTCGGGCGTTGTATCCTATTCCCTGACTTGCAATGGCTCCGGCTTCCGCTACTAAATCTTGTCTGATATTTCTTGGGGCATGTGTGGCGACCAGATGTAAAAGGGTTTGCTTTGGATCGTCCAACAGATCCGGGTTGTGGGGAAGCTTGCCTCTCGCCCCAACGATGCTACGGATGGCTTTGTGATCGGCTAGCAGCCAAGCTTCGGTCTCGCGGACAGCAATGCGCATTACAAAATTTTCTGACGGCTTAAGTTTGCCTATCCATGCGTTTCGAAGTTCAACTGGACAACTAGCTTTATCCAGGTCAGTAAAGAGGACAAAAGGTTTTCGATTGGACATTTCGCACCAACTGTCCATCTTGGATCTTAAATAGCCGAAACCATTCTTTCGTAACACCGGATCAGGCTCTAACTCATAGCCCGCGTCTATTAGAAGTCGCCTACCCACAGCCTCGCTTAGCTCATCTTCTGTTCCTAGGGCAACAAATTTCATTGCCAAAGCCCCAACTGATTAACTGTTGTAGGCCGAGTTTTGGGCAACACAACATCTGCAACGCTTAAGCCCGTTTGAATGTCTGCTGACTCCTCTGAATTCACTGTTCGAGCGGTTGAGCCGTCTTTGCTTGGCTCAAGCAGTATCACTCCGCGCCCGTCAATGCCTGGATTACTGAGCAGTGCTTCACTGTGAGTACTGAGAATAATTTGCCGGCGAATTTTCTTGTTGCGTTGTAGCCGGTTCAGCATCAAAGGTATCTCTTTGACGATCGCGTCGTTAAGCGATATTTCAGGCTCTTCAAGAAGAAGTAAAGAGCTGCCTTCTTGCAAAGCCCAAAGCAAACCTAAAAGCCGCAAGGTGCCGTCTGAAAAATGCTCTTCCGATTGCCACCCCGCGTTAGGTCGATGGTGCTCATATCTTGCGTGTAGGTGAGGGTGGCCTAACACATCAGTTCGAAAATCAAGTTGCTTGAATTGAGGTACTGCCATAGCTAAAGCAGTTTCAATTTTTCTCAAGCGGGTGTTGCGTGTTTTTTCTGGGGTTTTGGCCAGACGCTCCAGAAATCCTTGACCAAAAGGATCATCCTCGAGTCTTTGCCCCCCAATTTTGTCGGCAAACTTCAGCAATTGTGGAACTAGGTGCAAATATGTTGTCGCGCCAAAAAATTCAACTAACTCTCGAAATTTGGTATTTGTTTGAATTTGCTCGAGATGAGTCTGAGTGAGCAGCATTGGGTCTGCTTTGTCTGCTTTTGTCGGGCGGTCAAGTAGTAGCCGTCCGCCTTGCCATACTTGTTCTTTTGTGACGAGTATTTGCTGCGAACCTTTGCCCTCGAAACCTAGTATGTACCGCCATGCAAGCGATTCATCTGCGGCCTCAGACAGGCTTACTTCAATTTGCACGCCCGGATCTTGCCTCGCATGTAAACAGCGTAGTTTTGTCATGCCTCCGCGATCCGCGACGGCTTTTTGCAAGCCCCCGCCTTGGGTTTTGCTAACGTCTCTCAAGAAGCGAAAGACGTCCAAGATATTGGATTTACCTGATGCGTTAGGGCCTAGCAGAAACGACACCTCTCTGAGAGGAACATCTAAGCTACGGAAATTACGCCAATTTTTGAGCGCCAAGTGGGTAATAAGCATTTTTTTCCTCGGTTTTTCTCACACACTACCACTGTCCCGTTTCAACGCGAATCGCTACTTCGCAGTCGTCAAATATTTCAAGCTTGGCAATTTTGACCCGCACGCCCAACACGCCGGGCAACAGCATCAACCGGTGTGCGAGTTTGCCAATCAGCGTCTCCAGCAGGTTCACGTGTTCGGCGGTGCACTCCGTGATGATGATCTGGCGAACCTTGCGGTAGTCGAGCACGTGGTTGATGTCGTCGTCGCTGGGCATCAGGGGCTGGGTGCCCAGGTTGAGCTCTGCATCCACCTGTATCGGCTGAGGCGCCGTTTTTTCCTGTTCAAGAATGCCCAGATTTGCGTCAAAGCGCAAACCGTTGAGTGTCAAAATTTGTGTGCCGCGCGTGTTAAACATGTTTAAGGCTTCATGAGTGAAAAATCGCGCTCGAACTTCATCAAGTGCTGGCCACCATCGACCAAGAGCGTGGTACCGGTGATGGACTGGTTTTCAAGCGCAAACCTCACGGTAGCGGCCACATCTGCGGGCGTAGACGAGCGCCCGAGCGGCGACAGCTTGTGCAGCGCTTCAAATTGTGCATTGCTCAGCAGGTGGCTGGTCAGTGTCAGGCCTGGTGCGACGCCCACCACCCGCACCAGCGGGGCTAGTGCCATGGCCAGCATGGTGTTGGCGGCTTCGAGTGCGGCTTTTGACAGGGTGTAGCTCAAGAAATCCGGGTTCTGGTTCCAGAGCTTCTGGTCCAGCAGATTGACCACCGCACCGTTTGCGTTGCGGCTGGCCAGGTGCGTGTGCAGCGCTTGCGCCAGCAAAATGGGGGCGGCAGTGTTGCTGCGCAGATGCTTTTCAAGCGATGCAAAACTGAAGCTGGCAGCGTTGTCTTGTTCAAAAGTTGAGGCGCTGTTCACGACGGCGTCAACCTGCCCAAAACGTTCGACAACACGCGGTAAAAGTGCTTTTACCGCCATTTCATCGCCCAAATCACCATCAAAAATAGCTGAATCGCCCTGGATTCGGGCGCAAGCAGCTACTGTTTTAATAGCGTCTTGCTCAGAGCTGCGGTAGTGCACCGCCACACGCCAGCCGCCTGCGGCAAGTGCCAGGGCAATCTCGCGTCCCAGCCGTTTGGCGGCACCGGTGACTAAAACGACAGGGGCAGATTGGTTGTGTGACATGGGAAGGTAGGGGCAATCGTTGACAATCTGAACTCAGAAGCATTGCCATGACAACCCCTATTTTAACGACCCCCTTGCACACCCGACTTCATGAGGCCATCCAGCAAGCGGGCGGCTGGCTGGGCTTTGACGCTTTCATGGCCATGGCGCTTTATGAGCCAGGCCTGGGCTACTACGCCAATGACTTGCGCAAGTTTGGTTTGATGCCCGGCGGGGCAAGGGATGCAGGCAGTGATTTTGTGACCGCACCTGAAATGTCCCCCCGTTTTGGCCAGGCGCTGGCGCGGCAGATCGCCGAGGCTTTTGAAGCCACCGGAACGAACGAGGTGTGGGAGTTTGGCGCAGGCTCTGGCGCGCTGGCCGAGCAGATTTTGCAGGCTCTGCCGCAGCTCACGCGCTACACCATTGTTGATGTGTCGGGCAGTTTGCGGGTGCGTCAGCAGCAGCGCCTGAAAGCCTTTGAGGGCCGTGTGCATTGGGCGACAAGCCTGCCAGACACCATGCGCGGCGTGGTGATTGGCAATGAAGTGCTGGACGCGATGCCTGTCAAATTACTCGCACGTGTGAACGAAATCTGGCACGAGCGTGGTGTTGTGGTTCATCAAGCTGCATTGACTTACGCAGACCAACCGACAGACTTGAGGCCGCCGTTCGAGGTGGTGGGCACGCATGACTACCTGACCGAAATTCACCCCCAGGCCGAAGGCTTTATTCGCACACTGGCTGACAAACTGCAAGCAGGTGCGATCTTTATGATCGACTACGGCTTTCCCGAGCACGAGTACTACCACCCGCAGCGCAGCATGGGCACCGTGCTGTGCCATCGCGCGCATCAGGTCGATGCCGATGCATTGGCCGACGTGGGCAGCAAGGACATCACCGCGCATGTCAACTTCACGGGCATTGCCCTGGCCGGGCAAGAGGCTGGCCTGCAGGTGCTGGGCTACACCGGGCAAGGGCGGTTTTTACTCAACTGCGGTGTGCTGGACGGGATGGAAACTGACGTTGGTAGCGTACCGATTGCCGACAGGGCCATGGTGCAAAAGCTGATCAATGAGCATGAGATGGGAGAGCTGTTCAAGGTCATTGCTTTTGGCGCGAAAAACACAGCATCGTGGCAGCCGATGGGTTTTGCAGCAGGCGACCGTACGCATACGTTGTGAGAAAAACATGATTCGCTGGATGATCGTTATTTTCCTGATGCTGGTGTTTATCAGCGCGCTCACGCCGTGGCTGAACAAGCTGGGCTTTGGCAAACTGCCGGGTGACTTGCGCTTCAAGCTGTTTGGCAAGGAGCGCTACATTCCGTTGACCACGACCATTTTGCTGAGCCTGATTGCCAGCCTTGTTTCGCAGCTAATTTGACGGATTGATGTGTTGCGTCACGGCGGCCACTCGCGCTGCGTGCACCCGCTCGCCAATTTTTTTACCGTCCAGCCCATCGGTCAGTGCCGCCTCTGCAATCACGCTGGTCACCACCGACTGTGCGGCTTTCAGCACATCGGCAAGCCGCCGGCGCTGCGGGTAGGTCGCATCATGCAAGCCCAGCCGCCCGCGTGCATCACACTCGCAGGCCAGCAGCACATCTGCAAAACGCTGCGGCTTGCGAAAGGCATCGCAGCGCTCCAGCAGCCGTACCAGCGCCGCAGCACCAAACTCTGCGCTGCGGTGAATATTGCCGTGCTCCATGGCCACCACATCGGCCAGTTCGCGGCAATCAACCGGCACGCGCAATCGTTCGCAAACTGTTTTTGACAACTTGGCGCTGCGCAATTCGTGGCCAATATGGCGCGGCAACACGTCTGCTGGCGTCGTGCCCTTGCCCAGGTCATGCATCAGGCAGGCAAAGCGCACCGGCAGCGGCGCATCAAGTTGCGCGGCCATGTCCAGCACCATCATCAAATGGATGCCGGTATCAATTTCAGGGTGATAGTCCGCACGCTGCGGCACGCCCCACAGCCGGTCAACCTCGGGCAACAGCTGCTTTAGCGCGCCGCATTCGCGTAGCACGCCAAACATGCGCGATGGCTTGGCTTGCATCAGCCCACGCGACAGCTCTTGCCACACGCGCTCGGCCACCAGCGCGTCGGCTTCACCGTCAGTCACCATGTCCTTCATAAGCTGCATCGTCTCAGGCGCAACACTGAAGTCTGCAAAGCGCGCCGCAAAACGCGCGACCCGCAGGATGCGCACCGGGTCTTCGCGAAAAGCATCTGTCACGTGGCGCAATACTTTGGCCGCAATGTCCTGCTGACCACCAAAAGGGTCGATTAAAGCTTCTAAATCGGCATCAAACGGGGCTGTAGCCCAATCAATTCGGGCGCAAGCAGCTATTGAATTAATAGTCAGGTCGCGCCGCGCCAGGTCTTGTTCCAGCGTGACGCTAGGGTCGGCATGTACGGCAAAGCCGTGGTAACCCCGTGCGGTTTTGCGTTCGGTACGGGCCAGTGCGTATTCTTCTTTTGTAGTGGGGTGGAGGAACACCGGAAAGTCCTTGCCAACCGGCAAAAAGCCGCGCGCCACGAGTTCTTCGGGCGTGCTGCCCACCACCACCCAGTCGTGGTCTTGCACGGGCAAGTCCAGCAAGGCATCACGAACCGCACCACCGACCATGTAAATTTGCATGATGGAAGTTTAGCGGCCTGGCACTCTCAGCCTGGAGCTAAGACTTCAACCGGTATGGCTCTTCAAAGTCCCGAAAGTCGTTCTCGGCCAGGGCATCATCCATCCATGCCTTCACGCCGGGTGTGGCGCACAGCCTGCTGATGTAGGCACTGATGCTCGCAGGCACAGGCAGGGCGTAGGTTGTCAGGCGCATGGCCACAGGTGCAAAGTAGGCATCGGCAATGCTGAATTCGCCAAACAGCATGGGGCCACCGTGCAGGGTCAAAAGCTCGTCCCACATCGCCACAACGCGCGCCACGTCTGCTCGCACAGCAGGCTTGTCGCGCCAGATCAACTGGCCGATGTCTGGCAGGCTGGCCTCGATGTTCATCGGGCAGGCAGACCGCAGCGCGCCAAAGCCGCTGTGCATTTCGGCGCAGACGGATCTGGCTCTGGCTCTAGCCTGAACGCTTTGCGGCCACAGGTTTTTTTCAGGGAATTTTTCGGCCAGATATTCGGCAATCGCCAGGGTGTCCCAGACGGCAAAACCGTCATCAACCACCACAGGGACTTTGCCAACTGGCGTCACGGCGTCCATAGCTTTGCGGAAATCCGAACCAGTCTGAAACGAGTCAAACCTGACCTTGATTTCTTCAAACGGGATGCCGCAGTGTTTGAGCAATACCCACGGCCGCATGGACCAGGATGAATAATTTTTGTTGCCGATGTAGAGCTTGAGCATGGTGTCATCCTTGTTTGCAAGAGCCTCATACTAGCGCAGCAAACAAAGCCGATTGATGCAAAAAATCAGCGTTATTGATGCAGGGCAATTTCCCGCCGGGCCGTCCCAAGGGAAATTAGCCCCCTCGGGGGGCAGAGAGCTACGCGAAGCGAGCGAACGTGGGGGTCTTAAAACCGCCCAGCCGTCTTGCGCTTGGCCATCAAACCACTGCGTAGCCCCAGGTTGCCAAGATAAAACGGTACCACCGCACTGATGGCTGATGGCGTGATGCCCAAAGCTTGCAAGCCGGGCAATGCGCCGCCCGAAATGTTGTCCACCTTCATCGCGTCCAGGTTGTCGCGGCTCATGATCGGCTCACCGGGCGCAAGCTCCATCAGCGCTGCCTGAATGCGCGCCAGCGCGTCGGGCAGGCCGATCACGGGCTTGTCGTTACCGCTGTACTGGCCTGCTAACTGCACCAGTTGCTTGAGCGTGAAAACTTCTGGCCCGCAAGCTTCATACGTTTGGCCAATCGTGGTTTTGTCTTCAATACATTTCACAAGGGCGCTGGCCACGTCTTCAACCCACACAGGCTGAAACTTGGCCATGCTGCCCGCCAGCGGAATGAACGGAAACAGCTTTTGCAGCGACGCAAAGGTGTTTAAAAACTTGTCTTCCGCACCAAAAATAACGCTGGGCCGCAGCACGCTGATGTCCAGGCCTGAGCTGAGCAGAACCGCCTCACCGCGCGCCTTGCTGCGCTGGTACATCGACGGTGCAGCCAAGTCCGCACCAAGTGAGCTGACATGAACGATGCGTCGCTGCCAAGCGGCGTCGCAGGCTTTCACCAGCGCCGTTGGCAACTGCACATGGGATTTGTCAAAAGCAGCCTCGGTGCCATGCAGGATGGCCACCAGGTTGACGACAGCATCATGCTCGGCCAGCAGCGGCGTGAGTGTTGCCACATCATGGGCCGACCCTTCGAGCACATCGACCATCGGCAGCATCTGCAAATGCCTGGCGTTTGAACGCCTGCGGGTCAGTACGGTGGTGCGATAGGGCCCTGCAGCCAGCTTTTCACACAGGTGGCGACCCACAAAACCAGTGCCGCCGAGGATGAGAATTTTTTTCATGCTGCCAATTTAGCGGTTTTGACCAATTTTTGCTCAAAAAAGGTCATTTTAGGTGTCTTTTAAGGCTGTAGCCCAATAGATTCGGGCGCAAGAAGCTATTGTTTTTATAGTGAGCAACCCTCAAGGCAGCGTCTTGTCAGTCTCGGGCTGGCTCGCATCACGCGGCCCCACTGTGCCCATGCGGGCTTTCAGTGACTGCGGTTGCCCGGTCAAGATCGCGGCGTAGTTGGTGGTGTTGCTCAGTACCTTTTTCACGTAGTCACGCGTCTCCGCAAATGGCACACTTTCAGCCCAGATCGCGGCATCGACTGTGGGGCTGCCCGATTGTCCGCGCCAGGTGCGAGGCCGGCCTGGGCCAGCGTTGTAGGCGGCGGCGGCCATCGGCATCGAGCCGGCTACATCGTCGAGCACCATTTTCAAATAGCCGGTGCCGATGGCGATGTTGGTGTCGCGGTCTGTGATCATGTCAGCGGTAAAGCCTGTCATGCCAATGCGGCGTGCTGTCTCGCGCGCGGTGGCGGGCATGACCTGCATCAGGCCCGATGCACCTACGCCGGAGCGGGCGTCCATGATAAAGCGGCTTTCTTGCCTGATCAGCCCGTACACATAAGCCGGGTCAAGGTTGATGCTTTGTGCGCGTTTGACGACCGCGTCTCTGAACGGCATCGGGAAGCGTTGCTCCAGGTCAATCAGCGCCTTGGTGCGTTCGCTGGTGTTGATGCAGCGGTCCCAGATTTGTTTGTCGCAGGCAAATTGTGCGGCGGCGATCAGTTCGCGGTCTGTCATGCCACCGGGCTTGGCCAGGTTGGTGCTGTAGTTCCATTCGCGCACGCCTTCGGGTCGCAGGCCGATGGCTATGGCGTAGGCGGCGCGGTTCAGTCCGGCGTTCAGGCGTGCGGCTTCTTTTTCTTCCACGCTGATGGGCGTGGGTTTGGGTGGCAAGGTGATTTTCTGGCCCAGCTCTTCAAGCGCCAATTGCTCGTAAAAGCCGCGCACAGATGCGATGGACTGGTACAGCGCCAATGCCTCGGGGTTACCCGCTGGAGTGGTGGCAATCAGTGCGCGTGCCTTCCAGTAAACCCAGGTGGGGTCGGTCTTGCTTGCATCGCTCATGGCATTGATGGCGCTCAGCACCTCGCGCCAACGCGGTTGCGCGCCAGCACGCAACGCGGCACGTACCTTCCAGCCCAGCATGTCGTCGGTCAAATCAGTGTCTTTGCTGACCTTGCCGAAGTAAGCCAATGCCGTGCTGGCTGGAATCACACCCAACCGTGTGGCGGTTTGCTTGCCGATCAGGCCCCACACCCAGTTGCGCTCTTCGTTGGTTAACTGGTTGCCCCATTTGGCATCCATCATGGCAGCGGCGCTTTCTGCACCCGACTGGTCAGCGCTGGCCATTTTGACGAGGGCAAGCGTGATCAGTTCTTTGCGGGTGTTGCGTATCGCAACGTTTTTCTCGGTTAAAAATCGTGCGGGGCTGTCAATCAATTCGGCCACCAGGCCTGCCGATTCTGGCGAGACGATGGCAACTGCATCGCGTGCGGCTCTGGGGCGATTGCCTTCCAGCGCGAGGCGTGCTTTTTGCCACACGTCTTGTACATTCAGGTTTTTGCTGCCGACCAGACGCTCGGCAGCGCTGCGGCAGCCGTCGTCGGCATCGCGCTGGGCGTACCAGTTTTTACGCACTTCATCGGCGAGTTTAGCGTCAGCCGCCGGGTTTTTCAAATGCTCGACCAGCAGCGCATAGCAACGCACTTCACGGTCGTCGCCCATGCGGTAATTGGGGTATTCAGCAGCAAATGCCGCCCAGTCGCGGCGCTGGCCCAGCAGCAGCAACCAGTCGTTGCGCAGGCGGTCTTCCTGGTAGGTGCCGGGGTAGCGGGCAAAAAAGTCTTGCGCTTCTTGCGCTGATGCCTCTGGCAGGCGAGCTTTGATTTCCCAGTACGCGGCATAGGGCTCCAGCGGGTGGCTTTTGACTTGCGGCAGCAGGACACTTAGTTTTTTACGATCGCCCCGCTTGAAGGCCTGGTTCATCTCGATGATGAGGTTGTCACCTGCCGCGCTTTGAGCAATGGCTACGGGGCATAAAAATGCCGCGATGAGGGTGCTGAAAAGAAATTTGTATAGCATCGGGACATTATGGACAAAATTAATACCCGCAAAGCCCTGATTGAAGAACGCATGAACCTGCCTAACCGCCTGGAACGGGCTGACATGCTCCAGCGCGTGATGCGTATCTGGCTGTTTGGCCGTACCGATGAGGTGATTGGCGCGTATTGGCCCATCAAGGGCGAGTTTGACCCGCTGCCTGCCCTGCACCGCTGGAAGGAAGACGGCGAGCTGCTTGACTCGCCCCAGCCGCGCCGAATTGGCCTACCAGTGGTCGATAAAGTGCATAAAACCCTCACCTTTCATGCCTGGTACCCGGGCTGCCCGATGGAAGAAGACGCCTACGGCATTCCCAAACCCAAAGACACCGAAGTAATCGTGCCGACACTGCTGTTTGTGCCCTGTCTGGGCTACGGGCCGGGCGGCTTCAGGCTGGGTTATGGTGGCGGTTTTTATGACCGCACCCTGGCGGCGTTGCTGCCCAAGCCATTTACCGTGGGGCTGGGTTACACGAATGGTTATTTGCCAGATATGGCGCCTGAGCCGCATGATGTGCCGCTAGATGCGCTGCTGAATGACAACGGGGTTGTTTGGCCGGTGTAGCGAGCCGTCTGAGCATTCCCCGTCTTGATGTAACACGTACAATGCGTTGTATTACAAACTGACGAAATGTCCATCATGTCTACAGCCGCCCCACAAACACGCACGATCAACGTCCGTGTCCCCATCAGCGTGTTCAACCAACTGGACGAACTTGCTACAGCGACAGCCAGAACAAAAAGTTTCGTCACTGTCGAAGCGCTGGCAAGTTACCTCCAAACTCAATCTTGGCAGGTCAAAGAAGTGCAGGATGCAATCGCCGAAGCAAACAGCGGTGACTTTGCGACTGACGAACAAGTCAACGCCGTCTTCGCAAAATATGGCGCTTGAGTTGCGATGGACGAATCGAGCCCTTGGACGCCTCGATACGATTGCCGCCTACATCGCCAAAGACAGTCCAAAACGAGCCGAAACTTTTGCACAAGAGCTTCGCAAAAAGGTGGATATTTTGAAGTCGCAACAAATAGGCACAGCGTGGAAAGTCTTCGGCACCAGGCAATATGTACTTCATCCAAATTACATCGCAATTTACACAGTCAAAGGTAGCGAAGTACAGATACTCACGATCTTGCATTCAGCGCAGGAACGCTAATAAACCGACATTTTCCACAAGGCCGTTCGCCCTGAGCCTGTCGAAGGGTGGGGCTGCGCAAGCCTAGGCTTCAACATGCTTCGCCCCATGTCGCGCAGACGCGTCATCACGCCATGGACGGCAAAGACGTTCTTGGCGAGATCAATTCCGATGGTAATAATGGCCATGGTTTCTCCTTTCAGGTGAGTTAATGAAAACGAAGTTTCAGTACAGACTCACTTGTAATCAAGTTACGTCGGAGCTAAAAGGTTGACCTCTCCATTTGGGCACTTTGATCCATTGAATGCAAGCGTCACGACTCGCGGCTAGCTTGGGACTGGGAAGTCCCTTTCAATCGTTAGGTTTCACAAGGGGAACTCGCGTGGCGCTCGAATGGAAATACTCTACTGATGTCATGAACTGGGACGAACTCTCAGCCTTGTATCGGGTTGCGCCGCTCGGAGACAAGAAGGCGCCCTATCTGCAAAAGGTGTTCGCGAACAGCATGTTTAAGTGCTTCGTGTACGAACACGCCAAGCTCGTTGCGGCGGGTAGAGCGTTGGCAGACGGTGCGGACTGTTCCTATATCTGCGACATCGCGGTCCTTCCCAGCCATCAAGGCACGGGCTTAGGTAAACAACTCGTCACTCACCTCATCGAGGCATCCCGTGGTCACAAGAAGATCATCCTCTACGCGGTGCCAGGTAAGGAAGCCCTCTACAAGAAGTTCGGCTTTATGCGCATGAAGACTGCAATGGCCATCTTTGAGAACCCGCAACTGCAGTTTGAGCTGGGTTATCTCAGTGAAACCTAACTCTTCAATACAGCGGACTGCGTTCAATCCAGGTTATCCACCGTATCCGCATCCGGCACATCGCCAATCGCTTCGCGCGTCAGCAGGGCTTGCGCCTTGAGCCAGTCACAAAACGCGGCGACCTCGGGCCGGGCTGCATTGCGTGGACCCACTATCAGCCAGTAGGCCAGTGGCGAATCAATCCGCATGTTGGGCAATGGCTCAACCAGATCGCCCGACGCCAAGCCGTCTGCTACCAGCGGCATGCGGGCCAGCGCAATGCCTTGGCCTGTCAGCGCCGCCTGCGCAATTTGGTGCGCGTAATTGAAGTACAGCCAGCGTTTGGGTGCAAAGTTTTTCAAGCCCTGCGTGTCAAACCAGCGCTGCCAGGTCAGCCATTCCATGTGCTGGGTGCGGTGTGCGTCGCTGGCTTCTACCAGCGCGTGTTGTGCCAGGTCCATGGGCTTTTTGATACGCGTGCCGCTTTTAATCAACCACGGGCTGGCCACCGGCGTGAGCTGCTCGCCAAACAGGCGTACCGCATGGCTGGGCACCTGGCCAGGGGCGCTGTAGCGCAGCGCCAGGTCCACATCGGTGGTTTCCATGTCCACCGCCACGTCGGTGGCATCAATGCGTATGTCGATGTCGGGGTGCGCACGCTGAAACATCTCCAGCCGGGGAATCAGCCACATGGATGCAAACGATGCCCAGGTGCTGATGGCCACGCTTTTGCGCCCCGCGCTTTGGCGAATGATGCGTACCGCGCTGTCGATACGCTCCAGTGACGGCAGTGCAGCGCGCAGCAGTTGCGCGCCAGCGCTGGTCAGTTCGACAGCTCTGGTGTGGCGCAAAAACAGCGACACGCCGACTTCTTCTTCGAGGGCTTGAATTTGCCGGCTGACGGCAGACTGCGTCAGGGCCAGTTCTTCAGACGCGGCGCGAAAATTAAGGTGCCGCGCCACGGCCTCAAAGGCACGCAACTGGCCTGCTGATATGGGGCGTGTACGCAAATGAGTGAGTGAATGCAGCATGGTCAGAACGGTTTGGTTAAAGCTTGATTAATGCGTTTTAAGAATGAATAGCGTACCCCAATTTCATTGGACTGAACAGCCTCGCGGCGTGATCATTCATGCACACCTCAAGAACCAGGGTGGGCTATTTGAAAGAACGCCATGCACCACAACATCCCCCATTCAGCGGGTCTGATTTGCTCACAGCAAGCCAATCACAAAGTACCAGCGCGTGCCGTTGGCTGCTTCAAGCTCAGCGCTGGCCGCGCCATGAGTTTGACGCCCAGCGTGCCGGGTGAGTTGCGCATTGCGCATGGGCGGGTGTGGGTGACTTTTGGCCATGCGGCTGATGAAGCAGCGGTACGCGCGGGCGATTATTTTTTTGACGCGGGTAACTTGGTGCGGCTACTGCCGGGCCAGCAACTGGTGATGGAGGTGCATCAGCAAAGTACCGATAAAAATGCCTTTGATTGCGTGTACTTCAGCTGGGAGCCAGACGCTGCCCTAAACCTGGCGAAGTATCCCCGACGGACGCAATACACCCGGCTTGACGTGCAGCAGCCCCTGCGTGATTTGGGCGGGGCGTTGCAACAGGCTGGTGGGGCGCTGGGTCGCCTGGCGCAAGGCGTGGCTGGCAATCTGGCTTGTGCCCTGATGCGCCGCCACATGGCAGCCAGATAATTTTTTTGCAATCGTATTCACTTTACCGACTGACTGAATTTTGGCCACGCAGATCCTCTGTATTTTTGTATTGCCATCCATAAATCTGGGTAAACCCTGATGTGCCATGATTTATTTTTATCTAATATGCATACGTATGCAGAACATTTCTATCCACCACTGGCCAAAAGTAAATCCATGATTCGATACCTCAAACGCGGCAAAGATGCCCAAATTCGTGCCGATGACAATGCCAAAGTGCGCAGCACGGTAGAAGGCATTTTGAAAGACATTGAAGCGCGAGGCGATGACGCAGTGCGCGCTTACAGCAAGCAGTTTGACAGCTGGGAACCGCAAGACTTTCGCCTGTCTGCTGCCGATATTGAAAAAGCCGTCAAGTCGCTCACTGCGCGTGAAACCGAAGATATTTTGTTTGCGCAAAAGCAGATTCGCAACTTCGCGCAAATCCAGCGCGACTCGATGAAAGATGTTGAAGTTGAAACCATGCCGGGCGTGATTCTGGGCCACAAAAATATCCCTGTGAATGCAGTGGGCTGTTACGTACCGGGTGGCAAATACCCCATGATTGCTTCGGCCCACATGAGTGTGCTGACGGCGAAGGTGGCGGGCGTCAAACGCATTTTGGCAACTGCGCCGCCGTTTGATGGCGCGGCACATCCCGCCATTGTTGCGGCCATGCATTTTGCGGGTGCTGACGAAATTCTGGTGCTGGGTGGTGTGCAGGCTGTTGCGGCCATGGCAATTGGCACCCAAAGCGTTGCGCCGGTCGATATGCTGGTGGGCCCGGGCAATATGTTTGTGGCAGAAGCCAAGCGTCAGTTGTACGGGCGGGTTGGTATTGATCTGTTTGCTGGCCCTACTGAAACACTGGTGATCGCTGACGACAGCGTTGACGGCGAAATGTGCGCGGTTGATTTGCTGGGCCAGGGCGAACACGGCGCAACCAGCCCAGCCGTGCTGCTGACCAACAGCGAAAAACTGGCAAAAGACACCATGGCTGAGATAGACCGTCAGCTCACCATTTTGCCCACTGCGGGCATTGCGTCGCAAAGCTGGGCTGCTTATGGCGAAGTGATTGTGTGTGACACCTATGAAGAGATGCTGGCCAAGGCAGATGAGCTGGCGTCCGAGCATGTGCAGGTCATGACGCGCGACCCGGATTACTTTTTGAACAACATGACCAACTACGGCGCGCTGTTTTTAGGCGCTCGCACCAATGTCGCTTTTGGCGACAAAGTGATCGGCACCAACCACACCCTGCCCACCAACAAGGCGGCCCGCTATACCGGCGGCCTGTGGGTCGGCAAATTTTTAAAAACATGCACCTATCAAAAAGTCACCACCGATGCGGCCAGCTCGCTTGTGGGCGAATATTGTTCGCGTCTGTGCCACATGGAGAACTTTGCCGGCCATGGTGAGCAAGCCAACATTCGCGTGCGCCGCTATGGCTCGCGCGCTGACGTGCCCTGGTATCAACCTGTTCCTGCATTGGAGTCATGATGTTAAAAATGAACCACACTCGTCGCACGTGTCTGCTGACCATGGCCGTTGCTCTATGCACAGGCACAAGCCTTGCGCAAGCGCAGTCAACACCATGGCCCAACAAGCCGATCAAATACATCGTGCCGTTTTCACCGGGTGGCGTGTCTGATGCGGTGGCACGCTTGGTAGCGCTGCATTTGACGGACAAGCTGGGCCAGCCAGTCATCGTTGAAAACAAGCCGGGTGTGTCGGGAATTTTGGGTACGCAGCTGGTGGCCAAATCACCGGCTGATGGCTACACGCTGATGGGCGGCACCATCACCACCCACGCCGTCAATCCGTTTTTTACCAAAAATCTGGGCTATGACCCAGTCAAGGACTTTGCGCCAGTCAATCTGGTCGGCATGGTCAGTAACGTACTGGTGGTGCCCGCCAACAGCCGTTTTAACTCGGTTCAAAACATCATTGACGAGCTGAAAGCCAAGCCTGACAGTTTGACCTACGGCACAGCGGGTGCAGGCACATCGCAGCACCTGTCTGGGCAACTCTTCCAAAGCATCACGGGTACCAAGCTGCGGCAAATTGTTTACAAGGGCGGCTCGCAGGCGATGGTGGATCTGGTGGGTGGCCAGATCGACATGGTGTTTGAAACCGTGGCTGCGGCGCGGCCGATGATGGATGGCAAGCGTGTCAAGGTGCTGGGCGTGACATCAGGCAAATCCCTGTCTAACTTGCCTGGTGTTTTGCCTTTGGCTGATGCGGGTGTGCCTGGCTTTGCCATGCAGTCCTGGCAAGGCGTGTTTGCGCCACATGGCACGCCCAAAGCGATTGTTGATCGCCTCAGCAAAGACATAGCAGCCATCGTGGCCATGCCTGATGTGCAAGACAAGTTGCGCAACCTGGGCGTTGAGCCTGACGGGCGTTTGGCTGCGCCGTTTGCAGACTTTCAGCAAGCCGAGATGGTCAAGTGGGCCAAGGTGATCAAAGACGCTGGCATTCAAGCTGAATAACAACCCCCAAGGCACACCATGTTCAAACTCTTGACGCTCCTTAAATCAACCATGCTGGCTGTATCGTTCGCAGTGCCAGCAGCCCATGCGCAAACAACCCCTGTACCCTTCCCGGCGGGTGGCCGCGTGACGATTGTTGTGCCGTTTGCTCCCGGCGGCGCCACCGACATCATTGCCCGACTGCTGGCCGATGAATTGGGCAAGCGCTGGGGCACAGCCGTGGTGGTTGACAACAAGGCCGGCGCGGGCGGCGGTATTGGCACCGAGTTTGTGGCGCGCGCCAAAGGTGATGGCCTCACGCTGCTGCTGGGCACGCAAACCGCGCTGTCAGTCAACCCCAGTCTGTTAAAAAAAATCAGTTATGACGTTGACAAGGATTTTTCGCCCATCACCCAGCTGGCCAGCACGCCGCTGGTGCTGCTGGCGGGTAACAAGTCTGGCGCGCGCAATGTACAAGAGCTGGTGACGCTGCTCAAAGCCAAGCCGGATGCGCTTTCTTATGGCACCAGTGGCAACGGCACGTCGCAACATTTAACAACGCTCCTGCTGCTCAACCGCATCAATGCGAAAGCAGTTCACATCCCGTACAAAGGCAGCAGCCAGTCGTTGGCTGATTTGGCAGGCAACCAGATTGACATGCAGTTTGACAACATGACTACGGCTCTGGCTTTTGCCAAAAATGGCCAGGCCAAAGCGCTGGCAGTCACCAGTCTTTCCCGTTCGGAGTTGCAGCCCGACCTGCCCACGCTGGCTGAATCAGGGGTGCCGGGTTTCGAGGCCGTGACCTGGTTAGGCCTGTTAGCGCCAGCAGCGACCCCGCCTGCGGTGGTTGCTTACCTGAACAAGGAAGTACTGGCCGTGCTGGACACAGCGGCTGTCAAGGCCAGGTTGTCTGCCCAGGGCTTTACACCCAAGCCAATGTCGCCAGAGGGCTTCAAAAAATTCATTCGCGATGAAACCGTCAAGTTCGCAGAGTTGATCAAAACCAACAACATCACCATTGAATAGCGCATCGATGGCCAGTCTGCAGACACCCAGCTTTCGCCTCGATGGCCGCCGTGCGCTGGTTACAGGCGCCAGCTCGGGCATTGGCCTGGCAGCGGCGGCTGCGCTGCATCAGGCCGGTGCTGATGTCATGCTGGTCGCCAGAAGCGCTCCTGATTTAATAGCTGCTTGCGCCCGGATCCAGGGGGCTACAGACCAAAATGACACCCGAAAACAGCCAAAAACAGACTTTTATGCACTTGACGTGACCGACTCAAAAGCGGTGGCGGATTGGATTGCCAATGATGCTTTGGCGCACGGTGCATTTGATGTGCTGGTCAACAACGCAGGTACCAACCGGCCTTCAACCCTGGTGGACATGCAAGATGCAGACCTGGACGCCGTACTGGACCTGAATGTCAAAGCTGCGTTTTACGTCACCCGTGAAGTGGCCCGCACCCTGCTTGCTGCCAACAACGGCAAAGGCAAGCCTGGCAGCATCATCAATGTGTCGTCGCAAATGGGCCACGTCGGCGGGCCCAGGCGGTCGGTGTACTGCGCCACCAAGCACGCCATTGAGGGCATGACCAAAGCACTGGCCTGGGAACTGGGCAGACAGCGCATTCGTGTCAACACCATCTGCCCCACCTACATTGAAACGCCCATGACGGCCGGCATGCTGGCAGACCCTGCCTTTCGCGAGTTTGCTGAAAACGGTACGGCGCTGGGCCGGGTTGGCCAGCTTGAAGAGGTGATGGGCGCGGTTGTGTTTTTGGCCAGCGACGCATCCAGCCTGGTCACTGGCAGCGCACTGATGCTGGACGGCGGCTGGACGGCCCGATAAGCACCCTGAAGACATGAAAGCCAACGTTACTTCGCAGCACGTCGCGCGCCTGGCCCAGGTGTCGCAATCAGCCGTCAGCCGAACCTACACGCCGGGTGCGTCAGTATCGGTCGGCACCCGGGCACGGGTCATGGACGCGGCCCGGCAACTGGGCTACCGGCCCAATGCGATTGCCCGCAGTTTGATTACCAGGCGCAGCCGCATCATTGGCGTGGTGATGAGCCAGCTCGACAACCAGTTTTACCCGTTGGTACTTGAAAAACTTTCACAGCGCCTGCGCCGTGACGGCTACCACGTGCTGTTGTTCATCACCGCGCGTGACGAGTCAGACGGTGTATTGGCCGAGATTTTGCAGTACCAGGTTGACGGCATCATCATGGCGTCCACCGTGTTGTCGTCTGCCCTGGCACGCGACTGCGCCAGAGCCGGTAGCCCGGTGGTGCTGTTCAACCGCATGACAAAGCGCCTTGCAAATGAAGACCACCCGGCAAGTGCCGTTACGTCTGACAACGAGGCTGGTGGCCGCATGGCGGCGCGGCATCTGCACGCAGGGGGCCATCAGCGGATTGCCTACATTGCCGGGCTCGAACAGTCCAGCACCAACCTGGACCGCGAGCGCGGCTTTCGGGACGAGCTGGCGTTGCTTGGCATGCGCATTCATGCGCGTGCGGTTGGCAACTACAGCTTTGAAGGCGCGCAAATGGCCGCCAGGCAATTGTTTACCAGCAGCACTGACCGGCCAGATGCCGTGTTTGTGGGCAGTGACCACATGGCCATGGCGGTCATGGATGTATTGCGCACCGAGCTGGGCCTGAGCATACCCAGCGATGTCAGTGTGGTCGGTTTTGACAACGTGCCGCAAGCGGCCTGGGGTGCCTACCAGCTCACGTCGGTTGAACAGCCTGTTGAGCAAATGATTGAAGCCGCTGTCCTCCTGCTGCTGGAGCAGCTTGACGGGGATGTACAGCCGCGCACCATCACCGTGCCCTGTCGGCTGGTGACCAGAGCGTCCAGCAAGAGTCCCGCATATCAACCACAACAACCATGACAACCATGACAACCATGACAACAACGATAAACAGAACACGCCCGCTGGACACCCGCCTGTCCGCCCTGCTGCGCGGCCAGCAAACCCTGCGCGCTGTGTTCAACGGCATCCCGTCGCCAGCGATTGTGGAGATGTGTGCCTTCGCTGGTTTTGATTTTGTGATCATCGACAACGAGCACGGCACGTCGGGCCTGGAGACCACCGAGAACATGCTGCGCGCCGCGCTGGCGTCCGGTATGCCCGCAGCGGTGCGCTGCCTGGAGCAAGACATTGCCCGCACACTGGATGCTGGCGCGGGCGCGCTGCAAATCCCGATGGTCAACACGGCCGCCCATGCCGCGCGGCTGGTGCAAATGGTCAAGTACCCATTGGCCACGGGTACTTCAGGCATCACCGGCCAGCGAGGCGCTGCCTTCAGCACACGAGCAGCCGGTTATGGCGCTTTCGGCGGGCCACAGCATGTCAATGCCAGCAATGAAGGCGTGGCCCTGATCGTGATGGTTGAAACCCCCGAGGGCGTGGCCAATGCCGCAGCCATTGCCGCAGTTGATGGTGTGGACGCCGTCTTCATTGGCCCGAATGATCTGGCGCACAGCATGGGCCATGAGAACCGCTGGACCGACACGCCTGTTCAGGCCGCCATGAGGCAAGCTATTCAAGCCATTGCGGCCACTGGCAAGTGCGCAGGTGTTCTGGCTTTAACCCAGGAAGAAGAGTTGCGCTACAAGGATTGGGGTGCACGTTTTTTTGCCACCGTCACGACAGGTCTCATCATGCGGGCGTTCAAGGATGCTGCCCAGGGCGGGCGGGCCAAACTCGACTACTGATCGTTTTGGCGGCTCTACACTTCAACCCATGAAGTTCGATGCTGTACCCGTTGCGAAGCCTGTTGTGATTCATGTCGTCGTGATGGGTGTGGCAGGCTGCGGCAAATCCGCCGTGGGCCAGCGCATCGCCTCGCAACTGAATTTGCCCTTGATTGAAGGCGATGACTTTCACCCGGCCCGCAATATTGCAAAGATGCAGCAGGGTGTGGCGCTGACCGATGCGGATCGCGCTGAGTGGTTGCGCACCCTGGTAACGGAGCTGGGCAAGTGCCCGTCCGGTGCGGTGCTGACCTGTTCTGCCTTGAAAACAGCGTACCGCGACACACTTCGCAGTGGCGTGCCCGCCTTGCATTTTGTGCACCTGGCTATCCCTCAGGTTGAGTCGCTCAGGCGTGTGGCCAATCGCCCCGGACACTTTTACCCACCCAGCCTGGTGGCCAGCCAATTTGAGGCTTTGCAAGATCCAGCCGGCGAGCCTGGTGTGTTGGTGCTTGACGGCCAGATGGCCCTTGATGCGCTGGCCGTTGCCGCAACGGGCTGGTTAAACGGCGCCTGATTTCAGATGTTTAGCCCATTCAACTATTCGTAATGGATTACGTTTAGTTAAAATCAGGTCAACTTCAAGGATTCCCACATGTCAAAAGCTTTTGCCTCCCAAGCCGACCTGGACGATAAAAAAATCACCTTCGAGCAGCTCAGCCCCCATTGCTGGGCCTACACAGCGGAGGGCGACCCCAATTCGGGCGTCATCATCGGCGACAAATTCATCATGGTCAGTGACGCCACGGCCACGCCCGCGATGGCGCAAGACCTGATTGCGCGCATCCGTGCCGTCAGTAAAAAACCGATCAAATATGTGCTACTAACCCACTACCACGCGGTGCGCGTGCTGGGGGCCAGTGCTTACATTGCCGAAGGTGCTACGGAAGTGATAGCTAGCCAGGGCACGTATGAATTGATCATCGAACGCGGCGCACAAGACATGCAAAGCGAGATGGAGCGCTTTCCGCGGCTGTTTCGCAATTCTGAAAGCGTGCCTGGCCTGACCTGGCCCACCATGGTGATTGGTGGCGGTAACCCGACGAAAAATGAAATACCTGGCAAGCTAACGATTGATCTGGGCGGCGTGACAGTACAAGTCTGGCACCCCGGCCCGGGCCACACACGCGGTGACACGATCGCCTGGGTGGAAGAAGAAAAAGTACTGTTCTCAGGTGATTTGGTCGAATACGAAGCCGGTGTGTACACCGGCGATGCGCAGCTTGAAGAATGGCCCGCCACGCTTGAAGCGCTGCGTGCCCTGAAAGCCGAAGCGATCGTGCCGGGCCGGGGCGAGGCCATGAAGGGCGCAGCCAATGTCAACAAGGCACTCGACTACACCCAGCGCTGGGTACAAACGCTGTACCAGGCCGGCAAAGAAGCCGCCGCTGAGGGCATGGACCTGAAAGCCGCGATGGCGCACACGCGCAAGTCGATGGACCCGATTTTTGGCCACGTGTTTATTTACGAGCACTGCTTGCCGTTTGATGTGAGCCGTGCGTTTGACGAGGCCAGTGGCATTAAAAACCCGCGCATCTGGACGGCTGAGAGGGACAAGGAGATGTGGAACGCGCTTCAGGCTTAAAGCGCCGCTACAGGCACCTAAAAACGATGTTCAAACGCAAGATGCAGAACGGCAGGGCTGCTGCGAAAGGCCGGCACCAGCATCACCATGGGTTTGAACCCGCCCAGTGGTGGCAGACGCAGACTCAATGCCAGCATGGGCGTCAGTGCTTTGCCTTGTCCATAACTCAGGCCGTCGATGAGTTTGGGCTGGTAGCCGGTCACCACGCCGCCCATCAGACCCACGGGGCCGTATTCATAGGTGTATCCGGCGTAAACACTGATTCGACGAAGCGTGTTGTAGTAGGTGCCGACGGTGATGCCGTCGTCGGTGCGAAGATACACCCCGGGGTTGAAATTATTCTGATATGACCCACCAGGGTAGTGGACGCTACCAAGGTGTACACCAAACGTAGCGGCATGCGCAGCAAAGCCTGAAAATGCGAACAAAAAAATTGCGACGCTCGCTTTCATCCTACAACTGACATTGGCTTCGTCTTACAGACGCGGGTTGGTTTTTGTGCTGGCATGATTTCTTTCGGGGTTGAAAAGTACTTTATTCACCTGACGGCTTTGTCACAACGTCAAAAGACACAGGTGACCGACTAAAATTTGAGCGTGACCGCCAACTTGTCATTGAGCTCAAACCTGTGCCCCAGGCATTGCGTGAACTGCCGCCTGCGCATGGCGGGTGGTGTTAAATCGGTCTCGGTAGAGGAGCTTGCCTACATTGAAGCGTTTCGCTGTGGCACCACCGATGTAGCCGCAGGCGCCACCATCATTTCAGAGCAGCACCATGGCGGCAAGCTCTTTACCCTGTATGCAGGTTGGGCGTTTCGCTACAAAACCATGAGCGATGGTCGCCGGCAGATACTGAACTTTTTATTGCCGGGCGATTTCATTGGCCTGCAGCAAGAGTTTTCGGATGGCCCCATGCACGGTGTGGAAGCCATCACGCCGGCTTCGCTGTGCATATTTCCACATGAAGGGTTGTGGGAGCTGTTTCGCCAATATCCAGGTCTGGGCTATAGCCTCACCTGGTTGTCTGCCCGGGAAGAGAGTTTTGTAGACGACAGTCTGCTGACGGCTGGCCGTCGCAATGCGACCGAACGGGTCGCCATGTTGCTGGTGCACTTGTACCGCCGCGTTGAAAGGATGGGCCTGGTACACATGGATGTCGATGGCGTGGGCGGCTCAATTGAGTTTCCCATCAACCAGCAGCACATCGCTGACAACCTGGGCCTGTCGCTGGTACACACCAACAAGACGATGCGCCGCCTGCACAAGCTGGGGCTGCATGAAATTGTCAATGGGCGGCTGCGATTGCTCAATCCAAAAGCGCTGGAATGCATTGCCGAGTATTACGACAGGCCCCCCAGAAAAATCCCGTTGCTGTAGGCTCTTGACGACATCAAAATGATGAGGGCGCTGACGAGGCTTTACCAGTGGTTTTATTAAGCTGATATTTCCTCACATACCTTTGTGGTTGCTGGTGTTTTACCACCCTGGCCGCGGTGGCAAATGGGAGGTTTGCTCAATACCACTTTCCAAGGAACCAGCACATGTACCGTTCTAACTCCCCATCGTCCAGCGGCCTGCAACAACACCAACCACAACGCTATTCAGACCGCCATCAGTGGCAAACCAGCGGCGTCAACAAAATACAGGCCGCCAATGAAAAAGACAAGCAAATAGGTGAAGGCAGCTATGAGGCCAGCCGAGACTATGAAAGCAACATCAAGTCATACCTGAAAAAAGCAGACATCAAGTCTGATGCGCGCAACGCAAAACCCCAGAACCCGCAAGAAGCGGCAGAACTTGAACAGGCAGAAAGGGAGGGTCTGGCGCATTCCAAAGCACCTGGACAATAAGCCAGACTACACGCCCCCTTGACCTTTATTTTGCTGAAAGCGCTCGCAGGTCCAGCTCGTAACCATTCAGAGTTTGCACAGCCTTGCGGCGCTGCTCTGGGGTGGTGGTGTTGTGCAGCTCTGCAAAATTTTTACACCCGTCTTGCGTCAGCATGTCAAGGTAATCCCGGTAAGCCGAGTTGGGTGAATTAACCGACCGCTCCATCACGGCCTTTACGGCCTTGCGCGTGGGCTCTCCCGGACTCTGGTTTGCCATGACTGCTCGAAAATTTTGCAGCATGTCCTGCTGACGGCGTAAACGTTCGCCGTATGACAGGGCGGCGTTAAAACGCGATTGATCTACTTGCCGGGTCACCATCGCCAGCTGTTTGTCATCCAGACGGCCATACAGCATTTCCGCCCGATTCACGGCTTGCTTGTAGCGTTTGGCCTGGATGTTTTTCAGTGTGGCGTCTACATAATCTTCGCGGAAGGTAGCATTGTTTTTTTCAAATTTGCGTTCCATTTGCGTGAGCTGTACAGAACGCAGCGTATCCGCCAGCGCCCCCACAGCGGGTTCAGCTTGTTCAGACACGGCTAACAATTTGCGGCGTATGTCATCGACGATAGCGCATGCAGTGGGCGCAGTAACATCGCCCGGCAGCAATTTTTGTACTTTTTGCAGTGTTTCCATGTAGGCAGGCAATTGGGTCTGCCGGTGCCATGTGTGCAGTTTGATCAACTCCTCTTTGACCTGCAGGCTTTGCGCGCTGTTGAAATCGGCATAGCTGTCCAGGTACCAGTAAGCCAAATCAGGGGCCTGGTTGTAGGCCAATCTGACGGCGCTACATGCCTGCAACAGACCCAACAGCGCCATCAGGCTGATAATTCTGGCTAACCTTAAAAAATTTACAGGAAGTGTCATGACCGCTCTCGTTACAAAACCTATTGATGTTGTCATCATGGCCGCAGGCAAAGGCACGCGGATGAAAAGCACGTTGCCCAAAGTATTGCACCGCTTGGGCGGTATTGCCTTGTTGGGCCATGTGGTTGACTGCGCAGCACAGTTATCAGCCCGGCGTGCCGTCATCATCACCGGGCACGGTGCTATCGAAGTAGAAGCAGCTTGCGCCCGATTTCAGGGGGCTCCAGGCACTTTTAATACTCAATTTGACATCCAGTTTGCGCGCCAGGAACCGCAACTTGGCACCGGCCACGCGGTGCAGCAGGCCGTACCGCTGCTGGCTGATGATGGCGTGACGCTGGTGCTGTCTGGTGATGTGCCGCTGACCCAGGCCGCTACTTTGCAGGCCCTGATTGACCTGTGTGATGGCCAGCGTCTGGCGCTGCTGACGCTGAGCATGCCTGACCCGACAGGTTATGGGCGCATCGTGCGCAGTGGGCCAGAGGCATCTGCCCAGGTCCGCGCCATTGTCGAGCACAAAGACGCCAGCGACGCAGAGCGAAAAATCAACGAAATCTACAGCGGCATCATGGCGGTGCCCACAGTGCTGTTGCGCAGCTGGCTGGCCCGGCTGGACAACAAAAATGCCCAAAGCGAGTACTACCTGACCGACATTGTGAAGTTTGCCGTGGCTGACGGTGTGGCTGTGGTGGCACACCAGATCACCGATGCAGCTCAGGTGGCGGGCGTGAACAGCCCCGTGCAACTGGCCGAGCTGGAGCGCGTCTACCAAAGCCGCCGCGCTGTAGCCCTGATGGAACAGGGCGTGCGCCTGGCTGACCCTGCCCGCTTTGACGTGCGAGGCATGTTGACTTGCGGCCAGGACGTTGAGATTGATGTGAACTGCGTCTTTGAAGGCACCGTCAGTCTTGGAAACGGCGTGCAGGTAGGCGCTAACTGCGTGATGGCCAACTGCACGATTGCCGCCAACGCCGTGATTCACCCTTTCTCGCACATTGATGGTGAAAAACTCGGGGTGACGGTGGGCGAAGGCGCGCTTATTGGCCCCTTTGCCCGCCTGCGCCCTGGTGCGCATCTGGGCGCAGAGGTGCACATCGGCAACTTTGTCGAGGTTAAAAATTCCACCCTGGCCAAGGGCGCCAAAGCCAACCACCTGGCCTACCTGGGCGACGCCACGGTGGGCGAGCGCGTCAACTACGGCGCAGGCAGCATCACCGCCAACTACGATGGTGCCAACAAACACCAGACCGTGATTGGCGATGACGTTCATATCGGCAGCAACTGCGTGCTGGTAGCGCCCATCACCATAGGCGCGGGCGGCACGGTGGGCGGCGGCTCAACGCTGGGCAAAAGCACCGAGCCCGGCGGCCTGCATGTGGCGCGGGCCAAGCAGATCAGCTTGCCCAACTGGAAGCGACCTGTGAAAGTTAAAAAATAACGCTATTTATTTTGTAGCCGCTCGCACCCGAACTTATTGGGCTAGAAGCACTTTCGGTTCGAATTTTGAGCGTTTGACGCTGAAAAATGCTTTCACATTGCGGACATTGGCATCCCCTGTGAAGAGCCGTTGGCTCAAGGCGAGATACGCGGGCATGTCGGCCACATGCACGATCAGCACGAAATCTGGCCCGGGTGAGGTGCGGTAGCACTGCTGCACCGTTGCATCTGCAATCACGCGTTTCTCGAAAGAGGTCAAGAGCTCGTCTCCTTGGCGGTCCAGCGTGATTTCAATAATCGCGGTCAGCCCATGGCCGGTGATGTAGGCCAGTTTGTTGGGGTTGAGAATGGCAATTTCGCGTTCAATCAATCCCGCATCACGCAGTCGTTTGACGCGGCGCAGGCAAGTGGGTGGCGAGATATGGGCCAGTTCGGCCAATGCCTGGTTGCTGAGGCCGGAGCCCGTCTGCAACGCGTCCAGCAGCTTGATGTCAGTAGCATCTATGTCAATTTGTTCCATATATCAACTATAAATGAAATATAAATTCATTTCCAGTCAAACGAGAAATTGGATTACAAAAAGAATCGAATAATGTGCAAATTAAAAAATCAATAAACCTTAGCATCGGCGTAATCGATTTTGAAGGAGAAGGTTTATGTGTGGCATTGTTGCAGCTGTATCTGACCGTAATATCGTCCCAGTCCTGGTGCAAGGCTTGCAGCGCCTCGAATATCGGGGCTATGACTCTTGCGGTGTGGCCGTGCATGCCGATGGCCTCAAACGTGCCCGCAGCACATCGCGCGTGGCTGAGTTGCAAGAACAGGTCAACAACGACAAGCTTGAAGGCACCACCGGCATCGCCCACACCCGCTGGGCCACGCATGGTGCACCGGCCATCCACAACGCGCATCCGCACTTTAGCCACGGCCCCGGCGCTGTGGGTGCCAAGCCTGGCAAGATAGCTTTGGTCCACAACGGCATCATTGAAAACCATGAAGAACTGCGCGCCGCACTGCAAGCCAAGGGCTATGTGTTCGACAGCCAGACCGACACCGAAGTCATCGTGCATCTGGTGGACAGCTTGTATGACGGCGATTTGTTTGAGGCGCTAAAAAATACAGTCATCCAACTGCACGGCGCGTATGCGATTGCCGCCTTCTGCAAAGACGAGCCGCACCGCGTGGTGGGTGCGCGTGCAGGTTCACCGCTGATCCTGGGTGTCGGCAAAGCCCATCAGGAAAACTTTCTGGCCAGCGACGCGATGGCCCTGGCAGGCGTTACAGACCAGATCGTTTACCTCGAAGAAGGCGATCTGATTGACATTCAGCTCGGCAAATACTGGATTCTGGACAAGGCGCAAAAGGCCGTTCAGCGGGAGGTCAAAACCGTCGTTGCCCACAGCGGCGCGGCAGAGCTGGGCCCCTACCGCCACTACATGCAAAAAGAAATTTTTGAGCAACCCAGCGCGATTGCCAACACGCTGGAAGGCGTCGAGGGCATCACGCCAGAGCTGTTTGGTGATAACGCCCCGGGCACCGTCTGCGCGAGGGTCACGCGCAGCAACAAGCTGGCGAGGTCCTGCAGCGCGCCGCCGAACGCAAGGCTGCGCGCCTGCATTTCGTCGGCAATTGCGGCAATTGTGGCTCCATCACCCGCGGCCACGGCCTCCAGCAACCTCAGCAGGTAGGTCTCGTCCACCGTCCCAAGCATCTCGCGCACCCCAGAGGCGTTCAGACGGCCCTCGCCGTGCGCAATCGCCTGGTCCAGGATTGAAAGCGCATCGCGCATGCTGCCCGCGGCGGCGCATGCGATCAGCGCCAGCGCTTCTGCGTCAAAGGAAATTTTTTCCTCGGG
>JANOWR010000138.1:0-1602 GCA_031417995.1 Polaromonas sp. | reverse complement strand
GCCAAAGGTGTCAAGGGTGAAAAGTCAGCCAAGCCCGGCTTGTCGGCAGAGGCAGCGGCGATGGCCGAGATGATGCGCGGCATTCATTTCTGATGCAAAACTGAATTTAAGGCATGGGATAATTTACAGGCAGCCGACAGGCGCTGCTTATAAGGACTCCCATGCTGTTGGTGACTGGTGGCGCTGGTTTTATTGGCTCAAACTTTGTGCTCGACTGGCTTGCCCAGTCTGATGAGGCCATCGTCAATCTGGATAAGCTGACTTATGCGGGCAACCTCGAAAACCTGTCATCTTTAGGTGCTGATAAGCGCCATGTATTCGTCAAGGGCGACATTGGTGATTCAGCACTGACTGCACAGCTGCTTGCCAAACATCAGCCGCGAGCCATCATCAACTTTGCAGCAGAGTCCCACGTAGACCGCTCCATCCACGGGCCAGAAGACTTCATTCAAACCAACATCGTCGGTACGTTTCATTTGCTCGAAGCAGTACGGGCCTACTGGGGCGGTTTGCAGGGCGAGGTCAAGGCCAACTTTCGATTTTTGCACGTATCTACCGATGAGGTGTATGGCTCACTCGACAAAGATGATGCCGCTTTCACCGAAACCCATGCCTATGCCCCCAACAGCCCCTACTCTGCCAGCAAGGCCGCCAGCGACCACCTGGTGCGGTCGTACCACCACACCTATGGCTTGCCGGTGCTCACCACCAATTGCAGCAACAACTACGGTCCGTATCACTTCCCTGAAAAGCTGATCCCCCTGATGATCGTCAACGCATTGGCGGGCAAGCCCTTGCCTGTGTATGGTGATGGCCAGCAAATACGTGACTGGCTTTACGTCAAAGACCATTGCAGCGCCATACGCGAGGTGCTGGCGCGCGGCAGGCTGGGGGAGGTCTACAACGTCGGCGGCTGGAATGAAAAGCCAAATCTTGATATTGTTCATACCCTGTGCCAGTTGCTCGATGAGCTGCGGCCCAAAGCCGACGGCGGCAGGTACCAGTCGCAAATCACCTACGTGAAAGACCGCCCAGGCCACGACAGGCGCTATGCGATTGATGCCAGCAAAATGGAGCGTGAACTGGGCTGGCGGCCATCAGAAACCTTTGAAACCGGTATCCGCAAAACAGTAGCCTGGTACTTGGCCAATACTGACTGGGTGTCGAATGTACAAAACGGCAGCTACCGTGAATGGACGGCCAAACACTACGGTCAAAACCATGGTCACAACGACGAGGCCGTGGTTTGAAAATCCTGCTTTTCGGTGCCAACGGGCAGGTGGGTTGGGAATTGCAGCGCAGCCTGAGCCCGCTGGGTGAGTTGATTGCACTAGACCGCCACAGCACCGGGCTGTGTGGTGACCTGACTGACCTGAAAGGCATTCTTGAGACGGTACGGCGGGTAGCGCCTGATGTCATCGTCAATGCAGCAGCCTACACGGCAGTAGACAAGGCTGAAAGCGATGTTGAAACTGCGCAAATCGTTAACGCCGTAGCGCCCGGCGTTTTGGCCCAGGCTGCCAGCGCCGCAGGGGCATGGCTGGTGCATTATTCAACCGACTATGTGTTTGACGGCAGTGGCAGCAAACCCTGGGTTGAAAC
>JANOWR010000137.1:0-4575 GCA_031417995.1 Polaromonas sp. | reverse complement strand
TCCTGTACGTAAGGCGCACCTGCCGCAATGATTTTGGCGCGCAGCGGGCCCACGCTGACGAAAGTGCCAGTGGCCAGCTTGAAGTCTTCGGCAATGCGGCCGTCAAAGCTCAGGCCCACGTGGATGTTGTTGTCGTCAATCCACTTGACAGCATCACCCGTGCAAAAAAAGCCTTCGTCGTCAAAGGCCTCGGCCGTTTCTTGCGGTGCGCGCCAGTAGCCGGGTGTGACGTTCGGGCCCTTGTAGCGCACCTCGGTTTTGCCCTCGCTGGGCACCAGCTTGAGCGTCATGCCCGGCGTGGGCACGCCCAGGTCTCCCGCCTTAACGTTGGGGCTGGTCACAAAAATGGCAAACGGCCCTGACTCGGTCATGCCCAGGCCTGTTGTCATCACAATGCGCTCGCCAATTTCTTTTTCCTGGCTTTCATACAGGCTGTCCCATATCGGCTGGGCCAGCGCTGCGCCTGCGTAAAAAAACATCTTCACGCGGCTGAGCAGCTTGCGGCGCAGTTCGTCGTCCGTCTTCATCGCGTTGGCAATCGCCTCAAAGCCCGTGGGTACATTGAAGTAAACCGTGGGCGCAATTTCGCGCAGGTTGCGCAGCGTCTCGGCCATCAGCGCGGGTGTGGGCTTGCCATCGTCGATGTACAGCGTGCCGCCATGAAACAGCACCAGTCCAAAATTGTGGTTGCCCCCAAAGGTGTGGTTCCAGGGAAGCCAGTCGACCAGTACCGGCGGTTCATGCGCCAGCACAGGCATGGACTGCACCATCTGCTGCTGGTTGGCACACATCATGCGCTGCGTATTGATGACGGCCTTTGGCAGCTTGGTCGAGCCACTGGTGAATAAAAACTTGACGATGGTGTCCGGGCCAGTGGCTTGCATGGCCGCATCAACCGCCGCAGTAGCTGGTGTGGCCAACAGATCTGCAAATGCAGTGGTGCTGCGGCCCTCAAGTTGACCTGAGCCCAGTACCACCTCCATGTCAGGTGCCACCGCCGCATGGATGGCTTTGGCGTAGCGCACACCATCAGCGGCAAACACCAGGCCGGGCGTGGTGGTTTTCAGCACATGACGAAGTTTGTTAAAGTCCTGGCTGACGAGTGAATAAGGCGGTGAGGTGGGCACAAACGGTACGCCAGCGACCATGCAGCCCAAAGCAAGCAGTGCGTGGTCCAGGTCGTTTTCAGACAGGATAGCGACGGGCTTGTCTGCGCTCAGGCCACGGTTGATGAGTGCTTGCGCGATGCATCTGGCACGCGACCAGGCCTGGGCGTAGCTGATGTGTTGCCAGTCGCCTGTATTTCCGTCGGTTAACTTCTCGCGCCTGGCCATGAAGGTGCGATCTGGCGCAGCCTGCGCCCAGTGCTGCAGGCGGTCGGTGATGCGGTCAGGGTAGCTGCTTAGCGTTTGCCCGGCGCTCAGGTAGTGCGTTCCCGCATCACCGCCACGCAAGCTAACGCTGGTCACGCCAAACGTGAGAGGGCGAAATTTGGGAGCGTTCATAAGCGTTTGTCTCGCTGTCACGTTTGGTCTTTTTTAACCTTGGCAGCCTTGCCATCCAGAAACGCTTTGACCCGGCTCTTCGCTTCAGGCGCGCTTTGGGCCACGGCCGCCATCAGCGCCTCGGTAAAAAAGCCCTGGTCAGCAGGCTGCTCGGCAATGCGCGGCAACGCGTGCATCAGCGCGTAGTTGGTCAGCGGCGCATTTTGCGCAATGCGCCCGGCCAGCTCAAAGGCTTTGTCAAAGGCGTTGCCTGCGGGCACCAGGTATTGCGCCAGACCAATGCGCTCACCGTCCACCGCGTTGTACACGCGGCCGGTCAGCATCATGTCCGTCATGCGGGCCACGCCAATCAGTTTGGGGATGCGTACCGAGCCACCACCACCAACAAAAATGCCGCGCGAGCCTTCTGGCAGCGCATAAAAGGTCGAGTCATCGGCCACCCGGATATGGCAGGCGCTGGCCAGCTCCAGCCCACCGCCCACCACCGCGCCGTGCAGGGCTGCCACCACAGGCACCGGGCCGTACTGCACCCGCTCCAGCGCGGCGTGCCAGGTACGTGAATGCATCAGGCCCTGGCCGGCGTCACGCTCTTTCAATTCGCTTAAATCAAGGCCTGCACAAAAGTGGTCGCCCTCGCCGTGCAGCACCACGGCCTTGGCCTCGCTGGGCAGGGTTTCAAACAGGTTGCGAAGTGCCAGAATCAGCGCATCGCCCAGCGCATTGCGCTTGGCAGGCCGGTTCAGGCGGATCACGGCAACGGCGCCGCGCATGTCAAAGTGAAGGTCGTTTTGGGTCATGGGCATCTCGGTTTTGAACTTGATTATGGTTATTTTTAATAACCAAATCAAGTACTTTCACAAACTCTTGTTTCAGTGAAAACCCTTGGACACTGGAGGCGGGAAAGTCCCGATGCATTACGGCAGTGCATTGGCTAAAGTAGATCTGTTGCCAAAAGCCTGAGGGCTTTGTGTGCGAGAAGCCGAGGAGACACCACAAATGAACAACAAGCAGCGCCGCATTCCAAAAGATGCCGCGCTGCAAAGACAAGCAAAAGCGCTGGCAACCCCAGCGCTTTTTTTTGCCCCAAACATGCTGAAAAGGCCTAAAAATCAGGTCAGATCAGATGCAAGCCCAATAAATTCGGGCGCAAGCAGCTACTAAAAACATAGTAAATGATGTGCTAACCAGGGTGCGACAATCGAGCCTATGGACGTACCTGTTGAACTGGTCATTGTGACTTTTGCCTCGCTGCTGGCGGGTTTTGTGGATTCAATAGTCGGCGGCGGCGGGCTGATTTTGGTGCCCGCCCTGTTTGCGGTGTTCCCCACCACCCACCCTGCCACGCTGTTTGGCGTGAACAAGGGCGCATCGGTGTGGGGGACGGCTGTTGCTACCGTGCAGTACGCGCGCTGGGTAGACATGCGCTGGGCAGCGCTGCTGCCAGCCGCAGCCGCAGGCTTTGCGGGGTCGCTGGGCGGGGCCTGGCTGGTCACGGTGGTTGATGGCGGGTTTTTGCGCAAGCTGCTGCCGTTTGTGCTGCTGGCGGTGCTGGCCTACACGCTGGTTAAAAAAGACCTGGGCCGCGTCCATGCGCCGCGCTTTAGTGGCCACGCCGAGACGCTGGCGGCGTGCAGCATCGGCCTGGTGCTGGGGTTTTACGACGGGTTTTTTGGCCCCGGTACCGGCAGCTTTTTTGTGTTTTTGTTTGTGCGCTGGCTGGGCTACGATTTTTTAAATGCATCGGCATCCAGCAAACTGCTGAACACCGCCACCAATCTGGCAGCGCTGGCGCTGTTTGCCTACAAGGGCCACGTCTGGTGGCACTTTGCCTTGACGATGGCCGTGGCCAATGTGCTGGGCAGCCTGCTGGGCACGCGGCTGGCGCTCAAGCATGGCTCGGGCTTTGTGCGGGTGGTGTTTATGGTGGTGGTCAGTGCGCTGATTTTAAAAACCGGGTTTGATGCGTTTTTAAAATAACAACTCAAACGATCAAGGACTGGTTTTTGCAGCCAGTTTGACGGTTTTTACATCAGGCGTTGTGGCCGCCACTGGCGCTGGCACGACAACCCTAGGTGCAGCAACCGCCACGGGTTTGCCCGTGGTTATCAGAGCCGCCATACTGGCCCCACCCGGCAACAAATTCGTCATGTCAGCAGCTTTGCGTGGCTTGCCAATCGGCGCGCCTGCCTGGCCCAGTTTGACGGCGGCCATGTCTTCTTCGCTGGGGTACTGGCCAAGAAGCAGGTAGTCAAAGGCGCGCCGCGCCAGCGGTGCAGCGGCGGCAGAGCCCCAGCCCGCGTTCTCAACAATCACGGCAATCGCAATCTTGGGATCATCAGCGGGTGCCATGGCAACGTACAGCGAATGGTCGCGCTGCGATTCTTCCAGTTTTGCGCTGTTGTATTTGGTGCTGGCGCTCAGCGCCACCGCCTGGGCCGTGCCGGTTTTACCGCCACTCAAATACCCTGCTCCGGCAAACACCTTGGCTGATGTGCCACTCTGCGTGACGCCGACCAGCGCCTTGCGAATCACTGCCACGTGCTCAGGCTTGTAGCCCAGGTTTTCAGGCTCGGTCAACGGTAAAGGCTTCATGCTGCGGGTCACTGAATCCAGCGTGCCAATCACCAGGCGTGGCTTGTGCTTGATGCCGTTGTTGACCAATGCAGCAGTAGCCTGCGCCATCTGGAGCATGGTAAAGCTGTTGTAGCCCTGACCGATGCCTAATGAAATGGTCTCGCCAGCAAACCACTTTTTGGCTTCCGGCTTTTTAAAGTACTGCCTTTTCCAGTCCTGGCTGGGCAAAATGCCGCGCACTTCGCCGTTGATGTCGATGCCAGTGATCTGACCAAAACCCAGCGGCTTCATGAAGTCATGAATCGCATCGACACCCATCTCATTGGCCAGTGAGTAATAGTACACATTGCTCGATTCAACAATCGAGCGGTTCATGTCCATGACGCCGCCTTTTTCGTTTTCAGGGCTGCCAAAGCGCCGGCCCCCAAACATGAAATACAAAGGGTCATTGATCAGCGTACCTGCCGCCCGCGTGCCGGTGTGCAGCGCCGCCATG
>JANOWR010000136.1:0-26981 GCA_031417995.1 Polaromonas sp. | reverse complement strand
GAGCGTGGTCAACGTCACGCCAAGCGCCACGGTCAGCGCCTCGATCAGCTTCTTGCAGACCTCCACAGGCGTGCAGGGCACGGGCACGGCGAGCGCGATCAACGACACCGTTGCTGCCAACAACACGGCCACATTCAGCGTTGGAACTATGACTGTTGCTGATGTGGGAACAACTATTTCTTTGAGGTCAAGCGCACCAGCCAATTCAGTCGTAACTGGAACAGTGACGTTCTTTAATATCGGTGGAGCAACGGCTAACAACGTAACACGTACAGTTTTCATTAGTGGTGGCACGCTTACAGCGGTCACCAGCGGAACTCTCGCCGCAGGCAGTGTGACTGCCACTTTTGCAACCGCAACCTTACTTTCTGGAAGCAGCGCAAGCTTCACTTTCACCTATGTCATGCCTGCTGCTGGTGTGGTTAACGCTACAAGTACCATCACCACAACTACGGCTGAAACAAACCTCACCAACAACAAAGCAATTGGTGCAACAGTCGTTAGCGGTACGGGCGTTGATCTGTCGGTCACACTGACACTCGGTACACCACTTCTGGTTCAGGGCACCAACACTGTGATTGTTACGGTAACCAATGTGGGAGCGCTTCCAAGCGGGGGAACCATAACCGTTAACGTACCAGCGGGTGTCAACCCGGCTGCGACCGTAACTTATCTACTGCCATCGCCATTGGCTGTTGGTCAGTCGCTGGTATTCACTACAACTTATCAGTTAACGGCGCTGGACACAGTGTCCAAGACCTTTACAGCCCGAATCACAGCGGCTGCGGATACCAATCCCACCAACGATGTCAGCACCGCAGTGGTTGGGGTTGGCGCACGCATAAAAGGTATTGCCTGGGTCGATACCGATCGCGCAGGTGCCAATTTCCGTACTTATCAAGTAGGTGAACTTTTGCTGCCGAACGTTTACGTCAAGTTGACCAATGCGGCATCCGTAGTCGTAGGAACAGCATTTACAGATGCCAATGGTGCGTATTCGATTGACGGCATGCCCGGCGGAAACGGCTACAAGATAGAGTTTTTCAATTGTCTGGTAAAGAGCAATCCAGCCACCTGTAACGCCATTGGCACGACACCAGTTAACCAAGGCCCAACCAGTCAGTTCGGCAGTTTGCCAACCAACGGTCAAACCTCTGTGACAACAAGTGTCAGCGGCACCACCATTGGCCAGGCCATCACGGGCATCACTTTGTATGCCGGTGACAACACTGTCAACCAAAACTTGCCGATTGATCCAAGCGGTGTCGTGTATGACTCGGTTACCCGTTTGCCAATTAACGGCGCCATCGTTTCATTGTTTGGACCTTACGGACCTGGAGGTGCGCAAGCGTTGGTGCCTGCTGCTAACCTCGTGGGCGGTATTAACCAGTGCGTTTCTGGTACCAATTGCGGCGTGCTTCCGGGCGGTTACCAGTTCTTCTTGCAAGGCCCGGGGTTGATTGATGGTGTTTATACGATTCAGGTCTCGCCTCCAACAGGCTATATAAACAGCGCCATCCAGCCTAGCGTCTTCCCACAAGTTCCTGTGGGAGCTGGTGCTGCGTTTTTGGCGCAGCCGCAAACTGGTGCTCCTCAAGGAGCGAACACCACATATTACATGTCGTTTACCTATGCGTTCGCTGGTTTGGTGAGGGACATCTTGAATAACCACATACCGCTAGACCCTGGCGTGGCGCTGGTTTCTGGTTCACTTTTGGTCAGCAAGACTGGCGACAAGACAGTAGCGGAACTGGGTGATTCTGTGCAGTACACCATACGTATTCGCAACACCACTTTGCAGCCAATTACAAACATCAAGCTAAACGACATGCTGCCGGTTGGTTTCCGCTACATTTTGGCTACTTCACGCCTGGGTGGTGTTGTGTTGGCCAACCCTGCAGGCGGCATTGGCCGTGAGCTGACGTTTGATATTGGAACTATTGCAGGGCAGGCAACGGCTGAGTTGACTTACTTTGTTCGTCTGGGTGTCGGTTCGCAGCAGGGCGAGGGTATCAACCAGGCGACGGTGATCTCCCCGGTCCGCTCCAACACTGCGCGCTTCAAAGTCACTGTGACAGGCGGCGTATTCAGCAACGAGGGTTGCATCATTGGCAAGGTGTACATGGATTGCGATGGCAACGCGGTGCAAAACAACTCGGGCGGCAGTCGTGAGTTGGGCATACCTGGCGTTCGTCTGGTGATGCTGGATGGCAGCTTCATGATCACTGACTCAGAAGGCAAATACAGTATTTGCGGTGTCAAGTCGCAGACGCAAGTGGTCAAGGTTGACCGCACGACTTTGCCAAAAGGCTCTCGCCTTGTGCCGTCAAGCAACCGCAATGCGGGTGTGGGTGACAGCCTGTTTGTAGACCTCAAAGGTGGTGAACTTGCGCGCGCTGACTTTATCGAAGGTTCATGCAGCCCCGAAGTTCTCGATCAGGTCAAAGCGCGTCGTGCTCAAGGCGGCGTGACAAGTCCTGAAGTGGAAAAGAAATTGCCGTTGAAGATCGAAAATCGTACAACTGAGGCGGTTCAGCAAATATTGCCTGAAACCCGCCAACAGGATTCAGCGCCTGCCGGTGCAACGGGGGTGGCGCGATGAAACAGATTAAGCCGACCTGCCTTTCGGATATGGTCAACATGCGCCGCACGCCTGTTGCGGTGGCAGTGATATTGATGCATGGTTTTGCTTTGGCGCAGCCAGCGCTCAATACAACCAGTGCTGATGTCCCAGAGGCAAAGACTTTATTTGAGACCGGCGGTCAGCAGGGGATTGGTCCGCGTCCCTTTACTTCGTTCCTTGAACGTCTGTCTTCGCCTGTCAGCAAGATTGGTTTGAAGGTGGATGGAGAAAACCTGCCTGCCGATGGCGTCAGCGCCACAGATGTTCAACTGCGTCTGTTTGACAAGGATGGCCAGCGGATTACCGCCGATGTAGATGTCACCATTGAAGTGAATGGCGGCGCGCGGGTGTTGATGCCAGGGCGATTGACTTCCGAGTCAGGCGCGGACCGGGGCGACATTGACCGTATCACCCCTGGGGTGCAGCAAACCGTCAAAAACGGCGCTTTGCAGTTCAAGCTGATTGCACCCTTCAAGCCGGATCCTGTCACGCTTAAGGTGTCGGTACGGGGCGTCGCAGAAAAAGTAGTGGTTCGTTATGTTCCTGATCTAAGAGAGTTTATTGCGGTGGGCCTGGTTGAGGGTCGTTTGCGCTCCGACAGGTTTGACCCCGGTCAGATCACACCAACGCGTGAGAACGACGGCTTTGAAAACGAGTTGAAGGGCTTTACCAAGGAATTCAGCGGCGGTAAAACCAGGTTTGGTGCCCGCACAGCGGTGTATCTGAAAGGCAAAGTCAAGGGTCAGTATCTCTTGACCCTAGCTTACGACTCCGACAAAGACGTACGCAAAAAACTGTTCGAAGACATTGATCCCAATGCCTTTTATCCAGTTTATGGCGACTCGAGTGTGCGCGGTGTTGACGCGCAAAGCTCAGGCAAGCTTTATGTGCGAATTGACAACAAGCTCAGTTACTTTTTGCTGGGTGACTACACCACGGGCGACAACAATCCGGCGAGGCAACTCAGTCAGTACAACCGTTCATTGTCAGGCGCTCGCGGGCACTATGAAGAAGGCAAGGTCATAGCCAACGGCTTTGTAGCGCAACAGACATTCAGGCAGGTCACCGACGAATTCCCTGCACGAGGTGTATCAGGACCATACTCGGTGTCTAACCCCAACGGTGTGAGTGGGTCTGAAAAAATCGAGATTTTGACGCGTGACCGATTCAGGCCAGTCAATATCATCAAGGTGACACCAGTCACTAGAAATCTCGATTATGAATTTGAACCTTTCACCGGGCAAATTCTTTTCCGGGCACCTGTCCCCAGCTTTGATGACCAGCTCAATCCGATTTCCATTCGGGTAGTTTATGAGGTAGAGCAGGGCGGTCAAAAGTTTTTTGTATACGGTGCCGATGTCCGCCTGAAAATAACCGACAGCCTGACTTTGGGCGTGGCAGGCGCAAGGGATGAAAACCCTGCAGCACTGTATGAAGTGACCGGTGCCAATCTGTCTCTCAAGCTGAGCAAAAACACCGAACTGATAGCCGAGGTGGCACGCACCAGCAGTGTGGTTAACAGCCCGGCGAGCGGTTTTAATACCAATGTCAGTTCCAATTTCGCAGGCAAATCTGGCGAGTTGCAGGGCACGGCATCCCGCGTTGAAATCCGGCATGCTGATGATGACTTGCGCTACAAGGCCTACGGTCTGCGATCCAGCGCAGACTTCAACAATCCGTCCTCAGGCGTCACAGGCGGCAAGACAGAACTCGGTGCGTCCGGCGGGTACAAAGTCAGTCCAAAGATAAGCGTGACGGGTGAGGTACTCAGTTCCAAAGACAGTGTTGTTGGCAGTTTGAATGAGCAAGGCTCTTTGGGTGTTGATCTGAAGATCTCTGATCGACTCACGATTGGCGGAGGTGTGCGCCGGGTGCAGCAAAACTCCATCAGCCTGACCCAGACCACAGCGACCAACTGCGCCAACAACCTGGTCGGCACGACCACCGTGCCAGGCGCTATTGCCGGCTACAACACTGGCTACGGCATCAGTCCGGTCGGTAACCAGTCGATTGACCCTGCCACCGGCTTGCCAGTGGTGTGCAACACAGCCATCAACCCTGCTGCGCCAGTTGCGCCTACAGGGCTTGACCGCACGTCCATGTTTGCGCGCGCGGCTTATCGAGTCACGGACTCGTTGACGGTTGATGGCGAATTGCAAAACGTCACGGGCACTGACCCCACCAGCTTGTACCGTTTGGGCGCGCGCTGGGCTGCCACAGACAGACTGAACCTGACTGCTGAGACGCAGCGTTCTTTCAACGACAACGGCTCAGGGCTTTACCGCCTGGGCGCAGACTGGCGTGTTGCAGACAAGACTAGGTTATACAGCCGTTACGAGCGCGCAACGCAATACAGCGGCGCGTACGGCCTGGGTACGGGCCCTATCAGTGACGCGTTTGCCATTGGCATAGACACGCAGTACATGCAGGATGGCTCGCTCTACAGCGAGTACCGCCTGCGCGACTCCGCGTCGGGCAAAGAAGTGCAGCGTGCATTGGGCTTGCGTAACGGCTGGCGTCTTGCAGAGGGCATACGCATGACGACCAACGTCGAGCGCCTGGCCAGTACCAGCGGCAACACCAGCGCTGCAGGCGTTGGCCTTGAATACACCGCCAGTCCTCTCTGGAAGTCATCCGGGCGCGTGGAATGGCGTGAAGATGCCAACAATACCAACTGGCTGCTGACGCTGGGCGTGGCACGCAAGCTTGACAGCGACTGGACCTTGATTGCCCGCGAGTACGCCAACATTGTCAGTCCGCGCACCGCCCTGGGGGCAAACAAATTCCAGAGCCGTTTCCAGGCCGGTTTTGCCTATCGCCCGGTAGACAACAACCAGTTTGACGCGCTGGGCCTGTACGAGCGTAAAAACAACCGCGACTCCAGCCCTGGAACGCAAATCAACAGCACCACTGACATCATCAGCGTCCGCGCTAACTATCACCCCAGCCGTGTCTGGTGGTTGTCTGGCCGCTATGCCTTCAAGAACGTCAATGAGCTGTTGCTGGGCACTGTCAACGACAGCTACCGCGCCCAGTTGCTTGGTGGGCGGGTCACTTACGATGTCACCAACAAATGGTCTGTGGGCGGCATCTTCTCGGTATTACAAGGCAGCGGCGGCGACAAACAGTACGCTTACGGTGTTGAGGTCGGCTATATCGTTATGGACAACCTGTATGCAACACTGGGCTACAACTGGCGTGGTTTTGCATCGTCAGGCACAGCCGCAGGGCTGACAGGTAATGACTACACCAACCGTGGCTGGGTGCTGGGCTTGCGTTACAAGTTTGACGAAGACCTGTTTAAAAAGAATGAACCCGCAGTCAATAAAACGATTGACCCCAACGTGATGAAACCTTAAACCTAAACATGACCATGATTAGGATCGCTATGAACTCCTCTACAAGCTGGCGCAACAGCGCCATGAATGCGCTGATTTTTGTTGTTGCTGTGTCAACATTGGCCGGTTGCAGCACCAGCGTGAATAAATCAGAAGCCCCTGGCCCGGCATCGCAAGCGACAGGCTTGATAGCGCCGCAGTCCCGCATCACCGATGAGCGAATTTTGGGAGACCGCCGCACGCTCGAAGCCGTGCAACTGCGGCTTCGCAAACTCAATGAAGCGGGCATCTCGCAAAACAGCTACCCACTGGCCAAGGCGCAGTGCTGGCTGGACACTGCCAAATCACAGTATCACGAGAACGATCGCACCGGGTACATCGAAGAGTCCATGACTGAAGCCGTCAAGATTGCGCAGGCGCTTGAGGCAGACAAGTCTGCCAAGGCTGGTCTTGGTACACCGCTGGTTGCCCGCAGTTCCATGCTCCGAGGCGATTTGTGGGCGCAACTGAGCAACTACAAAAACCAGCCTGCAACGCTGGCATGCAATGCCAAAACCGTGGCCTGTGCTGAAGTCCGCCTGGTACGTGCAGGCCATGCCAATGAGCAAACCGGCTGGCGTCAGGCCACGCCCTACATACAAATGGTGGAAGACGCTTTGCGCCAAGCCAAGATTGAAGCGGACAGCTGTCTGAAGCCAATTCAGCTCGCTGCCAATACTGCTTCGACCGCTGCTGGTGTGCCGGCTGTGTCGGGCGTTGCGGCGCCAATTACCATCAGCAAAGAAACCTACGTCCTGCTGACCGACACACTCTTCAAGTTTGACAAGTCGGGCAGCGAAGACATGATACCTGGCGGCTTGCAGCGTCTGGCTGATGTGGCCCAGCGCCTGAAAGCGTACAAATCGATTCAAACCCTGACGGTGCTGGGTTATACCGATCGCTTGGGCGGCGACGACTACAACGACAAGCTGTCTGAAGCGCGTGCAAAAACCGTGCAGGCTTACCTGGAGTCATTGGGTGTCAAGTCTGCTACATCGGTGGCGCAAGGCAAAGGCAAGCGTGACCCGGTCAGCAAGGATTGCAGTTCAAGTGCCAGCCGTGAGCAGCAGATCATCTGTCTGCAACCTGACCGTCGCGTGACGATTGAAGTCACAGGGGTGGCGCGCTAAAAACTCAAAGCGCTATTTAAAACGTAGCTGCTTGCGCTCGAATCTATTGGGCTACAGCCATTTTCAACACCAAAAATGGCCTTTCAGACGCCAAAAACAGCTATTCAAGCGCTCAATCGGGCAAAACAGCCGTCACTTCAATCTCTATCTGTGCCCGGTCTTCCACGAGGCCCGACACTTCCACACAAGTCATCGCGGGGAAGTTCTTGCCCATCACTTCACGGTAGGCGGCACCGAGTTCTTTCAGGCGAGCTGAATACTCCACCCGGTCTGTCACGTACCAGGTCATGCGCACCATGTGCTCCGGGCCAGCGCCACCCGCTTTGAGCACAGCCGCAATGTTGATCAACGCCTGCCGGGTTTGCGCAATGAAGTCATCGCTTTCAAACTGCTGGGCGGCGTTCCAGCCAATCTGCCCGCCGACAAAAATCAGCGCGCCGCGCGCCATGATGCCGTTGGCGTAGCCTTTGGGTTCTGCCCAGTCGGGCGGTTGGAGTTTTTTCATGTTTTGTTGTTGACCTGTTGTTCTTGGGCACGCAGACGAAACCGCTGCAATTTACCAGTTTCGGTTCGTGGCAGCTTGTCCACAAACTCCATCTGGCGCGGGTATTTGAAAGGTGCAAGGCTGGCTTTGACATGGTCTTGCAGCAGCTTCACGCAGGCTTCGTTCGCATCAACACCGGACTTGAGCACCACAAAGGCTTTCACGATCATGCCGCGTTCATCATCCGGCAGGCCAATCACGCCACATTCGGCCACAGCCGGGTGCTGCATTAGCGCGTCCTCAACCTCCGGCCCGCCGACGTTATAACCTGACGTGATAATCATGTCGTCATCCCTCGCCTGGTAAAAAAAGTAGCCGTCCGCGTCTTGCGTGAAAGCATCGCCGGGGTAGTTCCAGCCGTTTTTAACGTAATTTCCTTGCCGGGTATCGTCCAGATATTTGCAGCCTGTTGGCCCCATGACAGCCAGTTTGCCGACTGTGCCCAGCGGAACTTCAACGCCTTCCTCATTCACCACTTTGGCGGTGTAGCCGGGTACGACTTTTCCAATCGCGCCGCGCCGCACGTCAGCCGGCTTGCTGGAAATAAAAATATGAAACATTTCGGTGGCGCCAATACCGTCCAGCATTTCAATGCCTGTGGCTTCTTTCCAGAGCTGGCGTGTCGCATCTGGCAAGGCCTCGCCCGCGCTCACGCAAACGCGCAGTGTTGGCGTACCCAACTGTTTGGCGAACGCGGCCATCTGCCGGTAGAAAGTTGGCGCAGTGTAGACAATCGTCGCGCGGGTTTCATTGATCAGCTTGACCATCGCCTCCGGCGTGTAGGGTATCGATGGGAAGTAAATGGAGGCACCTGCCGCAAACGGAAACAGCAGCAAACCGCCCAGACCAAAGGTAAAAGCCAGCGGTGGCGAGCCCATCACGATGTCGTCTGGTGTGGCTTCAAGAATATGCCGTGGCCAGGCGCCACAGGCTGCCAGCACATCGCGGTGGGTGTGCACCACAGCCTTGGGTTTGCCAGTGGTGCCAGAGGTAAAGGCCATCAGAGCCACATCGTCCGCAGCGGTCAGGCACGGTTTGAAGTTCCCATCTTTTTGCGCTGACAGCACAGCCAGTGATCCGGGCTCGTTCATCAGGTTGAACGGAACGATTGTTCTCAAGGTGTTTGACTGCGCCTTGGCAATGTTCAGTTCATCCATCAATGCGGCGTCACACAGTGCGATGTTGATTTGCGCTTTTTCAATCACCTCGCCAAGCTCTTTGGCTCTCAAAAGCGGCATGGTGGCCACCGCTATCAGCCCGGCTTTGACCACACCCAGCCAGGCCAGTGCCATGCCGATGGAGTTGCCGCCGCGCAGCAACACGCGGTTGCCTGGCACCAGGCCAAAGTCTTGCGTCAATACCTGCGCAATCCGGTTGATGCGCTCGCTGGCATCGGCATAGGTCAGCGTGATCCTGTCTGAGCGTAAAAACGGCTTGTCCATCAAGCCCCGGGCTTCAATCTGGGCCAGCAGCACATCGACCAGATTGGCCTGGTCTGCAATGCGCAGCTCTGGCATGTCATAGCGCATTTGCGGCCGTGTCCCCAGCGAGGGCAGGCGGTTGTGAACAAACCGGTCGGTTTGCGCGGAGCTGGGCTGCGTCACGGTGTCACTCATGCTTTGAACTTCCATCAGGCTTTGATCAGGGCTTTGCCAATAATGAGTTGCTGCACTTCAGTCGCACCTTCGTAAATTCGCAGCGAACGAATGTCGCGGTAGAGGCTTTCAACCTTGCTTCCCACCTTCACACCGAGCCCGCCATGCAATTGCAGTGCCATGTCTATCACGCGCTGGGCGTTTTCAGTAGCGGCCATTTTGGCCATCGCAGCTTCAGAGGTCACACGAACGACCTGGCCTGTACGCTCGCCTTCGTCACGCAACCATGCCGCCCGGTAGGTCAGCAGCGCTGCGGCATCCACCAGCGAAGCCATCTCGCCCAGCTTGGCTTGAGTCAGTTGAAAGTCAGCCAGCTTGCCGCCAAACATGCTGCGCTGTTTTGAATAGCTCACCGCTTCAGCAAGTGCCCGCCGTGCCATGCCCAGCGCAGCCGCTGCGACGGAGGCACGAAAAATATCCAGCGTTTGCATGGCCAGCTTGAAGCCGCCGTTTAGCGTGCCCAGCTGGCTGGCAGCAGACACAACGCAGTTGTTGAAAGCAAGCGTGGCCAGCGGGTGTGGCGCCATCACGGCAATGTGTTCGCTGGTGTCCAGGCCCGGCGTGTTCGCATCCACAATGAATGGCGTGATACCGCGCGTTCCCGCATCAAGGTCAGTTTTTACAAACGTCACATAAAAATCTGCGATGCCGCCGTTGCTGATCCAGGTCTTGCTGCCGTTGATGGCCCAACCGTTGCTGGCCTGCACAGCGCTGGTTGTCATGGCCCCGGCATCCGACCCCGCATCGGCTTCGCTCAATGCAAAAGCAGCAATCTTTTTGCCGCTGGCCACATGCGGCAAATAAGCAGCTTGCTGGGCAGTCGTGCCCGCCAGCGTGATCGCGCCGCTACCCAGGCCCTGCATGGCAAAGGCAAAGTCAGCCAGTGGTGAATGAAAGGCCAGCGTTTCACGCAAGATGACCAGCGCGCGCGAATCAAGCTTGGGTAAAGCACCACCAAACGCTGCGGGCACACAGTAGCGCAACCAGCCAGCGTCGCCCAGGCGCTGCACCCATTCACGGCAGGCAGCGCGGTCGTCGGTTTCGTCGACCTGTTGCGTGGCGGCCCAGTCCACCAGGCCCGCGCCAAGCGTGCGATGCTCATCATCAAAAAATGGCAATGCCAGATGCTGGGTGTTGGGAGTCATTCAATTTCCCTCAAAGACGGGTTTTTGTTTGGCTGAAAAAGCCTCATAAGCCCGCGTGAAGTCCTGGGTCTGCATGCAAATGGCCTGCGCCTGGGCTTCGGCTTCGATCGCCTGGTCCAGCGTCATGGCCCATTCCTGGTGCAGCATGGTTTTGGTCATGCCGTGTGCAAAGGTCGGGCCGCTGGCCAGCTCGTGGGCCAGTTTTTTGGCAGCAGGCAACAGGTCGTTCGCTTCATGCAGCGCATTGAAAAAGCCCCACTGCAAACCTTCTTGCGCCGTCATCGCGCGGCCCGTGAACAGCAGCTCGGATGCGCGGCCCTGACCAATCATGCGCGGCAGCAGGGCGCATGCGCCCATGTCGGCACCGGCCAGACCCACGCGGGTGAATAAAAATGCGGTTTTGGCTTGTGGCGTTCCCAGCCGCATATCTGCAGCCAGTGCCATCATCGCGCCAGCGCCTGCGCAAATGCCGTCAATCGCGGCAATGATGGGCTGGGGGCACAAACGCATCTGCTTGACCAGATCGCCCGTCATGCGGGTGAATTCGAGCATCTCGGTCATGCTCATTTTTGTCAGTGGGCCAATAATTTCATGCACATCGCCGCCCGAGCAAAAGTTGCCGCCTTCGCCCGCCAGCACCACAGCTTTGACATCCGTGGCGTAGTTGAGCGCTGCAAACAGGTTGCGCAGCTCGTGGTACGAGTCAAACGTCAGCGGGTTTTTGCGCTCGGGGCGGCTCAGGCTCAGCGTTGCGACGCCTGCGTCAAACGTGTACGAGAAGTACTTTGCGCTATAGCTGGCCATGGCATCAAACTGCGAGCGCATCGGGTTGCCGGGGGTGATGTAGTGCTTCATAGGGTTTCTAATATTTTTGCGTGATGATGTTCTTTGACTTTGCCCAGCAGCTTGTACAGGGCTTCAACTTCCTTGGCGGTCAACACGTCAAAGCTGGAGACAATCCAGTCCTCGTGCTGCCTGGCCATGTCGTCGAATGTTTTGCGCCCCTGCACCGTCAGCCGCACGCGGTAGGCGCGGCGGTCGCCATCGACTTCCAGCCGCTCGACCAGGCCTTCTGCCACCAGCTGGTCGGTGATGCCGGTCACGTTGCCACCTGTGACCATCATTCGGCGCGACAGCTCGTTCATCTTCAGGCCGTCGGGGTTGCGTTGCAACTGGGCCATCAAATCGAAGCGTGGCAAGGTAGTGTCGAACTGCTCGCGCAGGTGGTTGCGTACCTGCTTTTCAACCAGCTGGGTGCAGGTCAGCAGGCGCAGCCAGAGCCGCAGGGCTTCCGGGTGTTCGCTGTGGCTTTGTGCTTCCATGTCCATTAGGATTCCTTGTTCACTACTAAATTAATAGCTGCTTGCGCCCGAATTTATGGGGCTACAGGCTCTTTTGTTTCTCAATTTCACGGTACAGCTGATCCCGGCCACTCAAATAAGGCAGTGGCCAGCTCACATGGCGGCTTTGCAGCTTCGCGGCTTCATGCAGTGTCCAGGCCGGGTCTGCCAGGTGCGGGCGGGCGATGGCACACAGGTCAGCCCGGCCTGCGGCAATGATGCTGTTGACCTGATCGCTTTCCGATATCGCGCCCACCGCCATGGTTTGAATACCCACCTCGTTGCGTATACGGTCGGCAAACGGCGTCTGGTACATGCGGCCATATATCGGCTTGGCCGCGCGCGTGGTCTGGCCAGATGACACGTCGATCACATCGCAACCTGCAGCTTTGAAGAGCCGGGCTATCTCTACCGCGTCATCGTCAGTGTTGCCCCCAGGGGCCCAGTCATGCGCCGAAATACGCACACTCATGGGCAGGTGTGCGGGCCACGCGGCGCGCATGGCTTTGAAGACTTCCAGCGGGTAACGGCAACGGTTTTCGAGGCTGCCGCCATACTCGTCCGTACGCATATTGGTCAGCGGTGTGATAAAGCTGGACAGCAGATAACCGTGGGCGCAGTGCAGCTCCAGCCAGTCAAAGCCGGCATCTGTCGCATAGCGGGTGGATTGCACAAACTCTGCGGTAACTTTGTCCATATCGGCGCGTGTCATGGCACTCGGTGTCTGGTTGGTGGGGCCAAAGGCCACAGCGCTGGCGGCTATCAATGGCCAGTTGTCTGCGGTCAGAGGTTCATCGGTTTGCTCCCAGCCGACCTGGGTAGAGCCCTTGGGGCCGCTGTGGCCAAGCTGCAGGCCAATCTTTGCGCCGTTGCCGGATGCATGTGCAAAATCAACGATGCGTTTGAATGCCAACATCTGCTCGTCGTTGTACAAGCCCGGGCAGCCGGGTGTGATGCGGCCTTCGGGGCAGGGCGATGTCATCTCAACAAACACCAGCGCCGCGCCACCCAGGGCCCGCGCGCCCAGGTGCACCAGATGAAAATCTTGCACCACACCGTCGATGGCGCTGTAGGTGGCCATGGGAGAGACGACAACACGGTTTTTAAGTGTGATGTCACGAATCTTGAGTGGTAAAAGCATGGGAGCAGGTGCAGATTTGCCCGACGCAGATTTCGCCATCCACTGCTCATATCCCGCCAGCCAGTCGGCATCACGCACGCGCAGGTTTTCATGGCTAATGCGCTGGGAGCGCGTCATCATCGAATAGAAAAACTGCTCCGCCTCCATGCCGCTGTAACGCTCAACGTTTTCAAACCATTCGGTCGAGTTGCGCGCAGCGTTCTGAATTTTCAGCACTTCAACTGAACGCACCGCTTCGTAGGCTTGCAGCGCTTCTGTCACATCGCTGGTGTTGGCAAAACAGCGCATCAATTCAATCGCATCTTCAAGCGCCAGCTTGGTGCCGCTGCCTATTGAAAAATGCGCCGTGTGCGCCGCGTCTCCCATCAACACAATAGGCACTTGCTTGCCGTCCACCTCTTCATGGTGCACCCAGCGCTCACACACCACACGTGGAAAGCGTATCCAGATCGCCGAGCCGCGCACATGGGTTGCGTTGTTCATCAGCGGGTTGCCGTCCAGATACTTCGCAAACAGCCGTTCACAAAACGCAATGCCGTCTTCCTGGCTCATCTGGTCCAGCCCGTGCGCCTTCCAGACAGCTTCAGGTGTTTCAACAATGAAGGTGGAGGTGTCGGCGTCAAACTTGTAGGCATGTACTGCAAACCAGCCGTGCTCGGTTTGCTCGAAGGCAAAGGTAAACGCATCGAAGGTCTTTTTCGTGCCCAGCCACACAAAGCGGCATTGCCGCAGTTGAACATCAGGCTTGAAGGTGTTGGCATAGCGCGTGCGTACCCTGCTGTTCAGGCCGTCGCAGGCAATCAGCAGGTCTGCGTTGTACTGTCTGGCCAGCGCCTGGTCGTCCTGCACATCGGCTTCAAACACCAGGTCAACACCCAGAGCGATACAACGTTCCTGCAAGATGTTCAGCAGCTTTTTGCGCCCAATGCCGCAAAAGCCATGGCCACCCGAACGCACGCTGCGGCCTTTAAAAAACATCTCCACATCGTCCCAGTGGTTGAAGGCGTCACCTATCAGTTGTGCGCTCACCGGGTCAGCGTCGCGCAGGTTGCCCAGCGTCTGGTCCGACAGCACCACGCCCCAGCCAAAGGTGTCAAACGGTCGGTTGCGCTCCACCACGGTCACCACATGCGCAGGGTTTTGCAGTTTCATCAGCAAGGCAAAGTACAAACCGGCAGGGCCGCCGCCCAGACAAAGAATGCGCATGAAGAAGTTGCTCCGCGTTGATGAGTGAATTGATTGAGCTTTAATTGTTTAGGTTTAAAGTAAATTCGTCAAGTGGTATTTTCAGCAAACTCAGTGTGCCGGCTCAGGGAGCTTGAAAGCCGTCTGCCCGGTAAGTCAGCACAAGCGTGTCGCGAAAGCCCTGTTCGCCCGCAGCATGGTCCGGGAAGATGGGCGTGGTTTCATGAATCACGCGTGCATCGTCCAGCAGCAGCGTCGTCAACGGTTCGCGCATCACAAAGCGCACGCCCTGTGGACCGTTGGCGTCAAACACCCGCGTCTCGCCGCCTTTCACGCCATGGCGTGCCACCAGCATCACCACCACAAAGTTCACGCCGTCGCGGTGCGCACCCTCAGGCGTCGGGCGGCCCACACCGCCAGCGGTGTCGATCCTGAATTGGTGCGCTTCGACAAACCATTTCTCAACCGCTTGCACCTGCGCAAACAGCCTGCCAAAGCCTGCGATCAGGTCTGTCCACGCGCTGGTCTGTGCAACAGCAGGCTCAACCGGTTCAAACCAGCGTTCAAACCCGCCATGCAGGGCGTTGTAGTCCGTGGGTTGCCAGTGCGCCCGGTGCGGCGTTTGGTTGAGCGTGTTGGCGGGCAAGTCCTGCACAAAGCAGGCATGGCGACGCTGCCGGTAACTGCCGCCGTCCTTCAGGTGCGCATCAGGCGGCAGGCTGTGCCACGTTTGAGCCAATAAATTCCAGCCCCGCGCCCAGTCAGTTGGCAGTTTCAGGGTGGCCGCCAAGTCAACAGGTATGAGCAGGCTCAGACCGTCCTGGCTGAGGGATTGGGCGGCAGGTTTTTGGGGTGCGACGATGTTGAACATGGCAGTATTTTGCTTGAGGCTAAAGTGTTGCGTACAAACCAGTGTTTAAGTATTGTGGCAACCTGACTTCAGCTTCTCGCCTACAAGGCCAACTGATCAAGCCCCTCATAATTAGTAAGCAGGTCATTCAATCTGGTCTATCCCCAAAGTCTCAACCGAACCCAACATGCTCTACAAATTTAAATCCAAAAATGCAGGCGATGTGATCATGCTTGAGCCCAATGGCCGCAAGGTGCTGGAAGTGATTGGCAAAGATGCGGGGCCGACCGGCATCATCCTGGCGGCGCAAATGCCTGCGGCTATTCAGGCGCTACAAGATGCGATTGCTTTGGAAGAGTCTCGCGACGAAAACCCGGACGACGATGCTGTGCAGGGCGATGCGCCAGGACTGCGTCAGCGTGCCATGCCATTTATCGACATGTTGCAACGCAATCACAAGTCGGGTACTGATGTGACCTGGGGCGTTTGAGCCTTAGTCCGCCCTAATCGACTTTAGCGCCAGAAACCTTCACCACCTGCGCCCATTTGATGTGTTCGGCGTTGATGAATGCGTTGAACTGCTCTGGCGTGTTACCACCGGGTATTGCGCCTTGTCCCAGCAGCTTTTCTTTCATCGTTGCTGTGCCTAATGACTTGGCCACTTCTTGCTGAATGCGGCTGACGATGTCTGCTGGCGTACCCGCTGGGGCCAGCAGGCCAAACCATGAGCTGGCATCAAAACCCTTGAGGCTGGCTGCTTCTTCAAGCGTGGGCAGTTCGGGCGTGGCCGCCGAGCGCTGCGCGCTGGTCACGGCAAATGCCTTAAGCTTGCCGGCCTTGATTTGCGGCAGGGCCGAGGGCAGGTTGTCAAACATCACATCCACACTGCCGCCCACCAAGTCCAGCAGCGCAGGACCTGACCCACGATAAGGGATGTGCGTCATGAAAATACCGGTGCGTGATTTAAACAGCTCGCCCGCCAGATGAATGGATGTGCCATTACCGCTGGATGCCATGCTGAGCTTGGCCGGATTGGCCTTCGCATACTTGATGAAGTCGGGCACGCTGTTGATGTTCAATGCCTTGGCTTTGTCAACGTTCATCACCATCACATTCGGTACACCTGCCACCAGCGTGATGGGCGCAAAGTCCTTTTGCGAGTCGTAGGGCATCTTGGCGTACAGCGCCTTATTAATGCCATGCGTGCCGACAGTGCCCATCAAAATCGTGTAGCCGTCCGGTGCCGACTTGGCCACCAGGTCTGCGCCAATGTTGCCGCCTGCACCAGCCCGGTTTTCAACCACGAACGGCTGGCCAAAAGCCTTGGTCAATTCGGGTGCCATGGCGCGCGCCAAAATATCGGTCGTACCCCCCGCCGCGAACGGCACGATGATACGTACCGGCTTGTTGGGCCAGGCGGTTTGTGCTGCGGCCTGCAGGCCAGCCAGGCTGCTGATGCAAATCATGCAAACCATCAAACGGCGGCGCGTGGTGAACAACTTCATGGCAGTCTCCTTCAGGATTTTAGTAAACGGTCAACGACCGACTGGCAAGTATGACCTGCACCAATACCGAGTTCGCGTGCCAGCAGGTTGCAGTGGTTGACAACGCCGCTTTGCAGCGTGCTGTTGGCCTGACCGATGCAGGCAGTGCTGTGTGACACGGTGCAGGCTGCCAAGGCGTGGCCTTGCAAAAACTCCAGTGCGGCCAGCCCGGCCTTGTCTTTGCCGATGCCCGCGTCATTGAAAATACTTAAGTGGGGCTTTGCTGCCAGCGCGTATTGTGCAGAGCTGATGCCGCCGTGCGAGCCGCTGACCGCAATACAGCCCGCGTCATGCGGCCCAAGCTGGGTGATCGAATCAACCAACTTGAGTATGCGCATGGTCTGCTTCGCTTAGTCTGCGTAAACCCCGGCCGCCTTGATGATGGGGCTCCACTTGGTGATCTCGGCTTGCACAAACTTCTTGTGTTCGGCTGGCTCGACCCGCTTGTCCGTGACTACGACAGCGCCCAGGCCTTCCTGTTTCTTGATGAAGTCAGGATCTTTCAGGGCGACTTTCAATGCACCGTTGAGCTTGGCCAGCACGTCAGCGGGCGTGCCCTTGGGTGCATACAGGCCGTGCCATACGGTCACTTCAAAATTCTTCAAACCACTGGCCGCCAGAGTAGGCACGTCTTTCAATACAGGCGTTGTGAGAGATTTAGCTGTTGTCACGCCGTACACCTTGACTTTTTTGGCTTCAATCTGGCTGGTGGTATTGGTGGTCTGGTCGCACATCAAATCAATCTGTCCGCCAATCAGGTCGGTCATGGCTGGTGCTGTTCCTTTGTAAGGAACAGTGGTCATGTCCACCTGAATGGCGTTTTGAAACAGCAAGCCGCACAGGTGCGATGCCGAACCAATGCCAGCATTACCCAGGTTGACCTTGTTTTTATTGGCTGCAATCCAGGCACCCAGTTCTTTGTAGTTGGCTGCAGCCATGCTGGGTTTGGCAATCAAAGTCATGGGCACTTCATTGATCAAGCCCAGGTATTCAAAATCGCTTTCAACCTTGAAAGGAATGTTGCGCACCAATGTTGGCATGGTAGACATGCCAATGTGATGAACCAGCAGGGTATAACCATCGGGCGCAGCCTTGGCAGTTTTGTTGGCGCCAATCGAGCCGCCCGCGCCAGCAGCGCTGTCAATCACGATGCTGACACCACCCAGCGGCTTGCGCATGGCTTCGGCCAGGTCGCGTGCCACGCGGTCTGTCGGGCCACCCGCAGCAAAAGGCACGACGATGGTGATGACTTTGTCTTTGGCAGGGAAATCCGCCGCTTGAACTGAGCCGAACATACCGCACACAGCCAAGGCTGCACCAGCGATGGTGGTTAATTTGTTGAAAAATGAGTTCATTGAGATGTCTCCAGATGAGGCAGATAAAGTTAAATTCACACAGCTTGACTTTAGCTGGGAGTAGCCGCTCGTAAACCTCGGAAAACACTTACGCAACAACCCTGCCTGAATGCTTACTTGTAACTGCGTGCGTCCTCAATGACCTTGCCGTCATTAGGTAAGCTGCCGGGGGCCATCAGTTCTACAGTGCCGCGCAGCTTGGTCACATCGCGAATCGCTTCGCTGATTTTTTGGCCCAGGCCTGCCTGACTGGATGTGGATTCAACCTGAAAATGCATGCTGTCATTGGCCATTTCACCGCTGACGACCAACCTTGCCTTGAGCACTTCCGGGAAACGCCTTGCAATGGTGGCGACTTGCCCGGGGTGTACAAACATGCCCCTGATTTTGACGGTTTGGTCTGCCCGGCCCATCCAGCCTTTGATGCGTCCGTTGGTACGCCCTGTTGGGCAGTGGCCCGGCAACACCGCAGACAAATCGCCCGTTCCAAAGCGAATTAGTGGGTAGTCAGGGTTAAGCGTGGTCACCACCAGTTCGCCGACTTCGCCTTCATTGACTGGGTTTCCCGTGCCAGGGCGGACGATTTCAACAATCACGCCCTCGTCAATGACCAAGCCCTCACGTGCTTCGGTCTCAAACGCTATCAAGCCCAAATCAGCCGTGGCGTAGCATTGGTAAATAGCCATGCCGCGCGCTGTAAACCAGTCACGCAGACTGGGCGGGAACGCCTCGCCACCCACCAGGCCTATGCGCATGCTGGATATGTCGCTGCCCATCTCCTCAGCCTTCTCGACCAAGATTCGCAAGAAGCTGGGCGTACCCGTGTAGCCGTCGGGCCTCAGCGCGGCAATTGCCTCCAGCTGTTGCTCGGTTTGGCCAATGCCAGCCGGGAACACCGTACAACCCACCGCATGCAAGCCCGACTCCATAATGAAAGCGCCTGGCGTCATGTGGTAACTGAACGAGTTGTGTGCCAGGTTGCCCCCGCGAAAACCTGCCGCATACATGGCGCGGCCTGCGCGCCAGTAATCTTTGGCTGTGCCTTCGGGTTCATAAATTGGACCGGGCGATGAGAACAGGCGCGACATTTTTGGCCCGCGAAGCAGAGCGCTAAAACCGCCAAACACATCGCCACTTTTGCCTTTGACTTGTCCGGCCTTTTGCAAATCAAACAACTCGCTTTTACGCGTGACTGGCAGTTTGGCCAATGCCTGGCGCGACGTGACGGTACTGGCATCAACACCGTCCAGCAACATGGCGAATGCATCTGTATTTTTCTGCGCGTTCGCAATTTGATGCGGGAGCGCAGCCATCAACGCAGCTTCGCGTGTCTCGGGCTTGCGCGTTTCCAGTGTGTCAAAAAAAGTGGTCATATAAGTCGTTTAAGCCAGCCAGCGTTTACGGCGCTTGTAACTTTTCACGTCTTTAAAACTCTTGCGTTCACCACCGCCCATACCCAGGTAGAACTCTTTCACGTCTTCGTTGTTGGCCAGCTCGCTGGCCACACCGTCCATCACCACGCGGCCGCTTTCCATGATGTAGCCGTAGTCAGAATATTTCAACGCCATGTTGGTGTTTTGTTCAGCCAGTAAAAACGTTACACGCTCTTTCTGGTTCAGGTCTTTGACGATCTCAAAAACCTCTTCCACAATTTGCGGTGCCAGGCCCATGGACGGTTCGTCCAGTAATACCATGGTGGGGCTGGCCATCAGCGCTCTGCCAATCGCGCACATCTGTTGCTCGCCGCCTGATGTGTAGGCCGCTTGTGATGTGCGGCGAGTTTTCAGGCGTGGGAAGTACGCGTAGACCTTCTCCAGGTTTTTGGCCACTTCCGCTTTTGACTTGAGTGTGTAGCCGCCTGTCAACAAATTTTCTTCAATCGTCAGGTGCGCAAAGCAGTGACGGCCCTCCATCACCTGCACGACACCGCGCTGCACCAGATCAGAAGGCGAAAGGTTTTCAATGCGCTCGCCGCGCAGCTCAATTGAGCCCTTGGTTACTTCACCGCGCTCGCCTTTGAGTAGGTTGGACACAGCGCGCAGCGTGGTGGTTTTGCCTGCACCATTGCCGCCCAGAATGGCCACGATTTTGCCTTCAGGCACGCTCAGTGACACGCCTTTTAAAACCAGAATCACATGGTTGTAAATGACTTCGATGCCGTTGACGTTAAGAACTATTTTTTGTGTATCCATAAATTTTTTGCTTTCTCCAATGTTGAGCACTGCACGCAATGCTCAACATTGGACTGTCATGCCGAACTCGCAAAAGAGCGCGGCATGACAGAGCTTTAGATCAAGACTGGCAATCCGCTGGTGTGCGTGCCGTCAGCTTTTTGTCGGCGGCATATTTCGCTGCGGTGGCCTTCACCATTGGCTTGATGATCTGCTCATCAGCTTGCAGCCAGTCAGATGTGAACTTCCAGGCCTTGCCATCCCACGTGTGAATGCGCGCCCATGAAGCACCCATATGGTCGCTGCACGATGTGCTGATCGGGCGCATCACGCCTGCAAAGCCCAGCGTGTCCAGTTTGGCTTGCGTCAGGTTCAGGTTTTCCAGGCCCCAGCGCACTTGCTCGCCGGTCATGACTTTGCCCTTGCCAAAGCGCTCTTGCGCAGCGCGAATGCCTTCAATGCCCAGCATGGCGCTCATCGCACCGCGCATGTACAGCACCTGGCCTACTTCATCTTTAGGGCCAGTGCCCTGGCCTTTGGCATGGACCATGGCCATCACGTCTTTGGCAAGTTTTGAGTCTGGCTCAGCGCCGTGCTGCATCGTGACGGCGTTGTAGCCTTTTGCGCCCTCAGCCACGTCTTTCACATCAGGCTCAGCGCCTGCCCACCACACGCCGTACATTTTTTCGCGCGGGTAGCCTGTGGCTTGCGCTTCCTTGATGGACGTTGTGTTCATGATGCCCCAGCCCCACAATGCGACGAAATCAGGCTTGGACTGGCGAACCTGCAACCAAGTGGCTTTTTGCTCCACGCCGGGTGCTGTGACTGGAAGCAATTGCAGTTCAAAGCCGTGCATGCGGCTGCGCTCTTGCATCAAGGGAATCGGCTCTTTTCCAAACGGCGAGTCGTGATAGACCAGCGCGATTTTTTTGCCTTTAAGTTTGTCAAAGCCGCCTTCTTTCTTGGCGATGGCTTGCAAGATGGTGTCGGCAGCTACCCAATAGGTGCCTGCAATCGGAAAGTTCCATTTAAAAACCGTGCCGTCAGCACTCTCGCTGCGGCCGTAGCCAACAGTCACAACCGGCACCTTGTCAGCAGGGGCTTTTTCTGTGATGGCGAAAGTTGCGCCGGTTGACAGTGGCTGCACAAAGCTGGCACCGCCATTTTTGCCTTTCAGGCGCTCATAGCACTCAACGCTGCGGGCTGTGTCATAACCGGTTTCGCACTCTTCATGCGACAACTTGACGCCATTGATGCCACCGCGCGCATTGGTCAGCTTGATGTAGTCCACAAAGCCGTTGGCCCATGGCACGCCGTTAGGCGCATAAGCGCCCGTGCGGTAAGACAGCACCGGGATGAACTGCTCTTTGGCTTGCGCGTAGGCAGTGGTTGCCACCAGCGACGATGCGCCAGCGGCCAAGGCGGCAATCGCCAGAATCACATTACGAACTTTCATAGTTGTCTCCAAAAAGTTAAGAAAAACAAAACACCAGAAAAACCGACATAAAAACACTGCAAAACTACGCTTAATATTCAATGCGGGAAAGGCCACAAGCGCAGCTTTTGTTTGCCCACGGCCCACAGCTTGGCCAGGCCATGCGGCTCCACAATCAAAAACCAGACAATCAGCGCACCAAAAATCATCAACTCGGCATGTGCGATTCCAGCCGTTGAAACCTGAATACCGAAGACGCCGGCCACTACCGGCAGCATGATATTGAGCGCAATCGGCAGCAAGGTGATGAAAGCGGCACCCAGAAAACCTCCGAGGATAGAGCCCATACCGCCAATAATGACCATGAACAGCAAGCGAAAGGACTGGTCCACTGAAAACGCAGCAGGCTCCCAGGCGCCAAGGTAGACAAAGCCCCACAGCGCGCCCGACATGCCAATGATGAATGAGCTGACTGCAAAGGCGCTCAGCTTGGCGTACATGGGTCGAATGCCGATGACCGATGCGGCCACATCCATGTCGCGGATGGCCATCCATTCACGGCCAATCGCACCCCGCACCAGGTTTTTGGCCAGCAAGGCAACCACCACCAAAATCGCCAGGCAAAAAATGTACTTGCTGGTTGAGCTTTCAATCGGCATGCCAAACACCTGCAGGTTGGACACCGACACCGAGCCTGATGGCGAATCGTTGGTAAACCACTTGATGCGCAAAAACATCCAGTCTGAAAAGAACTGCGCAGCCAGCGTGGTGACGGCCAAGTACAGGCCCTTGACGCGCAAACTTGGCAGGCCAAACAAAATGCCAAACAGCATGGCGCACACGCCGCCCAGAATGATGGTGGGTATCAGTGGCATGCCCGGTATGCGCACAAAAAAGTTGTAGGCACCGTAGGCACCCACGGCCATAAAAGCGCCTGACCCCAACGAAATCTGCCCGCAGTAACCAACCAGAATATTGACCCCCAGCGCAGCCAGCGAAATGATTAAAAATGGAATCAAAATCGCCCGGAACAAATAGTCGCTGGCCAGCATGGGCACCACGGCAAAAGCAAATATCAAAAACAAACCCACCGCAATCCGGTCTTGCAGGATGGGGAAGATCTGGCTGTCAGCCCGATAGGTGGTTTTAAATTGACCGTTTTCTCTGTAAATCATTTTTCGCTCTCAAACACGGTCGATTATTTTCTCGCCAAACAGGCCCTGGGGTCTGAAAAGCAAGAAGCCTAAAGCAAGCACATACGCAAACCAGATCTCAATACCGCCACCCACAAATGGTCCGATAAACACTTCGGCCAGCTTTTCACCAACGCCCAAAATCAGCCCACCCACAATCGCACCTGGTACAGATGTCAGGCCACCCAAAATCACCAGCGGCAAGGCTTTGAGCGCCAGCACTGACAACGAAAACTGAACACCCAGCTTGCTACCCCAAATCACGCCCGCCACCAGCGCCACAAAGCCAGCAACAGACCAGACAATCACCCAAATGCGGTTCAGCGGAATGCCAATCGACTGCGCGGCCTGGTGGTCGTCAGCCACTGCGCGCAAGGCGCGGCCAGTTTTGGTGAACTGGAAAAACGCCGCCAGACTGGCTACCAATGCGGTTGCAATGACAGCTGCCACCAGGTCTTCCTTGTTAACCAGCAAACCGCCGGGGAACACGCCGTCCAGCAAGAACATCGGGTCTTTGGGCATGCCGACGTCAATCTTGTAAATGCTGGAACCAAAAATGGTTTGGCCCAGGCCATCGAGAAAGTACGAAATGCCCAGCGTGGCCATCAGCAGCGCCACACCCTCCTGATTGACGAGTTTCCCAAGTACAAATCTCTCAATCAGCCAGGCCACCGCTACCATGAAGACCAACGCGACCGCAAAAGCCATCAGATTCACCAGCCATTTGGATTGAAGACCCGTCCACAGCGGTATCCACTCAGAAAAGCGTGCCATGGCCAGCGCAGCAAACAGCACCATCGCGCCCTGGGCAAAGTTAAAAACGCCAGATGCTTTGTAGATCAGCACAAAACCAAGTGCGACGAGTGAATAAAGCATGCCGGACATGAGTCCGCTGATGATGGTTTCGAGTACCGGTCCCATGATTTTCCTTAGTGTGAAGTGCCAAGATAGGCACTGATCACGTCTTTGTTATTGCGCACTTCGTCAGGTGTGCCGTCGCCAATTTTTTTGCCGTAATCCAGCACCACCACCCGGTCAGAAATATCCATGACCACGCCCATGTCGTGCTCAATCAGCACCACCGTTGTGCCAAATTCGTCGTTCACGTCCAGTACAAAGCGGCACATGTCCTGCTTTTCTTCAACGTTCATGCCGGCCATCGGATCGTCCAGCAGCAGCACCTGCGGCTCCATCGCCAGGGCGCGGCCCAGGTCAACGCGTTTTTGCAGGCCGTAGGGCAATTGGCCCACAGGCGTTTTGCGGTAGGCCTGAATTTCCAGGAAGTCGATGATTTTCTCGACCGCTTCCCGATGCATGATCTCTTCTTTTTCGGCCGGTCCAATGCGCAGGGCCTGCATCAGGATGTTGCTTTTGATCTTCAGGTTGCGGCCCGACATGATGTTGTCCAGCACGCTCATGCCTTTGAATAGGGCCAGGTTTTGAAACGTCCGCGCCACGCCCATGACCGCCACCTGGTGGCTGTTCATGTGCTTGAAGGTTTGGCCGCGAAAGGTGATCGAACCCTGCTGCGGCTGATACACACCGTTGATGCAGTTCAGCATCGAACTCTTGCCTGCACCGTTGGGTCCAATGATGGCGCGAATCTCGTGCTCTTTGACGTTGAAAGAGATGTCCTGCAGCGCCTTGACACCACCAAACGCCAGCGATATGTTTTGCACGTCAAGAATGACGTCACCAATCTTCTTCATGCTGCCACCTTCACCGCTGCAAAAGTTTTGCAGTCACCAATTTTTAATGTTGCTGAGACGCTGCCGCTGCGGCCATCTTCAAACTTCACCACCGTTTCAATGAACTGTTCTTTTTTGCCGCTGTACAGTGCATCAATCAGCGGCTGGTACTTTTCGCCAATAAAGCCGCGCCGTACTTTGTTGGTACGTGTCAGTTCACCATCGTCAGCGTCGAGTTCTTTGTGCAGTATCAAAAAGCGACTGACCTGTGAACCTGCCAGCAACGCATCCACGCTCAAATCGGCATTGACTTTTTCAACACACTCCTTGATGAGCTGGTACACCTCAGGCTTTTGCGCCAGGTCGGTATAGCCCGCATAAGGCAGGTTGCGCCGTTCGGCCCAGTTGCCCACCGCGTCAAAGTCGATGTTGATAAACACGCACACCTGGTCTCGCCCGTCTCCATACGCCACCACTTCCTTGATGTGCGAGAAAAACTTCAGCTTGTTCTCGACATACTTGGGGGCAAACATCGCGCCGTCATTGGCCCCGCCCTTGATGCGGCCCACGTCTTTCACGCGGTCAATGATTTTCAAATGGCCCTGCGCATCAATGAAGCCTGCATCGCTGGTGTGGTACCAGCCGTCATGGGTCAATACCTCAGCGGTAGCGGTCGGGTTTTTGTAATATTCTTTCAGCAAGCCGGCGGACTTGACCATGATTTCGCCGTTGTCAGCCACCCTGATTTGCACACCGGCAATCGGGACACCCACCGTATCAGCGCGTGCCTGGTTGTCAGGTTGCAGGCAAACAAACACGGCGGTTTCGGTCGAGCCATACAACTGCTTCATGTTGATGCCAATAGAGCGAAAAAACGTGAACAGGTCCGGCCCAATCGCCTCGCCCGCTGTGTACGCCACCCGCACACGACTAAAGCCCAACGTGTTGCGCAGCGGGCCGTACACCAGCGCGTTACCCAGCGCATAAAGCAATGTGTTGACCGCGCCAATCGACTTGCCATCCATACGGTCAGGGCCAACCCGCTTGGCCACGCCCATGAAGTAGTTGAAGATACCGCGCTTGATGCTGCCTGCGTCTTCCATGCGAATCATCACGGTGGTCAGCATGCCTTCAAACACCCGGGGCGGCGCAAAGTAATAGGTGGGCCCGACCTCTTTCAGGTCAATCATCACCGTGCTGGCGCTCTCGGGGCAGTTCACCACATAGCCGCAGGCCAGCCACTGCGCGTAGCTGAAGATGTTCTGGCCAATCCATGCCGGGGGCAAGTAGGCCAGCACTTCCTCGGCCGACGTGAGCTTGTCAAAATCAGCCCCTGCCTTGGCGCGGTCCAGCAAGGTGTTGTGGGTGTGAACCACACCTTTCGGGTTGCCAGTGGTGCCCGATGTAAAAAACATTGCCGCTACGTCATCTGGTTTTGCTTTCGCAACTTCTGCTGCATACCAGCCGGGTTGGCTGCTGCAAAAGGTTTTGCCTGTTTCTATCAGCACGTCAAGCGACTGTAGTCCTGCATCTGAATAGTTGCGCAGACCGCGTGGCTCGTCAAAAACGATGTTGCCCAGTTGCGGGCATTGCCCGCGAATCTCCAGCAGCTTGTCAACCTGCTCCTGGTCTTCAGCAAACGCAAAGCGCACATCAGCGTTGTTGATCGGAAACACGCATTCAGCACCCACTGCGTCCTGGTACAGCGGCACAGGTATTGCGCCCAGCGACTGCGCCGCCAGCATGGTGGCATACAGGCGCGGACGGTTGCTGCCCACCACCACCATGTGCTCGCCACGCGCCAGGCCCGCCTGGTGCAGGCCGCAGGCAATGTGCTTGACCAGCTCACTCAGAGCCGACCAGCTGTGGGCCTGCCAAATGCCGTATTCTTTCTCGCGCATGGCGGGCGCGTCCGGGCGCTCGGCAGCGTGTTTGATCAGCAGTTGAGGGAACGTGGTTTGCATCGTTTCTGTCTCGTTGTCTTTGGTTAGGTGCGCACTACCTCACGGAGTTACGACACATTCGACAATGTTAGACAGTCATTTGACGTTAAGTTGTCATTCCGACGACAATTTAAGGGTGAATACTCCCCCAGACATACCCTTGTCATCCACGACCTACGTACCGCATCACATTTATGCACTTTGAAAAACCTCTGCAAATACGTCAGCGTTTTGCCAACGATACCGAGTTGCGCAGCATTCCTTGGCTGGGACTGCTGCTGCCTGAAGAGAGCGCGCGCGCAGTGGCCGAGCTGCGCGTGGGCGATGCAGCACCTGGCGGTTACGTGTGCCGCGTCGGCAAACCCGTGACCTACTGGTTCGGCGTGGTGGAAGGCCTGCTCAAAATGAGCAGCGACAACGACCAGGGCATGACCATGACCTACACCGGCGTGCCACCCGGCGGCTGGTTTGGTGAAGGTACAGCCCTCAAACGCGAGCCCTACCGCTACAACATTCAGGCGCTGCGCAAAAGCGTGGTGGCGGGCTTGCCTGTCGACACCTTTGAATGGCTGCTAGACCACTCCATTGGCTTTAACCGATTTGTGATGAACCAGCTCAATGAGCGGCTAGGCCAGTTCATCGCCGCGCGCGAAATTGACCGC
>JANOWR010000135.1:0-6942 GCA_031417995.1 Polaromonas sp. | reverse complement strand
CCGCCCGGCCGCACCGCCATCGTGACCAAGGTCGTCAATGACAGCAGGCGCGACGAAGTGATTGAGCGCATTCGCAGCCAGATTGCCGAAGGCCGCCAGGTGTACTGGGTATGTCCGCTGATTGAAGAAAGCGAAATGCTCGACTTGACCAACGCCACCCAGACGCATGAAGCGCTGTCAGCAGCATTGCCGGGCGTGCTGGTCGGCCTGCTGCATTCGCGCATGCCGGTGGCCGAGAAAAAAGCCGTGATGACCCTGTTCAACGACGGCGTGATGGCCGTGCTGGTCAGCACCACAGTCATTGAAGTCGGCGTGGATGTGCCGAACGCATCACTGATGGTGATTGAACATGCCGAAAGATTTGGCCTGAGCCAGTTGCACCAGTTGCGCGGCCGGGTCGGTCGCGGCGCGGCGGCATCGGCCTGTGTGCTGCTGTATTCAACTGGCGATGCCACGCGGCTGGGAGACACAGCCAAAGCACGCCTGAAAGCCATGGTGGAGACCAACGACGGGTTCGAGATTGCAAGGCGCGACCTCGAGATACGCGGGCCGGGTGAGTTTTTAGGGGCGCGGCAGTCGGGCGCGCCTTTGCTCAGGTTTGCTGATCTGGCCGTTGATGCCGAATGGCTGGCATGGGCGCGGGCTTTGGCGCCTGTGATGCTGGACAAGCACGCCGCGCAGGCTGAGCAGCATGTTTTGCGTTGGCTGGGGACCAAGGGGGAATTTTTAAAGGCTTGATTTAACAAAACCAAAAAGCAGACAATCAGGCCATGACGCTCACCGAACTCAAATACATCGTCGCTGTAGCGCGTGAAAAGCATTTTGGCAAAGGCGCTGACGCCTGCCATGTGTCGCAGCCTACCCTCAGTGTGGCGATTAAAAAGCTTGAAGAAGAACTCCAGGTCAAACTGTTTGAGCGCAACGCCAACGAGATCACCATCACCCCGCTGGGTGAAGAAATCATTCGCCAGGCGCAAAGTGTGCTGGAGCAAGCCGACCAGATCAAAGACATCGCCAAGCGCGGCAAAGACCCGCTGGCGGGCAGCCTGCGCCTGGGTGTGATCTACACCATAGGCCCCTATTTGCTTCCCGACCTGGTACGGCAAATGATTGTGAGGCTGCCGCAAATGCCTTTGATGCTGCAAGAAAACTTCACCGTGAAATTGCTTGAAGAGTTACGTAACGGCGAAATTGACTGCGCCATTTTGGCGGAGCCCTTCCCCGACACCAACCTGGCGATTGCGCCGCTGTATGACGAGCCGTTTATGGCAGCTGTGCCCAGCAGCCACCCGCTGGCGGCGCGCAGCAACATCACGGCTGAAGAGATTAAAAAAGAAACCATGCTGCTGCTCGGCAATGGCCACTGCTTTCGTGACCACGTGCTGGAGGTGTGCCCCGAGTTCGCCCGGTTTTCCAGCAGCTCAGGCGGTATTCAAAAAAGCTTTGAAGGCTCGTCGCTTGAGACCATCAAGCACATGGTGGCCGCTGGCATGGGCATCACGCTGGTGCCGCGCCTGGGCGTGCCCAAAGAGGCGTTGCTTGCGCCTGCTGCGGGCAAAAAAAGCAAAGTGCCTGCCGAGCCACCCTCTTTTATCAAGTACCTGCCGTTTGAAGGCCACATCCCCAGCCGCCGTGTGGTGCTGGCCTGGCGCCGCAGCTTTACCCGGTATGAGGCAATTGCCGCGCTGCGAAATGCGATTTATGCCTGCGAGCTGCCGGGTGTGACGCGGCTGTCCTGACGGCCCATCTGCTAAATTTATAGTTGTCAACTTTTCAAGAAAAATCATGACCAAAACGCTTGTCAAAACATCCACTAAATCAGCCCCCGCCATCAACATCGGCATCAGCGAAAAAGACCGCGCGTCAATCGCCAAAGGCTTGTCGCACTTGCTGGCCGACACCTACACCCTGTACCTGACGACGCACAACTTTCACTGGAACGTGACCGGCCCCATGTTCAACACCCTGCACCAGATGTTCATGGTGCAGTACACCGAGCTGTGGACAGCGGTTGACCCGATTGCCGAGCGCATCCGCTCGCTCGGCCACCCCGCGCCGGGCTCGTATGCGCAGTTTGGCAAACTGGCCTCGGTGCCAGATTAGACAGGCACCCCGCGCAAAGAGCTTTAGTTGGTGCGCATTCTGGTCGCGGGCCATGAAGCCGTGGCGCGCACCGCACGCCTGTTTTTCCCGCTGGCCGACAAGGCCAGCGACGAGCCCACCGCCGATTTGCTGACCCAGCGGCTGACGGTGCATGAGCAGACGGCCTGGATGTTGAGATCGCTTCTTGAGGAATAAGCTGGCACTGTATTTAGAGTTAATCCGCTGGGACCGCCCCGCGGGTTGGCTGTTGCTGCTGTGGCCTACGCTGTCGGCGTTGTGGCTCGCGTCGCACGGCTTTCCGGGCTGGCATTTGCTGGCTGTTTTTACCCTGGGTACATTTTTAATGCGCAGTGCAGGCTGCTGCCTGAACGATGTGGCCGACCGTGACTTTGACCGCCATGTCAAGCGCACCGCCCAGCGGCCCGTGACGAGTGGCAAGCTGCCTGCCAAGGAGGCGCTGGCCGTGGGCGCGGTGCTGGCACTCATCGCATTTGGCCTGGTGCTGACCACCAACATCACCGCCATCACCTGGTCATTCGCTGCACTGGGTATCGCCATCATTTACCCGTTTGCCAAGCGCTATGTGGCCATGCCGCAGGCGGTGCTGGGTGTGGCTTTCAGCTTTGGTATTCCGATGGCGTTTGCTGCCGTGCAGTCGCGGGTGCCGCCTGTGGCCTGGCTGTTGCTGCTGGGCAACCTGTTTTGGGTGATTGCCTATGACACCGAATACGCGATGGTGGATCGGGACGACGATTTGAAAATCGGCATGAAGACCTCGGCCATCACGTTTGGGCGCTTTGACGTGCTGGCGGTGCTTGTCAGCTACGTTTTGTACCTTTTTGTCTGGCTAAATGTGCTTGTGGCCCAATTGATTCGGGCGCAAGCAGCTATTTATTTAATAGCAATTGGTCTGGCGCTGGTGCAAGCGCTGTGGCACATCTGGTTGATCCGCAAGCGACAGCGTGACGATTGCTTCAAGGCTTTCAGGCTGAACCACTGGCTGGGCTTTACCGTGTTTGCGGGCATTGCACTGTCGTACGCTGTAGCGTGAACTTGTATCAGGCGCAAAGCAAAAAGCCCGCTAGTGCGGGCTTTTTGACGGGGCCTTGATCAGGCTGGGCTGATTACGCTGGCTTCTTAGCCATTTTGGCTTTTGCCTTGCGCTTGGCTTTTTTGGCTTTTGGTGCCTTGGCAGCCACGGCTTTGTCGGCTTTTGCAGGTGCTGCAGGGGTTGCAGTTGGTGCAGCAGCAGGAGCGGCTGGGGTCTGGGCGGCTGCTGGCGTGGAGATCACGGCCAAAGGCAGAGCCAAAACGATTGCGCTGGCGAGGATAGAGAGTAATTTTTTCATGGTGGCTCCAATAAGTTGATGGACTGGCTCTTTTGCCTCTGCCCTTAACAAACAGTCGTTAACGGCGGCAGCAGGACACTTCCATAACGCCCCCACACAAATTTCGGTTGACGTAGTGGCCATTAAACCTGCCCTCACGCATCACCAAACTCATCGCCCAGCTCGCGCGCCCGTTGCCTGGCGGCGTGCATGGCCCGCATGAACAGGGTTTTAACGCTGTCTTGCGCCATCGACGTTAACGCGGCGTAGGTGGTACCGCCTTTGGACGTGACACGGGCGCGCAAAATTTCAGGGGGCTCGTCGGATGCCTTGGCCAGTGCTGCCGCACCTACAAACGTACTGACCGCCAGCTGGTGGCCTTGCTCACGCGTCAAGCCCATGGCCACACCGGCCTCCACCATGGCCTCCATAAAGTAAAAAACATAGGCCGGGCCCGAGCCTGAGAGTGCCGTCACGGCATCCAGATGCGTCTCATCGCTTAGCCACAGGTACTCGCCAGTGGTTTCTATGACCCGCTGCACAGCGGATTTGTCAGCAGCCGTCACGGCGCTTCTTGCAAACAGGGCGGTGATGCCTTGGCCCACCAGGGCCGGGGTGTTGGGCATGCTGCGCACCACGCGCTCGGTGCCCAGCCAGTGTGCAATGCTGCTTGAACGAATGCCCGCCGCCACACTCAGGTGCAGCGCGGCTTTGGTATGAAAGCGGGCTTGCAGGGCCGCGTCTTTAAAGGTCTGCGGCTTGACGGCCCAGACCACCATGGCCGCATCGGCGAGCGACGGGCCAGGTGCCTGGTGGACCTGAATGCCAAACTGCTGCTTGAGCTTGTTGCGCTGCTCTTCAAACGGCTCGACCACCTGAATCTGGCCTGGGGCTACGCCGCTTTTAAGCAGCCCGCCAATAATGGCGCTGGCCATGTTGCCGCCACCGATGAAGGCGATGTTGTTGTGTGTTGTCATGTTGGTCATTCCAGAAATTCAAAAGCCAGAAACTGCGTGATCTGCCGGGGGTTAAAGTTGTCGTCGCTGACAAACAGCAGGGTTTTATTGCCATTGGGTAAAACAGGCCCCCAGGTCATGCCCTCGGTATTGTCCAGTTGGGTCAACGCCGGGAAGCTGGCAAAGTCTGCCAGCAGTGTTTTGGCAGCAGGCGTGTGGTTGCCGGGTTTGAGGGCGGCGAGGCCAAGCGTATCCGACCCCTGGCGCGTGTCGATGGCATACAGCCGCATCGAATTGCGCTCCCTGTCCCCCAGCCCGGCCATGTAGGCGCGCTCCAGCATCAGCATGCGGTTCGCGTCCAGCATCAATACCTCTACCACGCCGTTGTCTGCGTTGGCCCTGGGCGGTAGGGGCGCGCGCGGGATGGCGTCAGGCACGTAGGCGATTTGCCGCACAGCTTTGCCGGTGGTAATGTCCATCTGCGTGAAGCGGCACGGCCCGCCGGGCGCGGCTACTGTCGGCTCTGGGCCGTCCTGGCGCAACGCCGCCTCCATGGCCAGCCAGGCGCTACGGCCGTCGGGCGCAATCGCCAGGCCCTCAAAGGTTTTATTGATACGTGCGCCGCTCAACACCCCAAAACCAAACATGGCTGGCAAGTCAAAGGTGCGCGCCAGCGTGCCGTCAAGTCGCGTCTGTTGCAGGCTGGGCTGGGCCGCTAGCAGGGCGTTGCCTTCACTCGTCCACAACAGGCTTTGGCTGGGCGCGTGCCAGCGCAGGGCTTCCGGGTCAGGTGAGGTCAAGCCTTGCAAAAAAGTCACGCCCGTCAATTCAATATTGCCCAATCTGTCAGGCCTCAAGGCCAGGCGCGCCGTGTAAAACCGGGGCGGGCTCTGGCTGCCGCCGTCGTCACTGAGCAAATACAGCACGCCGCTGACGGCATCAAAGTCAATGCCCGACAAGCCGCCCACCGTGGTGCCCTGGTATTGCAGCTTGTGCGGCAAGCGGGTCTCGCCAATCAGACGCAAGCTTGGTAGGCTAGCCGCCGCTGGTGTTGTAGTGCAGCCCATCAATCCGGTGGCTAAAGCTGCGCTGGTACTGGCCAAAAACTGGCGGCGGTTAGGCATGTGCATTGTCATCACAGCATGTTAGCTGGGCCTTCTGACTTGGGGAAGACGACACTTCAAACGGCTCGGCAATGGGTTAACCTTTTGGCCATGCGCTACATCCTTGCACTTGACCAGGGCACCACCTCATCACGGGCCATGCTGTTTGACCACGCTGGCACGGTGGTGGCGGTGGAGCAAGCCGAATTTGCCCAGATCTTCCCGCAGCCCGGCTGGGTGGAGCATGATGCGCTTGAAATATGGCAAAGTCAGCTAAAAACGGCTCAAAAGTGCTTAAAAAAGGCATTAAATCAGCCTGTAGCCCAATCAATTCGGGCGCAAGCAGCTCCTGATTTGGTAGCGTCATCAAAACACGAAATTCTAGCCATCGGCATCACCAACCAGCGTGAAACCACCGTGTTGTGGAGCCGCACGACAGGCCAGCCACTGGCCAACGCCATCGTCTGGCAAGACCGCCGCACCGCAGGCCGCTGCGACGAGCTGCGTGAAGAGGGTCATGCCGAGCTGATTCAACAAAAAACCGGGCTGGTGCTGGACGCCTACTTTTCAGCCACCAAGCTGGCCTGGCTGCTAGACAACATCCCCGGCGCGCGCGCGAGGGCTGACAAGGGCGAGCTGGCGTTTGGCACGATGGACTCGTGGCTGATCTGGAACTTGACGGGCGGCCATCGTGGCGGCGTTCACGTGACCGACGCCAGCAACGCATCGCGCACCCTGCTGTTCAACATCCACACCCTGCAGTGGGACGATGAACTGCTTGCGCTTTTTAACATTCCCCCGTCGGTGCTACCAACAGTCGTGGCCAGCAGCGGTGTGGTGGGGCACACGGACGCATCGCTGTTCGGCTCACCCATCACGATTGCAGGCATCGCCGGTGACCAGCAGGCCGCCACCTTCGGGCAGGCCTGCCTGAAACCCGGCATGGCCAAAAACACCTACGGCACGGGCTGCTTCATGTTGATGAACACTGGTAGCCAGCCTGTCGCGTCTAACAACAAGCTGCTGACGACCGTAGGCTGGCAGCTTGAAAAACCCACCTATTGCCTCGAAGGCAGCGTCTTTATGGGCGGTGCCACCATACAGTGGCTGCGCGATGGCCTCAAGATCATTGACTCAGCCGCCGAGGTGCAGGCCTTGGCCGAATCAGTCCCCGACAGCGGCGACGTGTACCTGGTGCCCGCCTTCACCGCCTGGGCACGCCGCACTGGGACCCCTATGCACGCGGCGCGATGTTGGGGCTGACTCGCGGCACTACCCGTGCCCACATCGCCAGGGCCGCGCTGGAGGCCATAGCGCTGCAAAGCGCCGACGTATTTACCGCCATGAGCAAAGACGCCGGCGTGGCCCTGCAGGAGCTGCGCGTAGATGGCGGCGCGTCAAAAAACGACCTGCTGATGCAGATGCAGGCCGATTTCTCTGGCGTGCCCGTCG
>JANOWR010000134.1:0-5878 GCA_031417995.1 Polaromonas sp. | reverse complement strand
CAAGTGGGCGACGTTTCGGCATCGGCTGGAAGATCGCGGGTTCAGCGAGGCAGAATTGGCGCACATCACCTGCCCGATTGGCGTGGATGGCGTTAAAGGCAAAGAGCCCGAGGTGATTGCGGTGGCGGTGGCGGCACAGTTGCTGCAATTGCGCAATTTTCCCGTTCAAATATGATCTTACCCGGCGTATTCATTGCCTAAGCTGCTATTTAAAACATAGCATAAATCATTGCTTTAACGAACCATCATGTCCCCCGAAGAACTAAAAAACATCTCAAAACGCACCCTGTCCCATTACGAAGGCGGTGCTGAATCGTTCTGGCAGGGCACCAAAGACCATGATGTCAGCCAAAACATAGCAGCGCTGCTGCACTATATCGAGACGCCTGCACCGTTTGAACTGCTCGATTTCGGCTGCGGGCCAGGGCGTGACCTCATGACGTTCAAGGCACTGGGGCACCATGCGACCGGGCTAGAAGGGGCGGCGGCTTTGGCGGCGATGGCGCGGGCGAACAGCGGCTGCGAGGTGTGGGAGAGGAATTTTCTAGATTTAAGCCTGCCAACGGCGCGTTTTGACGGTGTGTTCGCCAACGCGGTGCTGTTTCATGTGCCAAGTGCGGCGTTACCAAGCGTTTTAGCTCAGCTTTTTGAGACGCTCAAACCCGGCGGTGTGCTGTTTTGTTCCAATCCACGGGGTGAGGGGCAGGAAGGTTGGCAGGGTGAGCGCTATGGCGCGTATCACGATTTAGAAACGTGGCGTCGCTACATGGCAGCAGCTGGCTTTGCCGAATTAACCCATTACTACCGACCCGCAGGGCTACCGTTGGCGCAGCAGCCCTGGCTGGCCAGTGTCTGGCGCAGACCAGCGTCCTGACTTTACCTGCCAGTTAAACAGCTGACTTAATCAGACAAGGTGTTCATCGCCAATACGGTGTCGCTGCTCGTGCCTTCTATCTGCGCCATGTGCGCGATCGCGTCTCTGCCCAACACCAGCCGCACATCAGCTTTGAGTGACAGAGTGGGAGTCAGCACCATCACGGCATGACCTTTGAGGGCATTTTTTAAGCCAGCGGCGGTTTTTTCAAAACCTGCGCGGTATTGGATTTTGGTTTCCAGTTGCTTGTAAGGCAGTTCATTGCTCAAGCGGCTGACGTTGATACCCTGCCTGCCCAGCACCCCGCTGATGCGCTTGGCCATGCCGGTCACACCGTTGCCGTTTGCCACCTCAATCCGGGAGCTTAAAGCCAGCGTAATGCTCGGCAACACCGTCGGCAACTCCGTCTCCAGCACAGCTGAAACGGCAGTGGGAGTAATAGTGGCAGTTTCAGTTTCAGTTGCAGCTACGGGGTTTTCAGGCTTCACATCAGCCAAAACCGTGGCGTTAGGCTGTTTTAAGCGCAGTTCAAAGACGTAAGGGACAATTTGCACCAATTCTTTAAGTGTTTGAGGCTCCATGCGCTCGGCAACTGTTTGCTCCAGGGGTGGGCTGATGATGGCCAGACTCTGGGTGCGCGATTCGATAGGCGCGGCTGTAGCTAGTGCCGTGGGAGCTTCAACGGCGTCGTTAATGGCAATGTCAACAGCCATCGGTTCACTTGTTTTGGCCACCTGCGGGTCGGCAGGGGCTGCTTGTACCAAGGGTAAGATCAAAGGCTTGATGTCTTGCGGCTGTTGCTCGGCAGTTGGTGTTGGTGCCAGTGCCAGTGTCACCGTGTCGCGGTTCCCCAGCCGCGCTAGGGCAATATTGACAGCATTCAAGTTGTTACGGGCCCGCTCATTGCCCGCATCCAGCGCAATGGCACGTTGCAAGGTTCGCTCCGCCGCCTCAAAGTTGCTTTGCAAGTAGTACACATAGCCCAGGTTGTTATACAGGTGCGCCGCCTCGGGGAAATCCGCCACAATTTGAACCAACAACGCTTTGGCCGCGTCCAGCTTGCCTTGCGTCGCATCCAAAGCCGCCAAGGCATTGCGCGCATCCAGTTGCTGGCCGTCCAGAGTAATAGATGCTTCATAAGCCGAGCGGGCAAAGTCAAGGTCGCCGCGCTCCAGGTGGTATTTACCCAGCTGGTAAAACGTGGCTGCTGATTGATTTGCCGAATGGCTCACCCGCATCACAGGCTGGATGGTCAATGTCGGGGTTTCTGCCACGGTCGCAGGTGCGGCCGTCGGTGCCAGCAAAGCCGCCGCCTCATGGGCAGTCGGCGTGGTCATACAAGCTTGCAGCAGGCAAGCACCCATGGCAACAACAAGAGGGCGAAGTACAAACATGATGATTCTCCTTTTAATTACCAGCACCCAAGGTAGGCAACAGTACACGATAAATTTGTAAAAATGCCGGCCCTAGCAACACGACTAGCAAGGCCGGGAAGATGAAAAAAATCAAGGGAAACAAAAGCTTCAAGGCAATTTTGGCAGCGGCTTCTTCCGCGCGCTGGCGTCGCTTGGTGCGCAGCTGGTCAGATTGCACCCGCAGCGACGCGGCGATACTGGTGCCAAAGCGTTCAGATTGAATCAGCATCGCCACCAGGGCGTCCACATCTTCCACACCCGTGCGCAGCGCCAAATTGCGCAAAGCCTTTTCTTTGGAACTGCCTGCTCGCAGCTCTAATGTCACCAGGTTGAGCTCGTCGCTCAATACCGCACTTTTCAAGCCAATTTCTGCCGCCACGCGCGCCAGTGCGGCGTCCATCGCCAGACCGGCCTCCACACATACCGTCATCAAATCCAGCGCATCGGGAAAGGTTTCAAAAATTTCCCGCTGCCTGCGGGCAATCGTGTTGTTCAACACCAGGTTGGGTAAATAGTAGCCCAGCGCCGCCGCGCTTAAGAGCCAGAACAGCATCGCGTTGCCGCTGTGTTTGCCAGGGGTGTTGCGCAACACAAAAAATGCAATCAGAGGCAGGGCTATGGCCAAAATCGTTTTGGCTGCAAAGTAAATCGCCGGTGCAGAGGTATTGCGAAAACCCGCATTCATGAAACGGGTGCGCAGCACTGAATTTTCCCAACCCTCTGTGGGTAAAGACAGGTTCGCCAGCGGACCGGTCAGCTTGATGATGCGCTCGGTCCACGGGCTGGGCTCGTTTGAGGCCAAAGGAGCCTTCCTGCCCAGCAAGCCGTCCAAGCGTGCCTGCACCGCGCTGGTTGAAAACAAGCGCATACCCAGCATGATGAGTCCAAACACCGCCAGGAAAATAAACCCTAAAAAGGCCATTTGAAGGGTGGTCATGGTGTGTTCTCCTTAAAAGTTACAGGGGTTTGACTCATACGCGGATATTGATGATCTTGCGCATGGCCAGAACACCCAGCACCATCATCACGCCAACAACAGCCAACATCTTGCGGCCACCCGGGTCGGTGTACAACACCTCTAAAAACTTGGGGTTGGTCAGCTGAATCATCAGCGCCGCTCCGAAGGGCAGCAAGCCCAGCACCCAGGCCGACATCTTGCCCTCGGCCGACAACACCCTCACCTGCCCCATCAGCTTGAGCCGATCGCGGATGATGGTGCTGATACTGGCCAGCAGCTCTGATAAATTGCCACCGGTTTCGCGTTGAATCAGCACCGCAATCACAAAATAGCGCAAATCCGTGCTGGGCACGCGTGTTGCCAAGTTCATCAAGGCCTCCGGCATGGAAATGCCAAAATTCACCTCGTCAAAAGCCACCCGAAACTCCGTGGCAATAGGGTCGCTCATTTCATCGCCCACCATTTTCAGTGCGGTCGGAAAGGCGTGGCCGGCCCGCAGGGCTCGACCCATCAGATCTAAGGCATCCGGCAGTTGCTGCTCAATGCGGATCAACCGTTTGGCTTTCGCCCGGGTGACGTACCAATACGGCAGCAAGGCAGCCACTGCGGCAATTGCCAAGAGAAATAACCAGGGTAAGGGTAGGTAACTGGCGCCTACCAAAGCCACTAGAAAGGCGATCAGCGTCAGTCCAAAAAAGTCCGACACGCTCCAGGTAACGCCTGATTGCTGCAGCAGGCGGTCCATCGCCCCCACCCTCGGCACTTGCAGCAAAATGCGCTGCATCATCGGCGTCTTGCTCAGCATCCGTTCTTTGATGATGGAGATGTTTTGCTCCCCCCCGTGCGAGCCGGCCGACATCGTGCGCAGGCGCCGCGCAATGCGCTCGGCTTCCGGCCCCTTGGACGAGTTCCAAACGAGGTAGGCACCTTCAACCAGCAGCACGACCGCCAGAAAGATCAGCGTTGCAAACAGGTAATAGAGGTAGTCCATGGTGCCCCCGTTTAATGGTATTGGTGCGATGGATCAAACAAGGTCTCGGGCACCACCACGCCAAAAACCCGCAGCCTGTCCACAAACCGTGGTCGCACACCGGTGGCGGCAAAGTGCCCTTGCACCGTGCCGTCCTCGCTCAGTCCGGTTTGTTTGAAGCTGAAGATCTCCTGCATGGTGATGATGTCTCCCTCCATCCCGGTGATCTCTTGGATCGAAATCACCTTGCGCTTACCGTCCGTCAGCCGCGCCACCTGCACCACCACGCTGATGGCCGAACTGATCTGCTGGCGCATCGCCTTGGTCGGCAGGCTGGCCGCCGCCATGCTGATCATATTTTCCAGCCGGGTCAGCGCGTCCCGCGGTGTGTTGGCATGGATGGTCGCCATCGAGCCTTCGTGGCCGGTGTTCATCGCCTGCAGCATGTCCAGCGCCTCGCCACCGCGCACCTCGCCCAAAATAATGCGGTCCGGCCGCATACGCAGGGCATTGCGCACCAGCGCACGCTGTGTCACCTCGCCTTTGCCCTCGATATTCGGCGGCCGTGTCTCCAGCCGAACAATGTGGGGTTGCTGCATTTGCAGTTCTGCCGCGTCTTCAATCGTCACAATCCGCTCGTTGGCGTTGATAAAGCCCGAGATCACATTCAGCATGGTGGTCTTGCCGCTGCCGGTACCGCCAGAAATCAGGATGTTGACTTTGGCCTTGCCCAGCCCGCGCAAAATCTCCGCCATGTCGGCGGTCAAGCTCTTGTATTCCACCAAATCCGCCAAACGCAAAGGTTCAGCCGCAAAACGCCGAATCGACATCACCGGCCCGTCGATTGCCAGCGGCGGAATAATCGCGTTGACGCGCGAGCCGTCTGGCAGCCGCGCATCCACCATCGGGCTGGACTCGTCAATGCGTCGTCCTACCCGTGAGACAATTTTGTCGATGATCTTCATCAAATGCGCATCGTCTGTGAAGGTCACATCCGTCAGCTCCAACCGCCCCAGCCGTTCCACATACACCTGCTTGTAGGTGTTGACCAAAATGTCCGATACGGTCGGGTCGGCCAGCAGCGTCTCCAGCGGGCCAAAACCCAGCATCTCGTTTTGAATATCGCGCGTCAGGTTGCGGCGCTCGGTGTCGTTGATGACGACAATCTCCTCCTCCAGCAGCCGCTCCACCAGCATCCGCAGCTCATCGCGAATCTGCACCTGCGACAGCTTTTGCATGCTCTCCAAATCCACCCGGTCCAGCAAAGTTTGGTGGATATGGTGCTTCAGGACTTGGTAGGCTCGGTTGTCGATGCTGCCTGAGCGCAAGCCAATAATCGGCTCCGTACCCGCAATGTGACCATTGCCGTTACCATTTCCGTTGCCTAAACGGTCTCTGATGTTTAAAGTTTCTGTGTTCATGGTGATAACTCCTGTTTCGGACTCAAATCCAAATGCACGTCTAAATAATCCCAAAATTCAAACCTTTTCATTCTTGTCACTGTTCATTGCCCACAATGTCATGTCATTGCTTCTCGTTTCAGTTACGCCTATCAGGCGCGCTGAAATACCCGCGACAACCAGCCACCCTGTGTTGTGCGTGATGCCCGTGTTCCCTGCGATGCCTGCGAACCCTGTGCCGCAAGCGCGGCTTCATCACTG
>JANOWR010000133.1:0-5982 GCA_031417995.1 Polaromonas sp. | reverse complement strand
CCACCCGCGCCGCCACGATTGAAGGCCTGATCGCTGAAAAATACATGTTGCGCGAAGGCCGCGAGCTGATACCGACCGCCAAGGCGTTTCAATTGATGACGCTGCTGCGCGGGCTGGACGTGCAGGAGCTGTCCAAGGCCGAGCTGACAGGTGAGTGGGAGTTCAAGCTCGCGCAAATGGAGCACGGCAAACTGAGCCGCGAAACCTTCATGGCCGAGATTGCCGCCATGACCGAGCGCATGGTGGCCAAAGCCAAGGGCTACGACAAAGACAGCATTCCGGGTGACTACGCCACGTTGACTGCGCCATGCCCAAATTGCGGCGGCATCGTGAAAGAAAATTACCGCCGCTACACCTGCGTAGGTAAAGCGGGCGCAACGGAAGGCTGCGGCTTTAGCTTTGGCAAAACACCTGCAGGCCGCACGTTTGAAAATGCCGAGGTCGAACAGTTTTTGCGCGACAAAAAGATCGGTCCGTTGGAAGGTTTCCGCTCCAAAGCGGGCTGGCCCTTCACGGCAGAGATGGCCATCAAGTTTGACGAAGAAACTAAAAACTACAAACTCGAATTTGATTTTGGCGACGACAAAAACGCCGAGACAGGCGAGATACAAGACTTCAGCGCGCAAACATCGCTGGGCAAGTGCCCCAAGTGCGGCGGCGGGATTTTTGAACATGGCAAAAACTATGTGTGCGACAAGTCAGTACCCACACTGGCGCAGCCGACGCCCAGTTGCGACTTTAAAACCGGCCAGGTCATCTTGCAGCAGCCGATTGAACGCGAGCAGATGGTGAAATTGCTGGAGACAGGCAAAACCGATTTGCTCGACAAGTTCGTGTCGATGCGAACGCGCCGAGCTTTCAAGGCCATGCTGGCATGGGACGCTGCTGCGGGCAAAGTAAATTTTGAATTCGCACCGTCCAAGTTCCCGCCGCGCAAACCCGCAGCCAGCAAAACTGGTACGGCAACGATCAAAACGCCGTTTGGCAAAACTGTTGCGGTGAAAAGTGCGGCCAAGCCAGCAGCCAAAAAAGTAGCGGCTAAAAAAGCCCCGGCTGCAAAGGTAGCCAAGCCAAAAGTTGCGAGAGTCGCCAAGCCAGGCTCAGGTCTGAAGCCCAGCGACGCACTGGCAGCCGTCATCGGCGCTGAACCCGTGGCCCGTACCCAAGTCATCAAAAAACTGTGGGACTACATCAAGGCCGAGAATCTGCAAGACGCAACCAACAAACGCAACATCAACGCCGACGCCAAGCTGCTACCCGTTTTCGGCAAGCCGCAGGTGACGATGTTTGAGCTGGCTGGGATTGTGGGCAAGCATTTGAGTTGACGTATCTGCATTTGCTAGTATTTTTATAGCCTCTTGCGCCCGAATCTATTGGGCTGCAGCCATTTTTAGTGTCTGAAAATGCCTTAGAAAAGGTTTTTTAACTCAAAACAGCATTTACCTGCGCTTCATCCAGCGCTGCAAAGGGGGTGTTGTGCCTGTCCGTCAGCGGGCCACCGCCGGGGATGACCTGGCCGGATGCGTCATAACCAATCGCCTTGAATTTCCACACGCCGCCAATCAGCTTGAGGTTGCCGACGTGCAGGCCATCACCAGTCAGCACGCGGCAGATGCCTGGGCTTTCAGGTTGAAGTTTGAGTTGATGAGACATGGTGCGGTTTCAGGTTGCTTGATTGTGGCCTGACAATCAAAGCATGAATCCGCAACCCATTACCTTGGCAGGGCAAAGCATACAGCTTGAGCCTTTATGCATTGACCACGTAGCAGCGTTGCTGCGTGCTGGTTTGCACCCCGAGCTGTGGCGCTTGCAGCCTGCGCCCATCACGACTGAAGACGACATGCGCCGCTATGTGCAGACTGCGCTTGACGACCAGCAGCTTGGTAGCGGTTTACCTTTTGTGATCGTCGATTCGGCAACCGGTCAGGTGATTGGCAGCACGCGGTATATGGACATCGCATTGGCGCACTTCCGGCTGGAGATTGGTGCCACCTGGCTGACCCCAGCGCATCAGCGCAGCCGTGCCAACTCCGAGGCCAAGTTGCTGCTGCTGGGCCATGCGTTTGAAAGCCTGGGCATCAAGCGTGTGGTGTTTAAAACTGAAGCTCTGAACGAACAGTCACGCAGGGCACTGGCACGGATTGGCGCGGTAGAAGACGGGACGTTTCGCCAGCATCTGTACACCGCATCAGGCCGCGCGCGCGACATGGTTTATTTTTCGATTCTTGCCTCGGAGTGGCCTGGCGTCAAAGCCGGGTTAACGGCCAGGCTGGCTTGAGCCAATTACTTCGCAACGACGCGAACCATCTCCAGGCACTTGTTGGAGTAACCCCATTCGTTGTCGTACCAGGCAACAATTTTCACGAACGTGCTGTCGAGCGCAATCGACGCATCCGCATCAAAAATCGACGTACGGGTGTCGCCCCGGAAGTCGGTGGCTACCACTTTGTCTTCGGTATAACCGAGGATGCCTTTTAAAGCGCCCTGACTTTGTGCCTTCATCTCGGCGCAAATCTCGGCCATGGTGGCGGCGCTGTTCAGCTCGCAGGTCAGGTCCACGACGGATACATCGGACGTAGGTACACGGAACGACATGCCCGTCAGCTTTTTGTTGAGTTCAGGGATCACCACGCCCACGGCTTTGGCCGCACCGGTGGATGACGGAATGATGTTTTCCAGAATGCCGCGCCCGCCGCGCCAGTCCTTGTTGCTCGGGCCGTCCACTGTTTTCTGGGTGGCAGTGGCGGCGTGTACTGTCGTCATCAGGCCGCGCTTGATGCCCCATTTGTCGTTCAGCACCTTGGCCACCGGGGCCAGACAGTTGGTGGTGCAGGACGCGTTGGAGATGATGGCCTGGCCAGCGTAGGTTTTGTCGTTCACGCCAAAGACAAACATCGGCGTGTCGTCTTTGGACGGGGCCGAAATGATGACTTTCTTGGCGCCAGCGGCCATGTGCTTGTCTGCGCCGGCCTTGTCAAGAAAGAGGCCGGTGCATTCCAGCACCACATCGGCACCGACTTCATTCCACTTCAATGCGGCCGGGTCACGCTCTTGCGTGAGGCGGATTTTTTTGCCGTTGACGATCAGCGTGTTTCCCTCAACCGATACATCGCCCTTGAAGCGGCCGTGCACCGAGTCGTATTGCAGCATGTAGGCCAGGTAGTCGGGCTCCAGCAGGTCGTTGATGCCAACGATTTCAATGTCTGAAAAGTTTTGCACCGCAGAGCGAAGCACGTTGCGACCGATACGACCAAAACCATTGATGCCTACTTTGATTGCCATGATGTCTTTTCTGTTGAGGTTAAAAAATACGGACTGATTTGCTTATTTTTTCAAAACTTTGCGTACGGTATCCGCCACGTTCTCAGGTGTAAACCCAAAATGCTTGAAAAGCACAGGCGCAGGCGCTGACTCGCCGTAGGTGTCGATGCCGACCACTGCTGCGCAACCGTACTTCCACCAGCCATCGGTCACACCCATTTCCACCGCGATGCGGGGAATGCCTTCTGGCAGCACTTCAGACTTGTACGCTGACTTTTGCTTGTCGAACGTGGTGTTGCTGGGCATGGACACCACGCGCACGGCGATTTTAAAAGTCGCCAGCAACTCTTGTGCTTTCAGTGCCAGTTGCACTTCAGAACCCGTGGCGATGATGACGGCCTGGGCTTTTTTGTTCAGGCCGACTTCGCCCGGTTCAGACAGCACGTACGCGCCTTTGCTGATCTGGCCCAGGTCGTCCTTGGGCGCGTAGGGCAAATTCTGGCGGCTCAGCAGCAGCGCAGTCGGTCTGGTTTTATTTTGCAAAGCCACGGCCCACGCGACGGCTGTTTCAGCCGTGTCGCCCGGCCGCCAAACATCCAGGTTCGGAATCAGTCGCAGGCTGGCGGCGTGTTCAATTGACTGGTGGGTGGGCCCGTCTTCGCCCAGGCCAATGCTGTCGTGGGTGAAGACGTGAATCACGCGCAGCTTCATCAGCGCGGCCATGCGGATGGCGTTGCGGCTGTAGTCGCTGAAGGTCAGGAACGTGCCGCCATAAGGGATGTAGCCGCCATGCAGCGCCACGCCGTTCATGATGGCGGCCATGCCGAACTCGCGCACGCCGTAGTTGATGTGGCGGCCACCGGCGCTCACGCCCTCGGCATTTGCTGTCAGCACGACTTCGCCATGCATGTCAAAGCGCAGGTTGGGGGTTGACTTGGTGTTGGTGAGGTTTGAGCCCGTCAGGTCAGCCGAGCCACCCAGCATCTCGGGCAGGCCAGCGGTGAAGGCTTCAAGTGCAAGCTGCGATGCCTTGCGCGAAGCGACGGTTTCAGCCTTGCTGTGCGCGGCCAGAATTGTGTCAACCGCCAACTGGTCAAACTGCTTGGGCAGGTCGCCCTTCATGCGGCGCGTCAGTTCAAGCGCCAATTCTGGGTAAGCAGTTTTGTACGCGGCAAACTTCGCGTCCCAGGCGGCCTCGGCCACCAGGCCTTTGGCTTTTGCGTCCCACGCATGACGGACTTCGTCGGGGATTTCAAACGGGGCGCAGGGCCAGTTGAGGGCTTCGCGGGTCAGCTTGATTTCTTCAGCCCCCAATGGCTCGCCATGCGCCTTGGCGGTGTTGGCGCGGTTGGGGCTGCCCTTGCCGATGTGTGTTTTGCAGATGATCAGCGTGGGTTTGTTGTCCGTGCTGCTTTTGGCGGTGGCAATCGCAGTTGAAACAGCAGCGGCATCATGCCCGTCAATCGGGCCAATCACGTTCCAGCCACAGGCGGCAAAGCGCAGCGGTGTGTTGTCAATAAACCAGGGCGCGACCTGGCCGTCAATCGAAATGCCGTTGTCGTCATACAGCGCCACCAGCTTGCCCAGGCGCCAGGCACCGGCCAGCGCAGCGGCTTCGTGGCTGATGCCTTCCATCAGGCAGCCGTCGCCCATGAAGACATAGGTGTGGTGGTCAACCACCGTGTGGCCTTCACGGTTGAATTCTTTGGCGAGCAGCTTCTCAGCCAGCGCCATGCCGACGGCATTGGTCAGCCCCTGACCGAGCGGGCCGGTGGTGGTCTCGACGCCGGGCGTGTAGCCCAGCTCAGGATGACCTGGGGTTTTGCTGTGCAACTGGCGGAAATTTTTCAGCTCGCTCATCGACAGCTTGTAGCCCGTCAGGTGCAGCAGCGCGTACAAGATCATCGAGGCATGGCCGTTGCTGAGTACGAAACGGTCGCGGTCAAACCAGTGCGGGTTGTGCGGGCTGTGCTTGAGGTGGCTGCCCCACAGCGCAACGGCCATGTCGGCCATGCCCATGGGCGCGCCGGGGTGGCCGGAGTTGGCTTGCTGCACGGCATCCATGGCCAGCGCCCGGATTGAGTTGGCCATGAGGGATGGGGTGTTGTCAGCCATTGCGTGGTGTCCAGTGTTGTTCGAATGTAGCGACGCCTGTTGGCCGGGCTGATGTGCCCAGGACGGGCAAAGCCGTCGCTGCCAGTCGGTCAGCCGCCGATTTTACGGGATGGGTTTTGTAGCCAAGCCCGCACAGCAGGCCAAGCGCACGCAGCGGTCGCAGATGGACAGCGCTTGCATTGCCGCATACAGCTACGCCGCTATTTATTTCATAGCTGCTTGCGCACGTTCTGGTTGGGCTACAGCCTGATTAAATCAGAAAACCCGCATAATCACAGCCACGATGACCATCAAAGCCATGATTCTGGCGGCCGGGCGCGGCGAGCGTATGCGGCCCCTGACCGACACCTGTCCGAAGCCGCTGCTGCGTATACGCGGCAAGGCGCTGATCGACTGGCATGTGGAGGCACTGGCGGCTGGCGGCGTGACTGATTTCGTCGTTAACACGGCATGGTTGGGGGAGCAGATTGAAGCGCATCTTTCCAGTCAGTTTTCAACGCTGTCTTCAAGCCAAATCGGCTTGCATCCCAATGAAACCGTGCATAAGCGGCTATCATTTTCATACTCACACGAAGGCGCTGATTTTGGCGGCGCACTGGAAACCGC
>JANOWR010000132.1:0-1587 GCA_031417995.1 Polaromonas sp. | reverse complement strand
TGCTGCCATCTGTCGCCGGCATGCTGGTGTACATGCTGATGGCGGCTGTTCTATTGTGGAAGCCTGAAGGGCTATTCAAGCAATGAGCGCACAACAGGCCAGCCTCGAGGTGCTTCCGGTCAGCATCAAGCTTGTATTGGGCATGGGCCTGGTCGCCCTGCTCGCCTTTCCTTTCGTCGGCACGCCTTTTTACACCGAGATGGTCACGCGCATGATGATCATGGCGATTTTTGCCATGAGTCTGGATTTGCTGCAAGGCGTGACAGGGCTGGTGTCCCTCGGCCATGCCGCTTACTTTGGGCTGGCAGGTTATGCGCTGGCCTTTTTAACGCCGCAGGGCGAGGCTGTGAGTCTGTGGTGGACCTTGCCAGTGGCCGTGCTGGCATCGGGCCTGGCCGCACTCATCATTGGTTTTTTTGTCGTGCGCACGCACGGCATTTACTTCATCATGGTCACCATGGCATTTGCGCAGATGGTGTTCTATCTGTTCTTTGACAACAAAGTGCTGGGCGGCTCTGACGGGCTGTACATCAACTTCAAACCCAGCACCGCCATCCTGGGTTGGGTGCCGTTTGATCTGGACAGCAAACGCACGTTGTACTACTTCACGCTGGGCGCATTGCTGGTCACCTATGTGTTTCTACGCCGCCTGCTGTTCAGCCCTTTTGGCCGTACGCTCAGCGGCATCCGCGTCAACGAGCACCGCATGCGCGCCATGGGTTACGGCGTGTTTGGCTACAAGCTGGCTGCGTTTACTGTGGCGGGCGCATTGGCTGGGCTGGCGGGTTATTTGTGGGGTGCGCAAACCGGTTACATCAACCCGGAGCTGATGGGTTTCCACATGAGCGCACACGCCATCATGATGGTGATTCTGGGCGGCATGGGCAACTTTGCAGGCGCAATCGTGGGTGCGTTTGCGTTTGAATATTTGCTGCATGTGTTCAAGGATTTGCCGCAGGTGGGCAGCGTGAACCTGGGCAAGCACTGGCAACTGTGGATGGGCCTTTTTATTGTGCTGCTGGTGACATTTGCGCCGCGCGGCATTTTGGGCTTGTTTGAAAAGTTTTTGAAGCGCAAGGGAGCTTCAAATGAATGAAGTTCTGCTTTCTGCCAAGAACCTGACCAAACGTTTCGGTGGTCTGGCCGCCGTCAACGATGTGTCGATTGAGCTGCTGCGCAACCACATTCATGCTGTGATTGGCCCGAACGGTGCGGGCAAGTCAACCCTGACCAATCTGCTGTCGGGCGATTTGCCGCCCACGTCAGGAACCGTGGCACTTGTGAATGTGAATAAGAGTGTGAACGTCACGGGCTGGACACCCGAGAAAATCTCGCGCCAGGGCCTGGGCCGCAGCTACCAGAAGACGAATATCTTTTTACCCTTCACCGTCTGGGACAACGTCCACCTGGCCGCCCAGTCACGCGCACCGCAGGCGCACAAGTGGCTCAGCAATGCTGCTAATTTCATAGCTACTCGCGCCCGAATCGAAAGGGCTATTGAGCTATCAGGCCTTCAAAATCGGATTAAAAACATTGCCGGAACCATCAGCCATGGTGAGCAGCGCCAGCTTGAAATCGCCATGACAC
>JANOWR010000131.1:0-16932 GCA_031417995.1 Polaromonas sp. | reverse complement strand
TTGCCCGTCGCGGTTGACCAGCAGGTAGCTGTTGGGCACGATGAAGACGGTGTTGTTGGCGTCTACGTCGTATTGGGGCTGGATGCTGCTTGAACTGGTGATCGCCCCAAATGAATCCCGGTTGGTGATGTCTTTGATGTTTAAGTCGCCGGGGACGGGGTAGTCGACTTGTTTGCTTGAGCCCAGTACATCTGTGCTGATGATGGTTTGGATGCCGCTTGGGTAATTTACTGTGACTAGCTGGGTGCCGTCGTCGTAGGTTTGGGATTCAAAGGCAGGGGATGAATTGGTCGTACCTGTTGTAGTCGGTTTGATAGAAATGATATCTGTACCTAATGCACTTGGTGCAGCAGACAATATGGCATCTGCAATGCCGTCGCCATTCGTATCCACCGCCTCGGAGAACTGTTTTTTAAACCATTGCAAGGGCGAAAATGGTGTGCGTGGTGCGGGCAATATCGGCGACGTCACGCCTGAACTGTCTACGATCTGATTAACTTCAGGTCGTCCATCGTTGTAGACAATTTTTCTTGTGCCTGCGCCAGAGTCATCGAGATTGGAATCGGTCGTTGTTGAAACTAGTATTTTGGTTTTGCCATCACGGCTCAAGATGTAATCTTTTGAGACAAGCTGCCCAGTCGTCGGATTGATAGCGCTGATTCTGAATGAGCCGTTGTCATCTTGCTGGTAGCCCACAATATTTGAAGTTGCGTAGTTTTCAGAGACGATGGCTTTGCCTGTTGCATCGGTAAAACCCAAATTGCTGACAATAAAATCTTTGATGTCAATTTGCCCATAGTTCAATCCTTCGTTCAGACCTGCACCAGTCGATGGTTTGAGATTTCGTCCTGCTGAGCCTGCCACAACTGTCATCACCTCGCCGATAACTGCATCCGACAAGCCTGCGGCTTTTAACGCCGTGTAGTTGGCGTCCATTTTTGCAAACAGGCCAGGCACGCCATCACCACTGAACCCTCTGAGACCCAGGTCTTTGGCGATTAAGAACTCTTGATAAAGCGCAAGTCCTTCGTCTTTGGCTCGGCCTAGGTTGTAGTCTGCAGGGCTCAGGTTGCTGGCGGCGACTGAGCCGGGTGTGAGACCGTCAGCGCCTGCAATACTTGAGGCTTTTATTGAATCTACCGCGTGTGCAAGTTCATGGCCGATTCGAGCTACCAGCGTCCTCGGATCGTTTACGTATGTAGCAAAGTCCGTTGGGTCAATGATGACTAGTCCAGCTTCGAAAAAAGTTCCTTTGCCAGCTGCGCCAATAGCTATACCAACTCCTGAATTTAAATTGCTAATGGAATCAAATAATTTGATAAAAGATGGTGAAGTGTTCATCACACTCACTATTCCAGGGGTAATTTTTCCGATTCCAGTTGAACCAACTACAAAAACGCTGCTGTTGATATTAATTGTCATTTCCATTCTCCATTTGTTGTTAACCTAAAAGCGCTTCCACAACTACCGTCAGATTGACCCACCCAAACTACCGAGATGTTTCCGTTAAGCGCGGCGTATTGATAAAAATATCCGTATCCCGTTCCATGCGGTCGGGCGGGGCCGACCTCTGCCGGTGCACCCATAAGTTCCTCTACGCGTGCTGTCGATGCGTAGCAAAATCGTTGTTCATAAAACTGAATATTTAAGCCGCATCCTGAATCCTGATTGCTGCGCCCACGGTAATACCGCGCTGCCTTAAACGGCCTACCAGATAAAAGGTTGGTAACTGCATCAGTCACTTGGCCTTCGCGCGGCTCACCTGCAAGTGATAGCGTTTTATCAATTTTGAATTCACCAAACTTAATACCCAATTCCTTTTCAACAGTTGCCGGGTTACAGACTGCATCGCTGCCGCGTTTTGCTAAAGAAGCCAGCGTTCGCAGCAGTTCATCGTCGCTAGCATCTACGCCTTTTGGTGAAACAGTGCCCGCGAATTGCGTACACGCCGATTGAGTGAACGCCAGCAATGCGATGAAAGGAAGTAAGCGATATTTCATGATGCCTTCGCAAATAAAATGCTCTCTTTTTCATAGCTATTTGCGCCCATGAACAGGCGAATCTGGCTACTTTTCATTCTTAAAAAAGGCCTGTTTTTGAGTCCTGTTTGGGTTTCTAGCTCTTGCAGCCCATTGGTTTTCGCATTTTTTGCTCTTTTTCAGGTATGTTTTAGTGCCGCAGCCCAATAGATTCAGGCGCAAGCAGCTACGTTTTTCATAGTATTTATTCTGTGTCATGGTTTGCTTTGCTCCTTGGGTAGGTTCATCTTCACTATCTCCAGCGTCGTCAAAATGCCGTTGTCCAGTGCGTTGCTCAGTTCTGGTTTGGCCTGCTTGGGTAAAGGTGCCGTTGATGTAGTCCAGGCTGCTGATGCCTCTGTATTGCGCAGCTACCTCGGCGTTACTAAACAGTTCTTCTGCTTTGAAGAATTTTTTTGACCTATAGTCCAAAAAATTCGCGTGTAAACAGCTTGTCTTTTGATAGCGACGATAACCCGGCTTAACTTTGTGAAGTGCGGACATGCCCGCGCTACAGCCCTTTCTTGCTGAAGGGTGAGAGTACAAATTCATATGCACTGAAGAGCCATGGCTTGATGTCATTGCGCTGACTTCAGGGTCTTCAAATCGGCCAGGGCTTTGTCTTGCGGTCGCTGAATCAGTTCAGAGCCGACAAAGAATATGTTGGCCAACGGGCCGCCGTTTAAGTCAAATTCAACAAACTGGGTTTTACCGGGCAGGGCTTGAATGTCCAGTGCAAAGTTTTTGGCCATACCGCCGGGTTTGACCGTTATGGTGTGCTTGCCGGGCGTCAGACTCAGGTTGATGAACGATGCGTTGTAAAGCTCCCCGACGGGTTTGGTGTCGACCCCGACCGTGAAACTCATGCCGATGGCAAATATTCTGTCTCGTCGATAAATGTACACATTGGCTTGGTCGGCTGCTGCTGTTTTTAGCTCGGTAAAGGTGGTGCCTGGGGCGGTTGCGCAGCCTGTCAGGAAAAGACTGGCGACGAAGGTTACAAAGGCTAGTGACAAATTACGGATTGACGAGGGGGTCATGATGTTTTCTTTGGGTTGGTTGATAAAAGCGGTTGATAAAAGGGGTGATGGGGTTGCTGGAGGGTTAATTACTTTTCAATTGAATCCCTGAAGCATGAGCCTGCCTCAAGGCAAGTCGCGACGCCATGGTTTGTCGCTGTGATTGGCTGGGAGGCTGCGTTGTTGCGTGCAAGTGGTATCAACCGGCGTCATCAGTGATGACCAGATTGCCCAAGTGGGTGGGGAAGGATTTGATTTGCATTTGTACTCGTCAATGATTTTTAGTGTGCTTAACGCTCTCTGAGGCTCTCACTACCAGCCCAATGAATCGGACTCAGCAAATACTCAATCACGCGCCGCTGCCCGGTTTTGATTTCTGCTGTGATGCGCATACGCGCCGTAAATGTAATAATCATCGTATTACCTTCTTTGAAAGTGTAGAAAATGACCATGACTGTCAAACTCGACGCGCCGCTTGAGCGGGCTTTGCGTAACCGCTGTGCCAGCTTGGGGCGCTCTGCCAGCGCGGTGATGCGTGATGCGCTGCAAAGCTATTTGGCGCAAACCGCTGCGCCTGCACCTTCGGCTTATGAACTGGGTAAAGACCTGTTTGGTTTGCATGGTGGCCCTGAAAACTTGGCAAGCGAGCGCAAAACTGAGCTGGCAAAGGTTTGGGATAAGAAGCGCCCGCGGCAGGTAAATGAACGCAAAGTTGTGCGACGTGGCAAGGCTTAAAGCGACTGCGCAAGCAACCGCACTGCGCCAAGTGGTGGCTGACAGTGGGCCGCTGTTGGCGCTGTTCAACCGCGCTGACCGTTGGCATGCCGCGGTAGTGCAATGGCTTGAGGCCAACCCGCAGGCCGGCCTATTAACAACTTGGCCGGTATTGACTGAGGTGTGCGCTTTGCTGGCCCGGCGCTTGGGCAATGACGCTGCGCTAGATTTTTTGCGTTGGGGGCAACAGGGTGGTTTTACGCTGTATGCACCCACGGCTGATGCCATGCCTGAAACCTTTGCGCAGGTGCTGCTGATCAGTGAACGGTTTCGTGACTTGCCGTTTGATCTGGCTGACGCGTCAGTAGCCGAAGTAGCCGCCCGGCACGGCATACGCCATGTGCTGACGATTGATTCAGACTTTGATGTGTACCGCGATGCCAAAGGCAAAGCCCTGCGGCATGTGCTGCGGGACGGGTGGTAGTTGCGATTTTTGTAGTGTTTAGCGGTGCGAGCACCCTCACCCCTGCCCTCTCCCGCGCGCGGGAGAGGGGGTAAACGGCGCAGAACGTGGCGAGTCACTATCACCTCTCCCTTAAACTCTCACTACCCGCCCGTTGAATCGGGCTCAGCAAATACTCAATCACGCGGCGCTGCCCGGTTTTAATTTCTGCGGTGATGTTCATGCCCGGGCTGATGGGGACGCGCTTGCCGTCTATGTTCATATCTTTGGCGGCTAGCGTCAGGGTGGCTGGGTAGTAGCTACCTTTCTTTTCGTCGGTGACTGCATCAGCCGTCACCATGTCTACACGCGCTTTGACGGTGCCGTACTTGGTGTACGGGAAGGTCTCTAGCTTGACTTCAGCCTGCTGGCCTGCGTTGACAAAGCCGATGTCTAAATTGGCGATGCTGATTTCTGCGGTGACTCTGGCTGAATCAGGCACAACAATCATCAGTGGCTGGGCGGGTGTGACCACACCGCCGACTGAATGCACGGCCAGTTGCTGGATGGTGCCTGCGACTGGGGCAGTCAGTTGCGTTAGCCGCTCGCGCTGGCTGGCTTTTGATTCGTCTTGGGTGAGTTGCTGGGCTTTGGATATGGCCAGTGCATTGCGATCGTTTAGCGTGCGGCGGGTTTCTGCGAGGTAGGCGGCTTTGGATTGAGCGGCTTCGTTCAGTGTTGATTGCGCCTCTTGCAGCCTGGCGCGTTGGGTGGCCAGGTCGCGTTCGAGTTCTACCCTTTCACGGGTTTTGTCTTGCGTGGCGTGGCTGCTGATGAAGCCTTCAGTGACGAGCTTTTTAAAGTCGGTCTCGCGGGTTTGCGCCATGGGGATGGTGGCTTCCAGCTTGGCGATGGTTTCTTTAACCGTGGCTATTTCAGCCTGGCGCCTGGCCTGCTCTGCGTCTAGCTTGGCGACTTTGGCGCGTATGTCTTGCCATTCGGACTGGAGCTGGGCACTTATCTGGACATTTGTTTGGCTATTTTGAGCATTTTGAGGTGTTTTTTGGCCATTTTTACCTGCCAAATTGGCTTGTAGCCCAATAGATTCGGGCGCAAGCAGCTCCTGTTTTAATAGTGACCCGAACAGCCCAGTCAGCAATGCTTTCGTGCGAATGACCTCTGACGTGGCAGCGCTCAGCTGCTCGCTGACGCTGGCTTTGTCTGCGTTGGCGTTGGTTGGGTCTAGCTCTACCAGCACTTGGCCTGCGACGACCTTGTCGCCGTCTTTGACCAGTACCTTGCGCACCACGCTGGCTTCTAGCGGCTGAATGACTTTGGTGCGGTCACTGACGATGATGCGGCCCGGTGCGGTGGCCACGATGTCGATCTTGCCAAATATGGCCCACAGCACGGCAATAGCAAACAGCGCCATGAGCGCATAGGCCAGCCTGCGCGGGGCGGGGTGAACCGGAGTGTCTTGCAGGCTGAGGGCGGCGGGTAAAAAGGCAGCTTCGTCGGCCAGGCGTGTGGGGCCTGCCAGTTCTGCCCGGTGTGCCCAGGCCGCGGCAAAGATGGCTTTGTACTTGGCCAGCAGCTCTATGGAGGGGTGGCGGGGTTTGGTTTGAGGTGTTTCGGTATTCATAAGCTATCAATTAGTGATATCATTTATCATGACGAACTTGCCATGAACAACCAGCACCGTAAAACGCTTGAACAAGTCTTTGCCAGCCCGGTTAATGGCAACCTGGAATGGCGCAAGATTGAGGCGCTGCTGATGGCCGCAGGTTGTGTGCGCACTGAGGGCACGGGTTCTTCGGTTGGCTTTATGCACAGTGGCTTGACGGTGCGCTTTCATCGCCCGCACCCGCAGCGTGAGGCTTTAAGGTATCGGGTACTGGATGCCCGCCGATTTTTAGAAGCGATTGGAATCACACCATGAACACCATGATTTACAAGGGCTACAGCGCCCGCATTGAGTTTGATGAGCAAGACCGCATTTTTGTGGGTCACCTGGCGGGCATCCGCGACATTGTTGGCTTTCATGGCAGCAGCGTGAACGAGCTGGAGAAAGCTTTTCATGAAGCGGTGAACGACTACCTGGCGCATTGTGCGCAGCTGAACTTGCCAGCCAACAAACCTTTTTCGGGGCGCATGCTGCTGCGGGTACCGCCTGAGGTGCATGCCCAGGCTAGCGTTGCGGCGCAGGTGGCGGGTTTGAGCTTGAACCAATGGGCAGCTCAAGCGCTGGCGCAGGCCAGCCACTCTAGCCACGCTTGAAATAACGCTCATACCACCCCCTCAGTAGGCTGCCCACCATCTTGCATGCGCCACAGGTGCGCATACAACCCGTCGGGCTTTTGAACCAGGGTATCATGCGGGCCGGCCTCGACAATCTGACCTTTCTCCATCACGATGATGCGGTTGGCGTGGCGCACGGCACTCAGGCGGTGGGCAATGATGAGCACCGTACGGCCCTTGCAAATGCTGACCATGTTGCGCTGGATGATGGCTTCGCTTTCGTAGTCGAGGGCGCTGGTGGCTTCGTCGAAGATCAATATGCGGGGGTTGGTAAACAGGGCGCGCGCTATGGCAATGCGCTGGCGCTGTCCACCGCTGAGTGAGCTGCCCTGCTCGCCCACATTTGTATCGTAGCCTTCAGGTAGTTCACTGATAAATTCATGCGCGCCTGCCAGTTGGGCCACGCGCACCACGGCTTCTATCGGTGCGGCTGGGTCGGTGATGGCAATGTTCTCGCGCACGCTGCGGTTGAACAGCAGGTTTTCTTGCAAGACCACGCCGACTTGCCTGCGCAGCTGGGCGGCGTCTATCAGGCTGATGTCGATGCCGTCAACCATCAGCCTGCCCTGCTCAGGCACATACAGGCGCTGCACCAGCTTGGTCAATGTGCTTTTGCCCGAGCCTGAACGGCCGACGATGCCGATGATCTCGCCTGCGGATATGTCCAGACTGATGCTGTTGAGTACGGGCGCTGCTTCAGGCCGATACCTGAAGACGATTTTGTCGAGGGTGATGCGGCCTTTGACGGGTGGCAGTTGTGCGGCGCTGGTGGGCGGTACCTCGGTGCGGGTGTTCAGGATGTCGCCCAGGCGGGCCACTGATATGCCGGTTTGCTGAAAGTCTGTCCACAACTGGGCCATGCGCATGATGGGCTGGGCTACGCGCTGGGCAAACATGTTGAAGGCGACAAACTGGCCTACCGTCAGCTCATTGTTCATGACCAGGTGCGCGCCATACCACAGGGTGGCGGCGTTGATGAGTTTGCCAATCAGGTTGATGGCTTCGTGTGCCCAGGTGGCGAGGTTTTGTGTTTTAAAGCTGGCTGAAACGTAGGCGGCCAGCTGGTCGTCCCAGCGCTTGGCCATGCTGGGTTCTAACGCGCTGGCTTTGACGGTTTGTATGCCTGTGACGGTTTCTACCAGCATGGCCTGGTTTTCAGCGCCTCTTGCGAACTTGACGTCCAAGCGCTGGCGCAGCAAGGGAACTACGGCGATGCTGATGGCGGCGTACAGCGGCAAACTGACGAGAACAATCAGCGTTAACGGTACGCTATAGAACAGCATGATGGCGATGAAGACGACTGAGAAAAACACGTCGAGTACGACTGTGAGTGCATTGCCTGTGAGGAAGCTGCGAATGTTCTCAAGTTCACGCACGCGGGCAATCGAATCACCTACCCGGCGGGCTTGAAAGTAGGCCAGCGGCAATTGCAGCAGGTGGCGAAATAGACGGGCACCCAGTTCGACATCAATGCGGCTGGAGGTGTGGCTGAAGATGTAGGCGCGTGTGCCATTGAGCAGACTCTCAAACACCACGACGACGACCAGGCCAATGACGAGCACGTCCAGTGTGGTCATGCCTTTGTTGACCAGCACTTTGTCCATCACGACTTGAAAAAACAAAGGGCTGACCAGGGCAAACAGTTGCAGTATGAAGCTGATGAGCAGCACCTCACCGAGCAGCTTGCGGTATTTGACGAGGCTGGGGATGAACCACGAGAAGTCGAACTTGGCCAACGCACCGGCCAAAGCGGCCTGACTGGTGATGAGGATGAGCTCGCCTGTCCATTCCTGGATGAAGACGGCCATCGGTTCAATGATGGGTCTGCCGCCGGGGACGCTGGGGTCTTGGAGCAATACGCGCTGCTCATCGCATTGAGCGAGGATGACTGTACGAACAGTTCCATCCGCACTGCGTACTTGTGCCAAGGCGGGCAATGGCGTGAGCATCAGGCGGTCTGCGGTGGTGTGGCTGAGCTTGGCTTTAAGGCCCAAATGCTTGGCAGCGCGCAGTAAATCCTGGGTACTCACTTCTGCCGATGGCGCCAAGCCAAGCTGGTGCGCCAGGTTGGCGGGGTCGGCAGCTATTTGATGGAAGCGGGCTATGGCGCACAGGGCGGTCAGGCTGGCGTGGTGAGCTGATGTCGATGCGGATGCAGGGCCAACGCTGCCAGATGACACGCCATCAAGCACCCGACCATTTGCTGCATCAGCAGTTGGCGCGTCACCCACCGCTGAATTTTGTTGGCTCATCTTTTCCATCCTCCGCTGCCCATCTATTGTTCTGTTTCAACTGTCACGTTAGAACGCAGATGATGGCTTAGTTTTAGAACGCGCAAGGGCTACCCCCTGTTAGATCTAACAGGGGTGGGAAACCCTTATATGCATTTCACCAGTGGTCACCGCGCGCACAAATACGCTGTTCAAGCTGACGGGAATTGATTTTTAATATTGAAATGCAAAAAAGGCCTGTTTTTGATAAAAAACAGACCTTTTCAGGTGACAAATTTGCCTCTAGCCCAATAGATTCGGGCGCAAACAGCTACATATTTAATAGCACTATCACAGCATGGCAGCCGGGTCTTCGCTGGCCAACACCAGCTCGGCCCAGGGCTTGAGCTTGACGGTGTCGGCGCGCAATATTTGCTGCTTGACGGCGAGGATTTGCGACGGATGCATCGAAAAGCTGCGCAACCCCAGACCGAGCAGCAGCTTGGTCATGCCCACGTCGCCGGCCATCTCGCCACAGATGCTCACGCCCTTGCCTTGCGCGTTGCATTCGGCAATGGTGTCGGCTATCAGGCGCAGCACGGCCGGGTGGCAGGGGTCATACAGATGCGCGACAGATTCGTCGGCGCGGTCAATCGCCAGCGTGTACTGAATCAGATCATTGGTACCAATCGACAAAAAGTCGAAGTACTTCAAAAACATTTTGAGGGTGAGTGCTGCCGCCGGAATTTCAATCATCGCGCCCAGTCGCACCGGGCCATAAGGCACACCCTGGTTGTCCAGTTGCACCCTGGCGCGGTCAATCAGCAACAGGGTTTGTTTGATCTCGCTCGCATGCGCCAGCATGGGCACCAGCAGGTTGACCTGGCCATGTGCCGCTGCCCGCAATATGGCGCGCAACTGGGTCAAAAACATCGGTGGGTCTGCCAGTGACCAGCGGATGGCACGCAGGCCCAGGGCCGGGTTCAGGTGCGTGTCTTGCGCTTTTTCCATCCGGTCGCTGGCGCGGTCCAGGGGCTTGTCGGAGCCAATATCAACCGTGCGAATCGTGACCGGCAAGCCCTTCATGCCCTCAATGGCCTGGCTGTAGGCAGCGTATTGTTCTTCTTCATTGGGCAGATTGCCCAAACCTTTTGATTCTCGGCCCATGAACAAAAACTCGCTGCGAAACAGACCCACACCCACTGCCCCGGCCTTCACCGCACCCAACGTGTCGCCAGGCATTTCAATGTTGGCCAGCAGCTCAATACGCTGGCCGTCGAGTGTGACGGCGGCCGTGTGTTTGAGGCGGGACAGGCGTTCGCGCTCCAGCTCGCCCTGGCGTTGTTTGAAGCCGTACTCGGCCAGAATAATCGGCGACGGGTCCACAATCAAAATGCCCGCGTCGCCGTCAATGATGACCCAGTCATCCTGCTCGATCAACTGGCTGGCGCTGCGTGCGCCGACCACTGCGGGGATGTCCATGCTGCGCGCCACGATGGCGGTGTGCGAGGTTTTGCCACCCACGTCGGTGGCAAACCCGGCAAACAGGCTTTGCTTGAACTGCAGCATGTCGGCGGGCGATATGTCGTGCGCAATCAGCACCAGCGGCACATCAAACGTGTCGTCCAGCAGCAGGCCCTGCTGCGACTGCTTGCGGCTGGCACCGGCTTGCGCCACTGGCTGCATCGGCGATGCCATACCTTTCATGCGCCGCAAAATCCGTTCGACGACCTGCTCCAGGTCAGCCTTGCGCTCGCGCAGGTACTCGTCTTCCATGTCGTCAAACTGGCGCGCAATGCTTTCGTACTGCGTGGTCAGCGCCCACTCGGCGTTGTAACGCCGCTCAGTGATCCATTTTTTGACGCCGCTGATCAGCATTTCATCTTGCAGCAGCATCAAATGCACATCCAGCAGCGCGGCGATTTCATGCGGCGCGTCTTTGGGCAGGTCGCGTTGCAGGCGAGTGATTTCGTCAACCACCGCGTTGCGGGCGATGCGCACCCGGGTAATCTCTTCATCCGTCTTGTCAGCATCAACAAAGTAATGCGCAACATCTGCACGGCTGGACGCCACCAGCACGGCACGGCCAATCGCGATACCACGCGAAACAGCCAGACCGTGAACGGAGAAGGTCAAATCATTCGCCTTCGCCGAACTTGTCGTTTATGAGCGCAAGCAAAGCATCCATTGCCACCTGCTCGTCCGCACCATTGGTTTCGACGACAACGGTGCTGCCCATCCCCGCAGCCAGCATCATCACACCCATGATGCTTTTGGCATTCACCCGGCGCTCGCCCTTGCTCATCCACACCTCACAGGCAAAGCTGCCTGCCAGTTTTGTGAGCTTGGCCGATGCCCGCGCATGCAAGCCAAGCTTATTGCTGATGTTCGTGGTCGTTTGGATCATGTTTTTTTTGGGCTTGATTTTGCGGTGCGGTAATGGTGACTTGCATCACGCCCTGCGTGCCACCCGCCAAGGCGCGCACCAGCAGTGCGTCAAGCGGCTCGTGACGGTACGACACGGTGCGCAGCAGCATGGGCAGGTTGATGCCTGCAATGAGTTTTGAATGGACACCATCGACCAGTTTTTGCGCCACATTGCACGGCGTGGCGCCAAACACATCGGTCAAGACCAATGCATGCGATGTGCCCATCTGTTTGAACAGAACGCGCGCCTGGGCCAGCGTTTCTTCTGGCGGCAAATTGGGTTGTACGTCGAGCGCCACCACACCCGCCGGGTTGTCGGGAAAGACATGCAGCACGCACTGGCGCAAGGCGCTGGCCAACGGCGCATGGGCAATGATAAAAATTCCATTCATTGGCCTGAATTATCTTTCACACGCAAGAAATAGATATATGCAGCTACGCAGCAAACCAAAAACACACTGAATGCCGCCTGAAAGCTGGCCACACGGGCCAGGCCCAGTGCCGCAAACGCATCGACCAGCAGGCCAATGCCCCACTGCACGGTAAACACGCCCGCAAAAATCACCAGATTAAAAGCCGACAGCGCACGGCCCGCCAATGAGGGCTTGAAGGCCATGCCAACGGCGGGCTGCGACAGACTGATCACCGTGGACGCCACACAAAATGCCGTCCAGCCCAGCCAGCCTGTGGATGCGCCGCCCCAGATATTGAAAGCCAGGATGAGGATGCTGACCGGCGCACCCCACGCGATCAGACGGTCTGTGTGCCAGCCGCGCCTGGCCAGGTAAGGGTTGACCAGGCCCCAGCTCCAAAACGTCAGCAGCATGGTGGCATTCAGGTAAAAAAGCCCGGTTGCCGCTTGAAGGGGGGTGTAGTTAGCAACTTTGACCATCCACGGGCCCGCCCACAGTGTTTGTATGGCCACCAGGCCGCCGTAATTGACAAAGGCGAGCGGTGACATTTTTTGAAAATAGCGGTTCTTCCAGACTTCGGCATAGCCAGCAGGTGTGCCTGTTGTTGCGTTGGCATCAACAGCCCATTTCGGCACGACAAATGCAATCGTCAACAAGGCCAAAAAAACCAGCGCTGCCAGCGCCCAAAACAGTGCCCGCCAGCCCACCAGCGGCAGCAACCACTGCACAGGCAGGGTGGATGCCAGCATGCCGAGCGAGCCACTCATCAGCATCCACGAGTTGGCGCGCAGCAGGGTGGGCGCGTCCAGCCAGCGCCTGAAGCCGGTGAGCGGCGCCATCAGGCAGGCGCTGACGCCCATGCCAATCAGCACCCGGCCCAGCAGCAACCCGGCAAAACTGCTGGCCACTGAAAAAGCCAGGCAACCCAGCACCGCAACCGCCAAAAAGCAGACGATGACGCGCTTCGGGCCATACCGGTCCAGCAAGGTGCCCAGCGGCAACTGGGTGGCAGCAAAGCCCAAAAAGTAACCGCCTGCCAGCAGCCCCAGGTCACGTGACTGCAAAGAAAATTCCTGGCTGAGAACGGGCGACAGCGTGGCAATGATGGCGCGCACCAGCGCTGACAGGCTGTAGGCTGCGGCAAACGTTAAAAAAACAATCGCCGCTGTTTTTTTATCTAGCAGGCCATCAAAAGATTTCGGATTATTCAAACTTCAGGCCCGAAAAAAAGGTGTCTGCCACGTCAGCTGAAATTTTGTCGGCATACATCACTGCCTGAAACACCTGTGAGCCTTGTGCAAAATACAAGGCCTGGCTGCTGACGGCCTGGCCATCAACGCGCTTGCCGTCAGCTTTGACCAGAACCCCACTGGCGACCAAACCGGGCAACCGGAACGCAGCACCCGGTGTGGCCGGGGCTTTGATGTTAGCCAGCGTAGCGCTTTGCCAGTTAACCAGTGCATCGGCGGTTTTGGCGGCGTCTTTCACATCGGCCACGGCAACGGCAAATTTCACGCCCCCCGCATCACAGCTGAGCAGGTTCACTTCAGTTGGCAAGCCAGTCATGGGCACGGTTCGTTGCGCTTTGTCTGGTTTGCACGGCATCAGTAGCGTCAGACGTGTGCCATCTGATCGCACATCGCGCCAGTTGAAAGTCGGGTTGCAGGCAGCCAGGCTGGTCAAAGCCAGCAAGGCACAGGTTAAAAATCGCATCAGGCGGATTATTGATAAGTGAACATGGCACTTTACAGGCAATTTGACCCATTCAGGCCAACGGACTGTCATGCACCACTGAAGAGCTGAATTTGACCGATAGCCGTTGTGACCTGCACCAATCTGGGGTCGTGCGACAACTTCAAGGCTGGCCCAGACCTTGCTTGGTAGTTGTATCTTTTTGAATATGGAACACCAATGTCCAACAGCTTCGACGCTTTTGATGCCGACCGCCCCCTGATGCTGCGCTGCGCCTGCGGGCAAGACCACGCACCTGGTGAACATGCAGTGCAAACTGAGCAGTCCCTGTCGCAGAGCTTTATGGAAGCGACGATGGTCAAGGCGCTGTTCCCCATTGACAGCGTGCGGCGCGGCTTTCTTAAAGCCGTGGGCGCCAACACCGCACGCGCCGCGATTGCCTCGCTGTTCCCATTAGGTGCGCTTGAAGCCATGGCGCAAGACCGCGGCCCGCTCGAAAAGAAAGACCTCAAACTCGGCTTTATCCCCATCACCTGCGCATCACCTCTCATCATGGCTGACCCGCTGGGTTTTTACAAAAAAGAAGGCCTGAATGTCCAGTTGAACAAAACCGCAGGCTGGGCGCTGATTCGCGACAAGATGATCAACAAGGAGCATGACGCGTCCCACTTTTTGTCGCCCATGCCAATTGCCATGACGATGGGTTTGGGTTCGACCCAAATCAACATGAATGTGGCCACGATTCAAAACACCAACGGTCAGGCGATTACGCTGCACGTCAAGCACAAAGGCAACCGTGACCCCAAGGGCTGGAAGGGCTTTAAATTTGCCATCCCGTTTGAGTACAGCATGCACAACTTTTTGCTGCGCTACTACCTGGCTGAGGCGGGGTTGAACCCTGATACCGATGTACAACTGCGTGTGCTGCCACCCGCTGAAATGGTGGCGAATTTGCGTGCTGGCAACATCGACGGCTTTTTAGGTCCTGACCCCTTCAACCAGCGTGCCGTGTATGACGAGGTCGGCTTCATTCACATTTTGAGCAAGGACATCTGGGACGGCCACCCCTGCTGCGCGTTCGGCGTGTCTGATGACTTCATCAAGCAGAACCCCAACACTTTTGCAGCGCTGTACCGCGCTGTACTGGGTGCATCGTTCATGGCCAGCCAGCCCAAAGACCGAGAGCTGATCGCCAGAATGATAGCGCCAGCACAGTACCTGAACCAGCCCGAAGCGGTGCTGACCCAAGTGCTGACCGGCAAGTTTGCCGACGGCCTGGGCAACATCAAAAATGTGCCTGACCGTGCCAACTTTGACCCGGTGCCATGGCAGTCGATGGCGGTGTGGATGCTGACGCAAATGAAGCGTTGGGGCTATGTGAAGGGCGAGGTCAATTACAAACAGATCGCTGAAAAAGTCTTCTTGCTGACCGACGCCAAAAAGCAGATGAAGCTGGCCGGATTTAACCCGCCAGAAGGCGCGTACAAAAAATTCAAGGTGATGGGTAAAGAGTTTGACCCGGCAAAACCGGATGAGTATGTGAAAAGCTTCGTCATCAACAAGATGGGCTAGACAGACACCTTATGAAATCATTGAATCTCAAAGCGGGCCTGGTCTCGCTGCTCATCTTTTTGTCTATTCTCGGCATCTGGTTCCTGGCCACGCAATCAACTGGCGTTGCTCCTTCAACGAGCACGGCAGGCATGACGACCGAGCAAATCGAATACCAGAAAATGATGGGCAAAGACGTGGGCAGCACCAAGACCACGGGCTTCCCGACACTCAGCCAAATGGGTACGGCGATCTGGAAGCAGCTGTCCAATCCGATTTACGACAACGGGCCGAACGACAAAGGCATATTGATACAGCTCGGGCACTCACTGGCACGCGTTGGGCTTGGGTTTTTTCTGGCCTGCATCGTGGCGATTCCGCTCGGCTTTGTGATCGGCATGTCGCCACTTCTCAGGCGTGCGCTGGACCCGTTCATTCAGGTGCTCAAACCCATCTCGCCACTGGCGTGGATGCCGCTGGCGCTGTACACCATCAAGGACTCGTCCATCAGCGGTATTTTTGTGATTTTTATCTGCTCGGTGTGGCCGATGCTGATCAACACGGCATTCGGTGTATCAGCCGTCAAGCGCGAGTGGCTGAACGTGGCAGCCACGCTGCAAGTCAGCCCGCTACGCAAGGCTTTTCTGGTCATCTTGCCCGCCGCTGCGCCCACCATTTTTACCGGTATGCGTATCTCGATGGGCATTGCCTGGCTGGTGATTGTGGCGGCTGAAATGCTGGTCGGTGGCACGGGCATTGGCTACTTTGTCTGGAACGAATGGAACAACCTGTCGCTCACCAATGTGATCTTTGCGATTTTGGTGATTGGCATTGTGGGCATGCTGCTTGATTTGGCTTTTGCACAGCTGCAAAAGATGGTGACGTATGTCGAATAACGCAGTCGTTCCCATGCCAGGATTTCTGAAAGTTGAAAGCCTGAGCAAAGCTTTTGTCGCCAACAAACCGGTTTTTGCCGATGTGAGTTTTGCCATCGACAAAGGCGAGTTCGTCTGCATCATTGGTCACTCAGGCTGCGGCAAAACAACCGTGCTCAATGTGCTGGCGGGCCTGGACACTGCCACCTCGGGCAACTGCTTTATGGACAACCGCGAAATCGCCGGCCCCAGTCTGGAGCGCGGCGTGGTGTTTCAAAGCCACGCGCTGATGCCGTGGCTCACCGTGCGCAGCAACATCGCCTTTGCGGTGGTGTCACGCTGGCCTGACTGGTCAAAAGCCGAGGTCAATGCGCATGTTGAAAAGTTTGTGGCCATGGTCGGCTTGATGCCCGCGATTGACAAAAAACCATCACAACTGTCAGGCGGCATGAAGCAGCGCGTGGGCATTGCCCGGGCGTTTGCGATTCAACCCAAAATGCTGCTGCTTGACGAGCCGTTTGGTGCATTGGACGCACTGACGCGCGGCACGATTCAGGACGAGTTGATGACCATCGTGCGTGACACGCAGCAAACGGTGTTCATGATCACGCATGACGTGGACGAAGCCATTTTGCTGGCCGACCGAATCATCCTGATGACCAACGGTGCTGAGTCAGCAAGTGGCTTGAGCGCCGCCGGGCCGCCCCAAGGCGCGAAGGCCCCCTTGGGGGGCAGCGACCCACGCGAAGCGGGCAAGCGTGGGGGCTATATACCCGGCGGCATTGGTGAAGTGGTCGTCAATACCCTGCCCAAAAAACGCACCCGGGCCGAGCTGCACCACCTGCCCGGTTACTACGACCTGCGCAACCACATCGTCGATTTTTTGATCAAGCGCGCCAAACCCGGCGACGCGCACTGACCCCTCACTTTTTCAATTCAAACCACACCAGGAGCCTTCGATGAACCGCAACGACGTCACCGAAAAGATCATCACCGCCAAGGTAGCCAAAAGCATCAGCTGGGATTCAGTCGCCAAAAAAGTCGGCCTGAGCAAAGAGTGGGTCACCGCCGGCTGCCTGGGCCAGATGACCTTCGACGACAAGCAGGCAAAGACCATCGGCAAGATTTTCGGCCTGAACGCCGAAGAGCAGAAGTGGCTGCAGGTCGTGCCGTACAAAGGCTCCTTGCCCACCCCCGTGCCGACCGACCCGCTGATCTACCGCTGGTATGAAATCGTCAGCGTTTACGGCACCACCATCAAGGAACTGATCCA
>JANOWR010000130.1:0-2490 GCA_031417995.1 Polaromonas sp. | reverse complement strand
GCCCATGGCGGTGTCTCGCGCTTTGACAAAATGCCTGTATACCTTGGCTGGGCGGGCGTGCCAGCCACCCCTGCCAACGTACAGAAGTTTTGTGACCAGTTCTCAACATTGGTGCTGCAAGCGGTTATTGACGCGGCCTGGGTACCCGGGGTGCGTGAGTATTTGCTGGCCCAGCACAGTGCGCAGTATTTTGTGCTGGTAACAGCCACCCCCCAAAAGGAAATTGAAACCATATTGCACGCGCTTGGCATGGTGCATTGCTTTCGGCAAGTTTACGGCGCGCCAACCACCAAAACGGCTGCCATAAGCGGTGTGCTGTCGCATTTAAAATGCTCGCCTGAGCAGGCTTTAATGGTCGGAGACTCAGACACCGACTTTGACGCGGCCCAGGCCAACAAGGTTTCTTTTTTGCTGAGGCGCACGGCGCTTAACAAGGCCTTGCAACAACGCCATGTGGGGCGTGTGTTTGACGGCTTAACCATGAACAACTGCCACGACTAACCGCCATGAATGATCACCATGAATAGACTGACTGCCATCCGAGACATCCGCGACCGCCTGCGTAACGGCGGCCATTCGGTGGGTAGCTGGATGCAAATCCCCCATGCCTCGGTGGCCGAGATCATGGGCCAGGCTGGCTACGACTGGGTGGCGATTGACATGGAGCATGGCGCTGTGTCTGTGCACCAGTTGCCGGACTTGTTTCGTGCGCTTGAGCTTGGCGGCACCTTGCCGCTGGTGCGCCTGGCGCAGGGGCTGACCAAAGACTGCAAACAAGCGCTGGACGCTGGCGCTGGCGGCGTGATCGTGCCGATGGTTGAAAGTGCTGCGCAACTGATGGCCGTGCGTGACGCTTGTCGCTGGCCACCCGCAGGCACGCGCGGCGTGGCGTTTTCACGTGCCAACCTGTTTGGCAAACACTTTGAGGCCTACCGCGAGGAAGCCCAGGCCCCGCTGCTGGTGGCCATGATCGAGCACGGCCGGGCGGTTGACGACCTGGAGGCCATTCTTGCGGTAGACGGCCTGGACGCGATTCTCATCGGCCCTTATGACCTGTCGGCATCGATGGGGCTGACGGCTCAGTTTGAGCACCCGGACTTTGTGGCGACGATGGCGAAAATCCTCAAGCTGGCGCTGGCAAGCGGCGTGCCGTGTGGCCTGCATGTGGTGGCCCCGTCGGCAGAGCAGCTTGCCCAGCGTATTGCAGAAGGCTACCGGTTTTTGGCGTATTCAATAGATTCGGTGATGTTTAACCAAGCGACAATCAGGCCTGTCATAGCTTGATGAAGCGCGGTATTCATCAGGCCATCAGCCAGACTATCGGTCAGGCTATCGGTCAGTCCCCCATCAAGGAGTGTGTGTGAACATTGTTGCGCTTATCCCGGCCCGTATGGGCAGTAGCCGGTTCCCCGGTAAACCCATGGCCAAGTTGCTGGGCAAGCCCATGATCGGCCATGTGTATGACAGGGTGTCAAAAAACCCGTTGCTGACAGTCACCGCCGTGGCCACCTGCGACCGTGAAATTGCTGACTACATCCGCAGCATCGGTGGCCGGGCCATAATGACCGGCAGCCACCACGAGCGGGCATCGGACCGCTGCGCCGAGGCGCTGGAGGTGCTTGAAAAAGAAGACGGCGTGACCTACGACATCGTGGTGATGGTGCAGGGCGACGAGCCCATGACGCACCCGGGTATGATTTCTGAGGCCGTCAACCCCATGCTGGCAGACGCTTCGCTGCAAATTGTCAACTTGCTGGGCAAGGTGGAGTCGATTGCCGAGTTTGAAGACCGCAACTGCATCAAGGTGGTGTGTGACCTGCAAAGCAATGCGCTTTACTTCTCCCGCGAGCCCATCCCCACCCGCGCCAAGGCCCCGGTTGTGCCCATGGGCAAGCAGGTCTGCATCATTCCTTTCAGACGCGACTTTTTGCTGGAATACACGCGCATGGCGCCTACCCCGCTGGAGATTGCTGAGTCGGTTGACATGATGCGGGTGCTGGAGCACGGGCTGAAGGTCAAAATGGTCCCTACCCAGCACAGTTCTTATTCGGTAGACACGCCAGGCGACCTGGCCCGCGTTGAGCAGGTCATGAAAACGCTGCCAGCGGTCTGAAACTCGGCCCAAACCTCGCTGAGAGGCTTTTTTGGGCCTCTGGAGGCTAAAAAAGGGTATTTTTAGGTATCAAAAAGGCCTGTAGCCCAATAAATTCGGGCGCAAGCAGCTACTAAATGAATAGCATATCCGAGACCAATCCAAAGCTTATTTTGTGAAAGCCATCCTTCAAATTTTGATAAAACTGGTTTCTGCATGGCGCGTTGGCGTAGGCGCGCGCAGCCAAGAGCTGGAGCGGTTTTGGTACGCACTTTGCGTGGCACGCGCCACGGTTTGGACGCTGTTGCGTTATGGCCATTATTTTGCACATGTAGGTAAGGGCGTGCGGTTTGTTGGTACGCCTGAGTTTGACCCGGACTTTAATGAGCCATTGGTAG